>JACKAX010000028.1 GCA_020634875.1 Anaerolineales bacterium | reverse complement strand
CACCCCTCGGTCAGCCAGCGCAGGCCGGGGATGCGGCGGATACGTTCGAGCAGGGCTTTGTGCTGGCGGAAGTATTGGGCGAGGGCGTACCCGCACACGAGGAGGAAGAGCGTCCAAAAGATGATGGATTTCGCCAGTTCAGGGAAGGGCACGCTGGCGATGGGCGTGACGGTGTCCGGTTCGGGGGTGGGGATGAGGTTTTCGAAGGGGTTTTCGAGCGGTTGGTCGATTCCGTTTTGACGGTTGAACAGGCGAAGAAGCCACAAGATGGGCAGGGAAAGCACGAGGAAGAGAAAATAGAGAACGGTGGCGATCACGTTGAATAAAATCTTTACCAGTGTGAGCAGGCCCACGGAATATCCGGTGGGGAGGACCAACACGAGCAGGGCGATCACGGCGAGGAAAATCAGGCTGTATCGGAGCCATCCCATCGCCATCGGACGGGTGACGGGGATGCGCTGCCAAATCCAGGTGGCGCGGAGGACGGCGAATTGTCCCTGGCTGAGGAGGAGCAGGGCTAGAAAAAAGTAGAGGAGCACGTTGACCGCACCTACTTCAATGGGCGGGAGTTCGCCCCAAACGGGTTTTAGGTCCGCGCGGGTGAGGGCGGTGAGGAAGACCATCACTGCACCGAGGAAGAGGATGCGCCCGGCGAGTTGGCGGCGGATTTCCCGGCGGCTGGAGAAATATTGGGGTTCGCTACCCGGTTTGAGCAGCTCGGTGTCGTCGAGAAGGTTGTACATGAGGGAGGCCAGGGTATTGATGATCATCCAAATCCCCATCATCACCAGCCAAATGCCACCAAATTCCCCCGCGAGGAAGTTGAAGAGAAAATCATCCCGCCAAAGGTTGAGGGTGGCGAGGAGCGATTGTCCGCGCAGGAAGATCAGGCCAAATTTGAGGGCAATGGTCAGCATAACAACTTCTGAGAAGCGGTAGATCATCCGGTTCTTGCTAAACATCGTCTCGTGGTGGACGTGCCTCTCCGAAAAAACTGCTTCCAACGCGATGAAGAATCCCAGCCAGGGCAGATACCCCCCGTCCCACCCCGGAAACAGCCGCGCGCCAAACCCCGCCAACGTCACGCCGAGGCAAGCCATCATCCCCGCAAGGAGGAGGCTGGCCGCGACCGTGGCGACGGTTTCATTCCAACGAAAGGCTTCTTGTTGTTTGGGTTCGAACATAAGCAGGTATGGTACACAGAGGACGCAGAAGGCACAGATTCCACAGATTTTTCTTTAAAAATCATCTGCGTTCTTCTGTTTCATCTGTGTTTTCTGTGTACCGTCTTTATCTCCACACATCCAAATCCTGCTCGTTTTGAAAATGAACAAGCGGGATGCCAAAATACTCCGCACGGGCGCGGGTTTGCTGGAGGTCGGCGACGGGGCCGCAGAGGATCAGAACCGCACTCAGCCCCGCGCGGCTGGCGCGGAATACTTCGTCAAAAAATTTCTCGTCTGCCGAGGCGGTGATGAAGATCAACGTTGTGCCCCACGGCAGACTAACGCGGGATTCCTGGATCAGGTCAATGAAGGCTAACCCCTCCCCGGCTTTGACCCGCGCGAGCGTCTCCAAAATGCGGGTGATTTGTCCCCTGCCCGCGCGGGGGGGGATGGGTTTGGCAACACCGCCCGATATGGGGTCGAGGCCGTTCGTCAGCAGGCCAACCGATTGCTTTTTCCCGGCCAGCCAAGTGGCGAGAGAGGCGGCAACGGTGATACCCAATTCGGTAGCATCGTATTGGTAGCGGGTCAGGTAATCGGCAAAGTTCAGGTTGAGGAAAATGGCGGTTTCCAGGGCGATGGACGGCTCGAAGATTTTCACTTGCAGGCGGCGGGTGGCGGCGGTCGCTTTCCAATCCACGCGGCGGAGGGAGTCCCCGGCGATGTATTCGCGCTTGCCGATGACGCGGGTGGGGTCTTCAAAGATCGGTTGGGTGTGGCGCAGCGTCCCGAGGGGGGAACGTGATGGAAGGCGGACATCTGTCAACGAGATCACGCGCGGGTAGACGATCAGATCGCCACTGGTGCCCTCGCGAGACAGATCATCCACGAGGCCAAGAACATCTCCCGATTGAACGCGTAACGGGCCGACGGTGTAATACCCCCGTTTCCGCGGAAAAAGTTGATACTCAAAAGTGGCTTTGCCGCGCGGGGCGATATGCGCTACCTGCCGGAACAAATTCCCCTGCGCCAAATCTACGGGGATGGATTCGTTGATTTGCATCCAGACGACCGGGAGCCAGCCGGGATTGGTGAATTCGAGTTTGACGGTGAAATCTTCGCCGGGAAAAACGCGGGAGGGGTACTCGCGCGTGTATTTAACCGCTTCCAACGCTTTCCGGCTCCACCAACTCCCCAACGCATACACGCCCGCGAACAGGTACACGAGCGTGATGGTGAAGTCGTCCTGCGTGAAGATGGCGAGGGCGAGGAGGAGTAGGATGAGGGGGAGGAGGAAATCGGACATGGGAAATTGGGCGATTTTGCGATTGCGTGATTGGGTGATTTTTTATTCGCCCAATCACACATTCACCCAATCACGCAATATTAAGCGGCGTTCCCTTCACAATCTCCTGCAAAATCCCGACGGCGGTGCGACCGCGGAGTTCGGCTTCGGGGCGGACGATGAGACGGTGGGTGAAGATGTAGGGGACGAGGGTTTTGAGGTCGTCGGGGAGGACGTGGTCGCGGCCGCGGAGGGCGGCGAGGGCTTGGGCGGTTTTGTAGAGGCCGAGACTGCCGCGGGGGCTGATGCCAAGGGCAAGGTCAGGATGTTGGCGGGTGGCGACGACGAGGTTGACGATGTAATCTTGCAGGGTTTCGTCTACGTGGACATCCCAGACGGTAGCTTGCAGGGAGAGGAGATCATCGGTGGTGGCGACGGGCTGGAGGGTGTTGATCGGGTGGGTACGACGCAGGTTGAGCATGATCGTCTTTTCATCGGCAGGGGTGGGGTAACCGAGGGAGACGCGGAGGAGGAAACGGTCGAGCTGCGCTTCGGGGAGGGGGAAGGTGCCTTCGTATTCGATGGGGTTTTGGGTCGCCATCACCAGGAACGGACGTGGGAGCGGGCGCGTGACCCCTTCGACAGTGACTTGCGCTTCCTGCATCGCTTCGAGGAGGGCGGATTGGGTGCGCGGGGTGGCGCGGTTGATTTCGTCGGCGAGGAGAATGTTGACGAAGACCGGGCCGGGGCGGAATTCAAAATCGTTGGTTTGCTGGTTGAAGATGGATACGCCTAAAACGTCGTTCGGCAAAAGGTCGGGGGTGCATTGCAAGCGTTTGAAGTCGCCGCCCAGACTGGTGGCGAGGGCGCGGGCGAGCATGGTTTTGCCGACACCGGGGACATCTTCGAGGAGAACGTGCCCTTCAACAAGGACGGCGGCGAGCAGGAGTTCGATGCTGGCGCGTTTGCCAACGATGACTTTTTCGACGTTTTGAATGAGGGTTTCAGCGAGGGAGGGGAGAGTGGGCATAGGGAGGAGGAAAAGGAGAGGGAGAGAAGAGGGGAGGGGTGGGTTTTGGAATGATAACACAGATGGGTTGGGGGGAATTCTTGGGGTAAAATCCCCGATATGAAAGTCCAGCATTTCCCCAATTTTGACCGGATCAGCACGTTGGCGGTGGTGACTCTGCTGGCCTACGCGATGGGACGGTTTGTGGATTTGCCCACGCGTACGGTGGGGATAGAAGTGTGGGGGGTGTATTTTGGGTTTGTGTTGGATGCAAACACAGTGGTTTCGATTCTCGTCGCCGGGTTGACCGCATCCGGGGCAGACTGGCTTATTCGCCAACATCCCGCCCTGCACGACCGGCAGACGCTCCAACACTGGTTTGTCCCCGCCCTGACTGCGCTTGTTTTAGGCGAAATTCTGCACTCGCTCCCCACAGGTTTGCTATGGAATATCGTGTTTGTTATCGGCGCGGGGCTGTTACTGCTCGTGCTCGTTGCCGAATACCTCGTGGTAAATGCGGAAGACCCCAGCTACCCCGCCGCGGTCGCCGGATTGACCGCATTGTCCTTTGCTCTATTTTTAGTTTTGGCCATCACGCTCAAAAGCAATGCAACCAGGCTATCTTTTCTCATGCCCCCTATGGCTTTTTCTGCTGGGCTGATCAGCTTGCGCTACATATACTTGCGGCTCAATTTGCAGGATAACTTCACGCCTGAAAACGGGCGAATGGCCTTGTTTGCCGCGTTTGTCATCAGCCTAATTGTAGGGCAGTTGAGCGTGGCGTTCCATTATTGGACGCTAAGTCCGATCCCTTTCGGGTTGGCTTTACTCGGCCCCGCGTATGGACTGACCAATTTCGTCGGCAATTTGACCGATGGGCGGGAAACCCGGCGGGCTATTATTGAACCTGCTTTGATATGGGGGGGAATTTGGTTGGTAGCCGTTTTGGCGAGTTAAACAAACGCCCGCACCATTTCAGCTACAGTCTCCGGCCTTTCCATGGGGGCGAGGTGCGTGGTATCGGAGATATAACGATGAATAGTTTGCGGGGCACGTTGGCGGAGAAGTTCCACCGTTTTGTCCGGAGTCGTAGGGGTGTGGTCGGGGCGGAGCAACAGGATCGGCAACGGCAACCCGCGCAACTCGCGCCAGGTTTTCCAATCTCGCAAAAGTCCGGTTTCATATACTCTCGCCTCCCACGCGGGCGAAAAACGCAACGTCACCCCCTTCCCCGCCGGAACAGCCAGCGCATCTACATAAGCCCCCAACGCCCGGTCATCCATTTTCGCAAACACCTTCTTTTTCCGATAATGGGCAAACATCGCCTCCCGGCTCTCAAACTGGTTGCGCCGCTTCAACGCCCCTTTGACCAGGGGATGCATTCGTCCTGCCAACCCTACACGGAACATTACCTGCCAGACCAGACTCGCCCGCGGCGGGAAAAACGGCGGATCAATCAACACCAACGCGCGAAACAATGCCGGACGTTGGAGCGCCGCCATTAGCGTAACTGTACCGCCCAATGAATGTCCCACTCCCACAACGGGATTCCCGGCCCGCACGGCCACCGTTTCCACAAACGTGAGCAAATCCCCAACAAAATCCCCCCAATCTTGCACTTCGCGCGGTTCCCTCTCCGGCCAAAGCGGGCGCATCTCCATCGCGGTGACATGAAAGTCTTTTGCGAGGCTTTCCAAAAAAGGCAGGTACGCTCGCGGAGGGTATCCGTTTGCGTGAGCAAAATGCAGGGACATTCCTGGGTTAGAATTCAGTTCAAGGTAAGGAATCGCAGACATGAAGCCCAATTATACGCAATAATCTGTGATACTATTCAAATCAGCAAATTTACAAGTGGCGAGCGGCGAGTTATCAAACACCAACTCCGCTTCATCTTTTTCCACTGCTCACCACCTATTACATTTCCTTCATTACCTCCCCCATGTACGAATTTCACATCTCCCGCAAAGCCCGCGACCGCTATAAGTTCGATCTCAGTCTCTTTGCCACGAACGGCAACGTGATCTTCGCCGATTTTCACGCCGCCCGGCTGTTCGCCCAACGCATCAACGAAACCCGCGACCTTGTTAGCTTTCCCGAACAGGCCGTGCGTGCGGGAGAGATCAACGCGCTGGGATTAATAGATGAGATGCTCCACCTTGCAATGGCTCAATACCGCGCGCAAACCAACCCGCGCCTGATGGCCGAAGCCTTGTCCTTTCTCCAGGCTACCCTCGGTCCGGAGACACTTGACCACACCCTGCTCCGTTTCACCGATGAATTTCCGCCTTTGGCTGTGTACTCCGGCGTGCTCACACCCACAGAATACCTTGCACAAAGTACCAATAGCGTCTCTAACCGGGAAAGCACCCTGGAAGAAATGCTTCTCCTCTGGCTGGCGAACCAAAACCCCGCATTCCAGCCCTACAAAGAATTTTTCGACGATGCCCCACTCGAACTTGGGACTGCCTATCCCAACCTGATCTCCACCTTACAAACCTTCTTCGCCGGTCAACCGGGTCTCACCCCCGCGGGCGAATCCCCCACCACATCCACTTCCCACAAACAATCCCTACTCGACTATCTTCGCACCCCCTTCCTTGCCCATCCCTACTCGCTCACCGAACAACTCAACTTCCTCCGCGGGCGTTGGACCGTTGTACAGGAAGGACGCTTGAACTTTCGCGTGTTGAGCAGTCTCGACCTGATCCGCGAAGAAACGAAAGCGGTCTTCCACGGGCCTGGCCCCGCATTGATTCCAAGTTTCAATGCCCCTGCCATGCAAGCCGAGCCTGAACAATTCAGCCCCGATCTTGCATGGATGCCCCACCTCGTCATGATCGCCAAAAACGCTTATGTCTGGCTCGATCAGCTTTCCCGCCGCTATGGGCGCACCATCACCCGCCTTGACGACATCCCCGACGAAGAACTTGATGCCCTAGGGCGGTGGGGCTTCACAGGCTTATGGCTAATCGGTATTTGGGAACGCAGCCCGGCTTCCCAACGCATCAAACAACTCACCGGCAACCCGGAAGCGCTCGCCTCCGCCTACTCTCTATACGATTACGTTATCGCCGAGGAACTAGGGGGGGATGACGCCTACACAAAACTCAACGAACGCGCCCGCGCCCGCAGTATCCGTCTGGCCGCGGACATGGTGCCCAACCATACAGGTATCGTCTCCAAATGGGTTCACGACCACCCAGACTGGTTTGTCAGCCTTCCCGTTTCCCCGTATCCGAATTACACCTTCAATGGACCTAACCTCTCCGACGACCCCAGTCTCGGCATCTTCCTCGAGGACCACTACTTTACCCGAAGCGATGCCGCCGTTGTCTTCAAACGCGAAGAATACAACACCGGGCGTGTAGATTACATTTATCATGGTAACGATGGCACTTCCATGCCCTGGAACGATACCGCACAACTCAACTACCTCAACCCGGTGGTGCGGGAAGCAGTTATCCAAAAAATCCTCGACGTGGCGCGAAAATTTAGCGTGATCCGTTTTGACGCGGCCATGACCCTGGCGAAAAAGCATATCGCGCGCCTGTGGTACCCCGAACCAGGCACCGGGGGCGCGGTCCCTAGCCGCGCGGGGTTGGGGCGCACTCGCGAGGAGTTCGACGCCGCCATCCCCATCGAATTCTGGCGCGAAGTCGTGGACCGGGTCGCGGTTGAAGTTCCAGAAACCCTGCTACTTGCAGAAGCTTTCTGGCTTATGGAAGGATACTTTGTCCGCACTTTGGGGATGCACCGGGTGTACAACTCCGCCTTTATGAACATGCTCCGAGACGAGAAAAACGCTGAATACCGCTCGGTGATCAAGAACACCATCGAGTTCGATCCTGAAATTTTGCGCCGCTACGTTAACTTCATGAACAACCCCGACGAGGAGACTGCTGTACGGCAGTTTGGCAAGGGAGGAAAATATTTTGGGATTTGCGTGCTGATGTCTACCATGCCCGGCCTCCCAATGTATGGGCATGGGCAGGTGGAAGGGTTGGAAGAAAAATATGGGATGGAATACAAACAAGCGTATTACAACGAAACCGTTGATGGCAACCTGATCGCCCGGCACGAGCATGAAATCTTCCCCCTGCTCCATCGTCGCCACCTGTTCGCAGGTGTGGAAAACTTCCTGTTGTATGATTTCTATGCCGAAGGCGGAGCAGTAAACGAGGATGTGTTTGTCTACTCGAACCGGGAAGCGGACGAAGGTTCGTTGGTGCTGTTCCACAACAAATGGGGGGAGGCAAAGGGTTGGATTAAAACGTCTGCCTCGTATGCCGTCAAACCAGGCGGGGAGGAGAAACGGCTTGAACAACGGCAATTGGCCGAAGGTTTGGGCATAACTAACGCCGCTGATCATTTTGTGATTTATCGCGAACATATTACTGGACAGGAATACCTCCGTAACAGCAAAGAAATTCACGAAAAAGGGCTATATTTTGAACTGAGTGCGTTTGAATATCGTGTGTATCTTGATTTCCGCGAAATCCATGATCTGACTGGAGAATACGCTGCCCTGACCGATTATCTGCACGGGCGGGGCGTTCCCAGCGTCGAAGAAGCCCGTAAAGAAATCTTCTTACGCGACATTTTAGAACCCTACCGTGCGTTAGTTAGTGTGGAAATGGTCCGCGAGGTGATGGGGCGCGGGGGAGAAGGTGAAGAGGAGAAGTTTGTGGAATTTCGGGAACAGGTGACCGCGTTATTTGCAGCGGCGAAGGAGATTTCTGAGGGAGCGGGGGATGTGGAGGCATTGACCGCGGAAGTGATGGGCAAATTGGACGCGGTTCGGCAACTATCCGACTTAACCACCCGGTTCCCACAGGAAAAATCGAAGAAATATCGCGCCGCGCAGGCTGTCCTGAATAAAACCCTCGGAAATGATGAATTAGCCTGGGCTATTGCACTCTCCTGGACAGTGACACACGCCTTGGGAAAGGTGGCCGAGAGAGAACCGGAGAACCATGGGAATGGGAAGGAGAGAAAAAGTGAAAAGGAGACAAGGAGTGGGATAAAGTTTGCCGCAATAAGTCGAAGTTGGATTGACGAGTGGTTATTGGGCAAGATCGTTGCGAATACCATTCAAAATCTCGGGGCCAACCAGCAGACCAGTTGGCGCGCGGTGCCGTTGTTCAAACTTTTAGTCGCTCAACAAGCGCAGTGGTTCGCGCCCGGGACAGCGAAATCTGAGCGCGCGTACGCCACGCTACAAACCTGGCTGAAAGACGCCGAAATCCAACAGTACCTTGGCATCAACCGCTTTAATGGCGTGCTATGGTACAACAAAGAAACCTTTGCCAAACTCTTGCATTGGATGTTCACGCTTTCTGTTGTTGAAATTACTTGTACCCTCAAGCCCGCAAAGGTTCCTGCGGCGGTTTTAGATGTGTACAAACTCGTTGAGGAACTCCTTGAAGCTGACGAGGTCTCTGGTTATCAGGTTGAAGCGCTTTTGGAGGCTGTGAAACCATAGAGATAAATCCAGTACAGTTCTCATGCTGAATAGTTCTTACTCTCATAAGCAAGTTACGATCATTGGAGCTGGTTTAGCGGGCCTATCTGCCGCGTTGGAGTTGCATCGTGCCGGGTTTCGAACGACCGTGCTCGAAGCGCGAGACCGCGTGGGCGGGCGGGTGGTCACTCTGCGAGAGGGTTTTCGTGAGGGCCAGATCGCTGAAGGGGGGGGAGAATTTATCGAAGATTTCCATCATCGAATGATTGAACTGGTGGAAGAATTCCGGCTCAAACTCGAACCGCTAGGGGGCATGGGCGATTGGGGGGCATATTTGTCGCTGGAGGGGAAGACTGGCTGGGCGTATGATCAGTCTTTATGGGGTACAAATCTCTCTGAAGAAGAAGATAAAATTTGGATCGCTCTGGCAGACTTAGGTAAGTTAATCCGCGATCCGCACTATCCGCAAACGTCTCCCAAAGCTCATATTCTTGACAAACAATCCATTAGAGACTGGTTGAATACGCTAGAAGTTCACCCCCTGGCGAAAAAAGCATTCACGGCGCGCGTCCGGTCAGAATATACCGTTGAACCCGAACAGTTAAGTTTGCTTGACCTGGCCCGATGGGGACGTTACTACTATGAAGATCCCTTTGCCCCACGCAATGCGTTTCGTATCAAAGGCGGCAACGATCAACTACCGACGGCAATGGCCCGTGTCCTCCCCGATGTCCGGTTGAACAGCCCAATCTCCCAGGTCCGGTGTGAGGGAGACCTGCTCGAAGTGACCTACCAAACCCCGACAGGCACTTCCAAATTCGTCCAAGCGCACTTTGTCGTTTTAGCTTTACCCTTTGGGCCGCTAAAAGCTATTTCTTTTGACCCACCACTGCCACCTAATTACCAGGCTACGCTGAAAGGCTTGAGCTACGGCGCTGTTACAAAAGTGGTAATCCAGTATAGCCGTCGGTTAATTGAACTGGGTTGGGAATCGTACGTTTTAACAGACCTGCCAATTACCTGTACCTGGCATCCTACGTTGCGCCAGCAAGGTCGGCACGATATTGTGACGGTGTACACCGGGGCAAATGCAGGTCTGGCTTTTTCTCAAATGAGCGATGAAGAGCGGATTCAAACCGCTATCGCTCAGGTCGAACAAATTTGTCCAGGTTCGGCACAATACGTGGTCACTGCCCAAACGCTTGCCTGGCGTAATGAAGCTTATACGTTAGGGTCGTATGCTGCCTTTGGACCAGGGGAAGTGTTAGCGTATTGGGATTTGCTCCGGCGTCCGGTGGGAAATATGTATTTTGCTGGGGAACATGTTGCCTCCCACCAGGGTTACATGGAAGGTGCGGTTGAAAGTGGGCAACGTGTAGCACGCGAGATCATCAAAAATGTTGCGTTACGCAAGAACATTTCGAAGGCCACCCCCTAAATATACAACTCTCCCCCTTCCCTGTCGTAATATTTCTAGCATCTGAGTAATAGTTCAGGCTTATAGAGGAAACTCCCAAAAAAATTTGTGTCCCAAAAGATATGTCTACCTTTTATCTTCACGGCCTTTCTCTTCAACCAGGGGACTTAATTTGTACAGCTGATGGCGACGAGACTCCCATAGCCGGGCATTTTTGGCGTTTTATTGGCATGTTTGTCCCCGGAGAAGTCGATCACATCATCATTTACTTGGGGCCAGGTGGAAGATGTGTGGAAGCTGGCCCACGCGGAGTAAACATTTTCGATGTTCGCGGGCCGACCTGGAATGCGCTGGAAATGGTCCCCCAACGCGGCCCCATTTTGGATACCTTCATCGGTATCAGCAGTCCTGTGGACACCCAAAGTTGGAATTCAGCAAAAAAAAGCCAGACACGCGAGGCAATTGTCGCTTACTGTCTGGCTCAAGTGGGAAAACCTTACAACGCAAACTACTTTAACCCCCAAACTGAAGAAGCCTTTTATTGTAGCCAGTTAGCTTATTTGGCTTATCTCCCGCACGGCATTGACCTGAACACCGAACTAGGCGTTCCTGACCTGCCCCAAACGCAGCGTATCATTTTTCCCCAAGAAATTTGGAGCGGGTTTCCACACCAAAGACCTGCGCCAGATGTACTCCAAATACCTGATCGCCTCGTAGCCCACTCGATGGGCTAACCACCTCGCGGAAATCCCCCATCGCTTTCTCTGAAAAATCCAACCCGGTCGCTTGCTGGGTCAGCGCTACTGCTTGCGCGGCATACTTCAAGTTATTCTTTGGCTCAATCCGGTCAAAGTCTTCAAAGAACCAGCCACAAGATGTGTACATCCGCTGGCGCTCATATTGCGCCCGGAGCAGAGTCAAAATTTGTCGCGTCACGGGTTGTGGTAATCTTCGCCGGGCATGTTCGGAAATCAAATCTTCCCCGTTGCGTTGGCCAGTCAAAACGTGCCCGTATTGGTGGCGCATCCCCCAGGGATCAACCACATATTTACCTATATGCCGAAAATAAACCTGATCCAACCGCTCTGCCAATCGGTCCATCCCCCGCCGTAGATGCACCTTCCACCGTCCCTCACGGGCACAACCGCACTCCTCATACCAGCGGCGCACCCCATGATGGCAACTCCAAGAAGTATCCTCGCGAATTCCAATTGTATGAGTTAGGCGACGTTGTTTAAGCCACAATCCCGGGTAAGTAGGCGTCAACCCCGCATGTGAACTTGCCCCATCCAACACGTGCGCCAAGAATTTCTCGCGAAACCGCTGGTGATGCCCGTACAACTCCCCATCGGAAGCCACAATGATCAATTGAGGATGATCCCCCTCCCGAAACGCGGGCCGCAAACTCTCTGCAACAAACTCGCTCGCATTCGCCGTCATCTCAGGGTGAAAACTCACACTCCCACTCAAATGTTGGTGATAGAAAAAGACAATGATACTCTTCCCACCAGAAAGCATAACCCGGTAGGGTTGCGTAATATCCAGGTTCTCTGTCTCCGCCTGCCAGGGTGCAAGCATCGTAAACTCGATGCCCTGCTCCGCCAGCACGCTCAACGTTTCTAAATCCACCGCTGTCTCCGGGAGCCACATCCCTTGCGGCTTGCGACCATAACGATATTCAAAATCAGCAATCCCCCAAGCCACTTGTGTCACCTTATCCCGATAACTTGCCAGCGGCAAAATCGTGTGAT
Source organism: Anaerolineales bacterium (assembly GCA_020634875.1). The sequence continues at coordinate 35,681 of JACKAX010000028.1, read as the reverse complement.
GATACGCCTGTGCTAATGCATTCCCCACGCCATGCCTAATCACATTCTCCCGATCCTGCGCCAAAATTTGTTGATAAGTCGTCGGATCATATCGCTCCAGCCAAGTTAAAATCGTTGGACCAAAATTAAAGCTCATCCGGGCATAGTTCCCCGCTTCCGCATTGGGCCGGTAACATTCCTCATGAATCCGTGCATTCCAATTTGGGAACGGGCTGGCCCCTTCCTCAGGTGGAATTTTTCCGGTCAGCGGATCTTCGCGTGGGGGTTGGTAAAAATGACCATGAATACAAAAAGCGTACATCCTGACTCCAAATAAAGGCAATTACAAAAAAGTGGCTCTTCCATTTTTGGCGGGAAATCCTCCGAATTTTGAAGGTGTGTACAGGGTGTACACCCCGCGCACACCTTCAAAATTCAGGCTAATCCCGTTAATTACGGGAGACCCAAAAAAGTTTAACACCAACCTTTCAGGGTCGGTTTCCCCCAAATGTCCAAGATTATTGCAGATTTGGGCTGAATTGTGATAAAACCAAAATCTGCGCCTTCTTCATTTCATAATAACCCGGCGCATACATTCTATCTTGGAGAAAATCACATGCGAAAACTCACCCTCTGGATCGTTTTCCTCTTCTCGATCTTCGTTATTGCATCCTGTTCCAGCCCCGCAGAACCCACCGCGACTGAACCACCCGTTGGGGAAACCGTTACCGAAGAAATCCCCCCCCCTACCATTGCTCCCCCCGAAGAAACCCAGGCTCCCACGGTCGCCCCGCCCGAAGAAGGTTATCCTGCGCCAACCAACGTTCCCGCGACCGATACTGGTTATCCTGCCCCTACCGTTGCCCCACCCACCGACACCGGCTACCCTGCCCCCACCGACATTCCCACCCCCATCCCCCTAACTTTCCCCAGCTTGGATGGCACACAACTCGCCGGAACGTTTTACCCACCCCTCAGGGATCAATCCCCGGTCGTCATCCTCATGCACCAGTTTGGCAGTGACCAACACCAGTGGGACACAATCGCCCTTTGGCTTCAAACAGGCCAGCCCCCCGCGGGTATCGAGTGGCTCCCCCGACTGGACACCGGGATCACGTTTGCCGTGTTCACCTTCGACTTCCGCGGTCATGGTGCGAGTGCGGGCAATGCCAGCCTTGACGCTGGCTTGTTAATGGACGCCCAAAGTGCAGTCGCCTTTGCTAAAACTCAACCTGGTGCTGACCCCAATCGCGTCCTAACCATCGGCACCAGCATTGGCGCAGATGGCGCCGTAGATGCCTGTCTTGCCCTAAACGAAACACAAATCGCCGAGGCACAGGTCTCCCTGGGTTGTTTAGGCGCAATGGCAATCTCCCCTGGTAGTTTCATCGGTGTGAACTACACAGACGCCGCGACCGCCCTGCTGAGCGATCCGCACCAGGCCGTCGTTTACTGTGTCGCCGCTGAAGGGGATGGTCCCTCCCCGGAAGCGTGCAACTCGGTCACTGGAACCCGGTACATCGCTACAATTTACCCAGGGAGTGCTCACGGCATAGCCCTCTTCAGCCCGGATTTAGGATTTAACATCGGCGAATTGATACACCAATTTTTGTTGGACAGCATACAACTTCGCCAATAATTCCTGAGAACCACTTCTTCATATAAAGGAGTGGGATCTTCGGGCAAAGATTCCACTCCCCAAATAAATTGCATTTTCTCATCGAGTACGTTCAGCTTGCTCGAAAAAACTAATTATCTAAGAGGTAGCTATGATCGAAATTCTTCACGCATCCGGGTTTTTAGGCACAAACGCCAATTTTGCCGCAGACATGACACTCGTTTTGAGTATCCTGATCGGCTTAACTTTCACCTTCGGCGCGTTCCTGGCAAAACGCGCCCAGGCGATCGAAGCGCGATACACTAAAACTGACCCCCAATTTGCACAAGCCAAAAAACTCTTCCGCCAGCACCGGTGGGTGCAAACGGCTGGAGCTGTACTAAACATCATTTTAGTTTTCTGGTTGATGTTGCTACCATATCGCGATTTTGTCATCCGCGATTCAGGTGGACCACGTGAAAGTCTTTTTTACGTCATCACAACTACCCACGCCGTAGTCGGCCTGTTCGCCTTCGTTTTTGGCAACTTTGTCGTTCTCCGTGGGAACAACTTAATGATCCCCGCCCTGAAATTCAACAACTACAAACCCTACATGCGGATTGCCTACATCGCCTACATGTTAACCACCTTACTGGGTGTCTGGGTGTATGTCTATTGGTTCGTTTTCGCGGCCAAACCGCCCACCTTCGGCTAAGTTCATGCCCAACCTCGCGTATCTCTCTCTCGGCTCCAATATCCTCCCCGAAAAAAATCTCCCCGCCGCCGTTCGCGCGCTGACCGGATTCGGCAAAGTGTTAGCTGTCTCCAACGTGTGGGAAACGCCCCCCGTTGGGTGCGTGGATCAGCCCAATTTTCTGAACGCCGCCGTCTTGCTGGAAACCCCCGAACCCCCGGAAACTTTCCACGCCCGCGTCATCCGCCCTCTCGAACACCGTCTCGACCGCGTCCGCACCGAAAACCCCAACGCCCCCCGGACGATTGACCTCGACCTTTCCCTCTTCAACGATCAGATTCTCTCCCTCGGGCATCACCACATCCCCGACCCGGACATCCTAACCCGCGCCTTCGTCGCCATCCCCCTCGCTGAAATCGCCCCCACCTACCGCCATCCCGAAACCGGTCAATCCCTCGCCGAAATCGCCGCCACTTTCACCGCCGAAAAAGCTACCATGCACCAAAGGGCGGAAGTGCAACTTGCGTGGAAGAGGGGGTAGACATGTGTACATAAAGGGCAGGAAGCAGCATACGCGATATAGGGATTGGTACTCAGTAATAAGAACACGGTGCATGGCATCGAGAACGAACATCGGATCATCCAAGCCAAACGCTCCCATCAAAAAAGAGGCGCAATATGCGCCTCTTTTTTGATAGCTATATTCCATCCTAAATAAGTAGTTACGAAATGGCCTTCATCAAGAAATTCAACACCTGCCAGTAGGCATTGTAGAAAATCCCCGGCCATTTGCTCGTAGGCAATGCAGGTGGGAAAGTGGTTGCGGTGGGATCGTTGAACTGGTTGCCCACACCGCTCACATCCCACAATATGTCCGCGCCGGGAATGCCCAGGCTTGCCACAAACTTGTCAGCATCGTAGCCGTTGTTGGCGTAGATGTTGTCGTGAATGGAGTTGTATTCTGCGCGCGTGGGAACGTTGATCCGTTCGGGATCGAAGGCAATCGCGAGATCGAACACGCCGACGCCCGCGGTTTTGTTGCCGCGAAGGGTATTGTTGTACACTTCCGCATAATCCACCCCGATCAGCGCGATGCCCGAGCCAGGGGGCGCAATGGCGGCGGCGGTTCCGGCATCGGCAAAGTTATCGTGGTTGTTGTTTTCGATCAGGTTGTCATGCACTTTGGTGTACAGGTTCACTTTGGAGGTCAGATTCGGCAGGAGGACAACTAACACGCCCATCGTGTTGTCATGGGCATAGTTGCCATAGATTTCTGTATCCACGGTGTTTTCCGCTTCGATGCCCAACACGTTTAGGTAGACTTCGTTGTTGCGAATGATGACCTTTTCGCTTTGTCCAGCATAAATACCCGCATCCCGTGTTCCAACTACGGTGCTGTCTTCGATGATGACGTTGGTACTGCGGACGGGGTACAAGCCATAGATGCCAGTATTTTCCGCATAGGTGTCGTGCATCCAGACACCGGTTGAGCCTTCGACGAGAATGCCAGTACTTGTGTAGTTGAGGACACGCAAGTACGCCACTTCAAAATTGTTACCGGATGAGACAACGGCCTCGGGCAGTTTGCCTTCCCCGTCCATGGTGGGCCATTCGCCCGCGGCGTTGGGGATGCCGAAGAATTTAATGTCGTTCAGGTCGATGACGACGCGCTCGTGGTAGGTTCCGTAGGGGATCATGATCGTGTCCCCGGATTGGGCGCGGTCTACGACGGATTGGATGGTTTCGCCGGGCTGAATGGTGAGGGTTTCGGGGCCACGCGCGGGAGCGGTGGAAAGGGCGGAACCAGTGTTGTAGGCAAGGACGGTTTCCCGCGCGGGGTTGGGAAGATGTCCAACAACGGGCAACCCTGAGGGCACAGCGGGGGGGATTTCCGGCAGGGTGCTTTCATCCGTCAGGGCGTAGAGAAACGCGATGAGGTCGGCTTTTTCCTGGTCGGTGAAATCAAAGCCCAACACAAACGGGTCTACCCCTGCGACGCCGTGGGCACTCCCGCCGCCTTCTGCATAAAAGTTGACGACTTCTTCCAGGGTGGCAAACGCGCCGTTGTGCATGTACGGGGCCGAGAGGGCAACATTTCGTAGGGAGGGGACTTTGAAGGGCTGAGCGCTCGCGTCGCCATCCGGGACACCGATCACGCGGAGGGTATCGGTGCTGAAGGTGGGGGCGGCGTGGCATTCAAAACAACGGGTGGCCGCGGAACGGAAGAGGTTCAGCCCCCGGCGTTGGGCAGAGGACAGGGCCTCAATTTCTCCGGCGGCGTAACGGTCAAAGGGACTGTTTTGGCTGGTGAGGGTGCGTTCAAAGGCGGCGAGGGCTTCGTTGACGCGGGAGAGGGTGATTTGCCCGTCACCGAAGGCGGCTTTGAAGAGGTCCACGTAGCCCGGAATGGCGGTGAGTTCAGCGGCGAGGGCTTCGGGGTCGGCGGCCATTTCGTCGGGGTGAGTGAGCGGGGTGACGGCTTGTTCTTCAAGGGAGGTGGCGCGCCCGTCCCAGAAGAAGATTTCGGTAAAGCCCACATTCCAGAGGGAGATGGTGTTGCGGGTCAGTTGGGTGCCGCCCGCGCGAGTTGAACCCGCGCCTTGCGCGCCTGCGCCCCGCGCGAGGGGTAAACCATCAGCGAATCCGTCATCGGGGTGATGGCAGTGGGCGCAGGAGATGTCGTTTTCCGCAGACAGGATGGGGTCGAAGAAGAGCATTTTGCCCAGTTCTGCTTTGGCGGGGGTGACATCGCCGTTGAGGGCGGGGAATTCGCGTTGTAAACCGGTGTAAGAGGGTTGGATAGTGCTGGAGCCTGCGCCATAATCGGCAGGGTCAAAGGTTTGGTCTTTGGGGACGGGAATCAGGCCCGCGATGACAATGACGACGGCTAACAAGATCAATAAGCCGCCCACGATCCTCAGGATCCATGAGAATAATTTTTTCATACGACAGCTCCTCCGAAATAGGTTGTAGGGAATGGGTGAAAAGCGATTTGGAAATCGCGTGACAAACGGCGTTATACCGCTAGGTCAAATGCGGGTTTTGCCCGGTGTGATGTTCGAGCAGATAGTGGATGGCCGCGACCAACGCTTTCAGGTGGGTCACATCTCCGGCCCACAGGGAGACGGTGTGAGTTTGGGCGGGGGTCTGTAAGGTGAAGGCGTAGGTTACTTCGTCGGGGTAGCCCATCCGCGAGGAAGAGGTAAGCGTGGGGAAATTCGCCTGTTCGATCAAACCCCAAATGCGGGCGTTGTCCTCTCGCGAAAGGGAAAATGGTCCAAAAAGAGTTGCCTGCCCAAACTGATGCCACGTCGCGGACATCTGCCCGTCTTCATCCAGCGTGAAATGCCAGGCCCCTAGCCCAGAGGGGTGGTACTCGTTGCTGGTGGCGAAGGTGAAGGGCACGGGTTATTTCAAGGTGAGCAGGTAGGCGACCACGGCGTCGAAGTCTTCGCTGGTCAGTTGTTTGCCCAGGTCAGGGACCATCGCGTCAGGATAGCCAGGGACAAGGAAAGCGTTGGGTTTCAGAACCGAGGTTTGAATGTAGGTTTTGGCATCCATGCCTTCGACGCGGCCCCCCGCGCGACTGGCAACACCATAAAGTGAGGGACCAACGATGACGGTATCGGGGTCGGTGGAATGGCAGGTAGCACAATTCAGATTGAAAACTTCCTGGCCGCGGGCTTCTTCCGGGGTAAGGGTGGGGCCGGTAGGGGTGGCGGGTTTGCCCCCGCACGCGGCGAGGGCTAGAGAGAGGATAAACAGGGAGAAAAGGGGAAGAGGAGAAAAGGGGAGGAGAGGAGAGAACTTGCGTTTCAAGGGAGATTTGCACCTGGGGAATTTCGGAAGGGGAGTTATACCGCGCTTTAAGGCAAAATGGTTCAATCTTGAAGCTTGAACCATTTTGTTTCCTACTTGATAACCGGCAAAATCACTCTGGATGGGTGGGCTTCGTCGTGGAAAATTTCCTGATCCGCGGGGAGGAAATGGGTCGCTGAGGCGGGAGAAGTGCCATCCCCAGGGGTCAGTGCCCAGCGGGGGACGCCCGCGCTGGCGATTTGTAAACGAATGCAATGCCCTTTTTTGAAGTGGTTGGCGGTCGCCCACAGGTCTATTTCGATCTTACGCGTGCCATCGGGCTGGGGATCACCTTTGTCCGGGGTGAGGTGAAAGAGACCATCGCAAAGGTTTTCGGAGAGGCCTTTTTCAGAGACATCGCACAGGCGGGCGATGAAATCGGTGTGAGGGAGGGAAGATTTAACGTATAACACGGCGTGTACGGGGCCGATCACTTCCAGGTCATGTTCGAGGGGCGAGGTGGTGAAGGAGAGCACATCCGCGCGGGATTCCACGCGGCGTTGGTCTTTGCGCCCCCCGTCGGGGCTGAACCGCGCGCCACCGACGGCAGGGGTGGGGTTCGCCGGGTCAAAGTGGTAACCGGTCGGGGGAAACGCGCCCCCCGCGGGGGTCCGGCCCAATTCTGCATGAGGGCGGAGGTAGTATGAGGTGAGGGTAGCGGCGGGAGGCCAGGTTTCCATTTCGCGCCATTCATCCGCCCCCATCACAAAGATTTTGACGGGCTCTTTCCGTAGAGGGTGGTGGTTGCCCTTGAGGCGGGATTCGAACCAGTCCAGCCCTTCGCGGAGGCAGTCGTTGGTGTAGCTGGGGTCGAGATGATGCCAGGGGCCGATGGTGAGGAAGGGGGTCTGCCCGGTCGCGCGGAGAGTAGCAAAGTCTGTCAGCAAGCCACCTAGAGACATGTCGTACCAGCCACTCACAAATAGGGCTGAGGCGCGCACATTCGGGAGGGTCGCACGAAAGTGCAGGGGATCCCAGTAGGATGAAGTCGGATCAGGATGCATAAGACCGTCGCGGTAATGGGGAAGGACAAGGCCGGTGAGAAAAGTATCTGCATCCAACAGGGGACGTTGCAGGGCTTTGGTCAGAAGCGGGGTTTGTTTGGCCGGATTAGCCAGATCGCGCATCTTATGGGGGCCTTTGGCCACCAAAGCCCGTATTCCGGCCAGGATCATGATCCACCGCAGGCTGAGTTCGATATTAGGTACACCATCCATAAAAGAGAGTTCGTGTACCTCAGTCGTCATAACTGCCGGGACAAGCGCCTTGAGGGAGGGCGGCGCTTTGGCGGCAACGGCCCATTGTGTATGTGTCAAGTAGCTTTGTCCCCACATGCCCAGGTTGCCGTTGAACCAGGGTTGGTCTTCGATCCAGGCAATCGTGTCCAGGCCGTCTTCGGTTTCGTGGAAGATGGGTTTAAACTCCCCACCGGAGTCAAACTGCCCGCGTGTGGTCTGGACGATGACATGATAGCCGCGCTCGGCAAAGCGGGCATAGGGGAAACTGAGAGTCATGCCGAGCAAGCCTAGTTCCGCACCACGCCCATAAATTGAACGGACAAGCAGCGTGGGGAAGGAACCGCGGCTTTTCGGCGCGTAGTGATCGGCTTTGAGGATGACCCCGTCCCGCATAGGAATATCCAGGTTGCGGGTCACGGTAATTTTGTGGCGCGGGGGCGAAAGGTGGAGCCAGCGGGCGATGAGCTGGGCGCGGGATTGGTAGAGGCTGACACCAGTGAGGGCAGCAAGGAGGCCAAGGAGGAAGGGAGTGCGGCGAGAGTTCATTTGGGAAAGGGGAAGATAAGGAGAAAAGGAGAGGGGTCAGGAGGGGATGGTGAGGCCGAGGGCTTCGAGACGTTGGGGGTGATCTTCGAGGGCGAGGCGGGCGATGGTAAGCATGTCGCTGACCCAGGCTTTGAGGACTTTGAGGGCGTGATCCCGATCCAGCGTAGCTTGAAGGGCCAGACCACGTGCGGTCTCGCGGGCCAGATATGCGGTTTGAACGGCAGCCAATTGGGCAAGCCCGTGGGTAATCTCTGCCGAGGTGAGATTGTAAGGGAGCAGCGCGGCACGGTAGGCAGGGGTGCTCTGGAGATTGGCATAAAACTGGTTTGCCTGCTTTTGCCAGTCTGCTAACCCATCTGCCCTGGTACCGTCCAGGCCTAAGGCGATGCGGGCTTCCACATCCTCTTGAAAAGCAATGCGGGCGAGTTTGAGATGGCGCATGTACCCTTTGCGGGCAGTTTTCGCCACTTCTTTGAGGGCCTCCGTCTTCCCCATCTGCTCCGCGAGACGGGTCTGCCGCACCGCAACGGCCCCTTGCGCCGCGTGATACAGGTTCATCCCCTCCATAAACTTTTCGGGCGTGTAGTTAAGCCGGGCCAACGCCTCTTGGATTTGAGGAATCTCCTGCGCGTTCACGAGGGCGGTGTGGCAAAAATCTAAAACTTCGTAGATGGGGGTATTGTAAAGCATATTAATATTGCAAACGGATAACCGTTGATGATTTTAACAAGCCCGTTTGTCTAATTAACTAGAACTTTCTTTAATTTAATAAGCCCGTCAGCCATTTTAACAAGGCCGTTACCGAAATTAATAAGCCCGTTTATCATCTTAACAAGGCCGTCTGCTTAATTAACTAGAACTTCTTTTAGTTTAATAAGCCCGTTAGCCATTTTAACAAGCTTTTCTTTCATTTTTTATCGCCATCTCACTCCCGCCAAAGGGTGGGGAGACCTTGCGAAGAGACGTTCGATGAGAGAGGGATGGCTCTCGGGGCGTCTTTTTACCCCTTCAAAAGCTCCCGTGCGGCGTTCATCCCCGGCAACCCGGTGATTCCGCCCCCCGGATGCGTCCCGCTCCCGCACAGATACAGCCCTTCCACCGGCGTGCGGTACTTCCCCCACCCCGGCACAGGGCGCAGCATCAACAACTGGTCCAGCCCCATCTGCCCGTGCATCCAGTGACCCTCCGCCAGGCCATACTCCCGCTCATAATCCAGCGGGGTCAGCGTGTGCATCCCCTTCACCAATCCGGGCAAGGCGGGCGCGTATTCGGCCAGGGTGTTCAACACTGTCTGGGCCAGCGCGTCTTTTTGGCTGTCCCAATCCCCATCCTTCAGCTTGAACGGCGCATACCGCGCCATCACCGACAAGACCTGCTGTCCCGCCGCTCCTGCGTGCAAAGTCGGGAGATGGGCGATTAAGGCTGGCTTCTCCGAAAAACGCCCGTACTTGGCCGCATCATAAGCCTGCTCCAGGTATTTTAGCGAAGGGTTGAACGCCAGCCATCCCTTCAACTGGTCGGGTGACGTTTGCCCAAATTGGGGCAACCCATTCAACAAGAAATGCACCGTCGCCGTCGAACCGCGATACCGCACATTCCGCGCCCGGCGCATGACTCGCACCGGAATATGATACGCCCCCACGAGATCGAACAACGTATGCCGGGGATCCGCAGACGACACCACCATTTTCGCGGAAATCGTCTCCCCGGATGTGGTCACGACCCCCATCACCTTCCCTCCCTCAACCAGCACCTCGCGGACCGCCGTACCCAGACGCACTTCCGCCCCAAACGCCTGCGCCGACTTCATCAACGCCTCCGACACCATCCCTGCCCCCCCTTTGACAAACACCGGCCCCGGCTTCCCCGTAAATTGGTACAACAACCCCAACGCCGTTCCCGCCCCCATCGGCCCAAGAAAGGTGTTGAGCGTGGAGAAAAGGCCAAGCGCGCCTTTTACCGCGTCGGATTCAAACCACTCCGACAGGAAATCGTGGGAACTCATGGGAAGGACACGGATGAACTCCATCATATCCCGTTCCCCCAACCCCCGCGCTTTCAACGCCACCTGCGCCCAGGGCCAGAGTTCGCTCATGGAATATGGTCCCTTCAAATCCGGTGGGGTGAGGGGCATCATCGCGGCGAGCACGCCCGCGAGACGGTTCACGAAGGCGATGAATTCCGGATATTTTTTCGCGTCGTGGGTGGAAATTTGAGCAATCGCGGTTGTCGCGGGGTCGTTGCCAATAATCAGGGATTGCCCGTCCTTTTGTGGGGCAAAGATCGAGACAGGGGAATCGAGAAATTCCAGGCCGTATTGTTCCAGGCGAAGGCCCTTGATCACATCCGGGTGGAGGAGGTGCGCGCTGGGAAAGCCGGTGTTTGCGCGCACGCCAGGGAAAATTTCTTCAGTCGCGGCGATGCCGCCAGGGGTGTTGCGCCGTTCGAGGACGAGGACACGTTTCCCCGCCTGGGCGAGGAAACCTGCTGTGGTGAGGCCGTTGTGTCCGGCACCGATGAGGAGGAGGTCGTAGGGTTGGGTCATAGGGGTTGTGCCACGAATTTTACGAATTAGATGTATTTAGTGAGCCAGTAGAGATGTGGGCGGAGAGACAATTTCACTGGATTTATTTGGATAATTTGCTTGGGCTAACTGCGTGGGAAGTTTAAGCTTGAGAAAATTGAGAATATCGTTTTTCTCTCCTGCGGGGATAGTAAGGGAGATTACATCCGAGGATGATATGAGGTGCAGATTCAGCATTTCATAGGAAGAGAACGTTTTCCACGAGAGCGACTCCACTAATTCCCATGAAATAAATATTTGCCCCTTGAAAACGATTCCATTTTGACGGTATTGGGTGGAACGAATGGCACTCATAAGTTGCAAACATCCAAAAAATAAGAATGAGGTTTCAAAGAAGCTGGCTCTGGCTTCATAAATTAAATATAAACCCCAAGACCCCCAAACAAGAGAAAAAATCCATCCCATCACATAATTTCTATGAGCAATTCCCGTACCAAGTCGGCCAGCTTTCTGAATAAGGAGGAAAAATTTGCTCCATTGCCATGCTGTAAAAACAAGCGCACAAATAGAGATAGCTAGTGAGGTAAATAAAAGAATATTATTAAAGAGGGGATTAGATTCAGGTAGTGATGTTAGCCATGCAGTAAATAAAGTAAATATCGCTATCATAGCGAACATGATGATAGATAATCGAATACCCCCTACCCAACCCAGCTTTTTTCTTGCGAAGAAGGTAATTAATACTAAACACAACAAAAATGTAACACCAAGCGCAGAGAAGATAAACTGCCAGTTCATATTTTTAGCCTATTTTGCATCCTTCAAAATCTCCAACGCCGCCAGTCTCCCCGGCGCGGAACTGATCCCGCCGCCTGGATGCGTACCACTCCCGCACTGATAGTACCCAGCAATCGGAGTCCGGTACTTCGCCCAGCCTGCCGCAGGACGGAGAAAGAGCAACTGCGAGAGGGAGAGTTCGCCCGCGAAAATGTTGCCCTGCGTGAGGCCGGTGGTGTCTTCGATGTCTTTGGGGGAGCGCACCTGTTTGCCGATGATGAGGTTTTTCAGGTTGGGGGCGTACTCGGACAGGGTATCAATCACCGCGTCGCCGAAGGCTTCCCGTTTGGCGTCGGTCCATTCGCCGTCGGCCAGTTCGTAGGGGGCGTATTGCACGAAACAGGACATCACATGCTTGCCCGGCGGGGCCATATCGGGGTCGAGCAGCGACGGAAAGATCATGTCAATGTACGGGCGTTGGGAGAAGTTGCCGTACTTGGCATCATCGTAGGCTTTTTCCATGTATTCGAGCGAGGGGCTGATCGAGATGGCCCCTTTGTACGCGGCACGGAGCCGCGCGGGGGTATCCTGCCCGCGCGGGGTGCGGAGCGCGGTGAAGTCCGGCAGGGCGTCGAGGGCCAGGTTCACCTTCCCGGACGAGCCTTTGATGTTGAACCGTTGGATGTCGGAGACCAGTTGGTCCGGCAATTGGGATTTGTCCACCAGTTTGAGGAAGGTCAGTTTTGGATCGAGGGAAGAAACCACAATCGGGGCGTAGAACTCATCCCCGTTCTGAAGCGCGACGCCGACCGCTTTCCCGCCTTTGACGATGACCTGTTCGACGGGCGCATTCAAACGAATCTCGGCCCCGAACGACCGGGCTGAACTCGCGAGGGCTTCAGCCACCCCGCCCGTCCCGCCTTTCTGGAACCCCCACGCGCGGAACACCCCGTCAATCTCGCCCATGTAGTGATGCAACAGCACATACGCCGTCCCTGGCGACCGCGGCCCCAAAAACGTGCCGATAATCCCGCTCGCGGACATTGTCGCCTTGAGGGGATCGCACTCGAACCACTCATCGAGAAAGTCGGCGGAACTCATCGTCATCAGTTTGATGAAGGTGTAGAGGTGTTCTTCGTCCAGGTTCAGGAAGTGTTTGCCGAGTTTCGCGAGGGGCATCAACTCACGAGGATCGTACTTCGTCGGGTCGGGGGGGAGCAGGCCGAGGATGGGTTTGACCGCTTTCGCCATGAAGTACATGGTTTGGCTGTATTCGTCGTAGGTTTCCGCATCGCGGGGGGAGAACCGCGCCAGGTTGCGGACCGTTGCCCAGTGATCGGCGTCCCGCAGGATGTAGTCGCTGCCATCGCGCATGGGGGTGATGGTGCTTTCGAGCGGGAGAATCTTCAGGCCGTGTTTGGGCAGTTCCAGGTCGCGAATCACTTCCGGGCGCAGGAGGCTGACAACATACGAGAAGACGGTGAACTTGAATCCGGGGACAATTTCCTCGGTCACAGTCGCCCCGCCGACGAGGTGACGGCGTTCAAGGACAACTACTTTTTTCCCCGCTTTGGCGAGGTAGGCGGCGGTGGTCAGGCCGTTGTGGCCGCCACCAATGATGATTGCGTCGTAAGTATGGGTGGTCATAGGTTTTCTTTACGTCACGAATTTTCGCGAACGGAACACGAACGATTATTCGCAAAAATTCGTGTAAATTAGTGTCGAATTTAGTTCCTCTTCCATTCCGGGTCATAAAACGGCAATTTCCGCACCACCGCCCGCCCCCGCTCGCGATGATGCTCCACCGTAAACTCCATCTCCAACTCCGTCCCTGGTTCGGCAAAGCGGGTTTCGAGGGTCGCAAGACCGATATACCGCTTCAAGATCGGTGAAAACGTGTGGCTAGTCACGTATCCCACTTGCCGGTGACCGACGTACAGCGGCACAGATGATCGGTTCGAGCGGCCCGTCACTTGCACGGGCAAATCCTTCGCCCCGTAAATCTTTTCCAGCGAAACCCAGTCAATTTCCAGCCCGGCGAGCGCCCAAGTTGAACCATTTTTCGCTTCGGCTTCCAACGCCTTCCGCCCAACGAAATCTTTCCCCTCCGCAAACTTCACCGCCCAGCCTAACCCGATCTCGAACGGGGATGATTTTTGTCCGGGGATGTAAGTGCGCGGGGAGGAAAGGTAATCCACCTCAATCAGCACCAACCCCGCCTCAATGCGGGAGATGTCCAACGCGGCCAACCCGGCGGGCATGATCCCGTACCCTTCCCCCGCTGCCATCAAAGTATCCCACACCCGGACGGCGTGCTCCGGCGCGAACCATAGTTCGTACCCCAAATCGCCCGTGTACCCGGTGCGGGTGATTGTCACGGGGATGTCCGCAATGGTGGCAGAAGTGAGGTAGAAATATCTGAGCGTATTGATCGGTGGGTTTGTTGGTTTGTTGGTTTGCTGAATGGCTGCTTTGAGAATCGCACGGCTGTTGGGGCCTTGCAGGGCAAGCGAGGCAACCTCGGTCGAGACATCGCGGATTTCCACGTCCATGCCCCAGGCAACATCCATGAACCAGCGCCACGAGGGGTCGGCGGAAGTGACGCGGAAGTGCTGTTCGCCCAGGCGGGAGATCGTGCCGTCGTCAATAACTTTGCCTTCGTCGTCACACCAGGGGGAGTACATCACTTGCCCGACGCGGCACTTGCGGATGTCGCGGGTCATGATCCGGTCCAGGGCGCGTTCGGCGTCGGGGCCGGTGAATTCGTATTTGAAGAGGGGGGAAACGTCAATCAGCGCCGCAGCGTTACGGATGGCCCAATATTCGCGTTCGTGGAACATCTCATAAACGCCCGCGCCCAGGTAGCCAGACCAGTGTCGCCATTCCTGGCCTTGATTAAGTTCAGCGGTACGGGGGTGAAAAGGGGTTGGGAGAGGCATTTCTATTTGTTTTGTTGATTTGTTATATGTTATCTGCCGGTTTGCTGACTTGCAGATTTGCGATTTGCTGACGTGAAAATTATAGCGTATGGAGGAATTTTCCGGCGATGAATCAGGTGCGAGAAAGGGCAATTGGTGTAAAATCAACGCATGGATTCAATCATCGGTCAAAATATTCGCAAATATCAAATTCTCACAAAACTTGGTTCAGGAGGCATGGGGAGTGTTTTTCGGGCACGTGACGCAATTTTGGAACGCGATGTCGCCCTAAAACTGTTAGCCCCAACCCTCGCCAATGACGATAGCTTTGTCGAGCGTTTTCGTCTCGAGGCCCGTTCCCTGGCCCGGCTGGACCACCCTCATATCGTCAAAGTGTACGATGCCGATTGGGACAATAACCGCCTTTTCCTCGTGATGGAATTCGTGGATGGCGGTTCATTGGCAGACCTGCTCAAGCAAGAAAAATCCCTTCGCCCCGCGGTCGTTGTCAAGCTTCTGCAACAAACTGCCTCGGGGCTGGATTATGCCCATCAGCACGGTCTCATCCATCGGGATATCAAACCGGCAAACATTCTCCTCACCAGTCAAGGCAATGCAAAATTGACGGATTTTGGGTTAGTCAAAGACTCAGGTACCTCGCTCACTGCAGATGGAACCCGCTTGGGTACTCCGGCTTACATGGCCCCCGAACAAATCCAAGGGGATGAAGTTACACCTGCCTTAGATATTTATGCACTGGGCGTTGTTGCCTACGAAATGCTCACTGGACGAACCCCATTTATGGGGAATATGAGTGCCATCTTTGAAGGCCATCTTCTTCGCCAAATCCCTGCCATCTCCCAACTTAACCCCGCTGTACACGCAGATGCTCAGGCCGTCCTGGCTAAGGTACTTGCCAAAAATCCTGCGGATCGCTATTCTACGGCAAGCAATTTCATTCAGGCCCTGTCGGATGCCCTTCATTTAGAAGAAAAACCCAGTGGCGCAGTCACCCCGGCAGTGACAATCATCCAAACTGTTCCACCGCCTTTGAGTGGCATGAAACCAGTTCAGTCTGGGAGTATAAGTAGTTCAGGATCCGCGCGCCCTGTTTCGGGCGGGGTTTCCCCCTCGGGCGCGCAAGGGCGAACACCCCCACCCGGATCGGGGCCGATGCCCGGCTCGGGAGCCGTTGCCCCGTCTGGCAGTGCTTCCTATCCGCAGAAGAAAAAGGGGGGGACAGGCAGTTTCCTCTCCGGTTTGGGATTGGGGGCAATCGGGGTTGTGGCCATCTCGGTCATCGGAATCATTTGTTTGTGTGGTGGATTGTATCTCTACGGAGCTAATTTACCCGACCCAACCCTCACCCCTACCCTGACCGCCACGCCAACGGAAACTGCTACCCCCGAACCCACCGCCACGCCATCTCCACCCCCGACCGATACCCCCGCGCCGACCGCCACCCCCACCCTCGAACCTACTTCTACCCAGGGCGTTGTCTTGTTTCAGGATGACTTTTCAAGCTTAGGCGTAGGTGAGTGGGGCCAGAGTCGGGATTCAGAAAGTATCAAAGATTACGAACAGGGTGGCTACCGGATCATGGTCAACAAAACGGACTGGATTTTCTGGGTCACTGCCGGGGAAAACTTCAGTGATGTTCGTTTGGAGGTGGATGTCACCAAACTCGCCGGGCCAGACACCAATGAGTTTGGGTTGATCTGCCGGTATGTTGACACAAATAATTTTTATTTTCTAACCGCCACAAGTGATGGTTATTACTCGATTAGCAAATATGTGGCAGGTGAATACATCGCCTTGAGTGACGACACCTTTGTGGCAACGGATTATGTCAACCAGGGCAACGCGTCCAACCATCTTCGGGCAGACTGTGTAGGCAATACCCTCACCCTTTATATTAACGGGCAATTGATTGCCTCTGCAACTGACCGTGAGTTTTCGTTGGGTGATGTGGGGATGATGACGGGTTCTTATAATGAACCTGGTGCCGATGTCTTGTTCGATAATTTCTTCGTATACCAACCATAAAATCAGATCAAATCATAAAAAGAGCGCCGGCTTGTACAAGCCGGCGCTCTTTTTATAATCCCGACGATCCCCACACTGCCTTAACCAGTGCGGGCAATATATCCCCTGATTTCCCCTCTAACACAAAAGTCATCTGCCCGCTTAAGGGCGTAGGGGCTGGGTTGATCTCGATCACAATCGCTCCATTTCGCAACGCCGCAACCGGCAAAGAAGCGGCGGGTTGAACTACTGCGGAAGTGCCAATCGAGAAAAAAACCTCCGCTTCCCCCGTTTTTTCATAGGCCAATTGCAGGGCGTTTATTGGAAGCGTCTCGTTAAACCAGACCACATCTGGACGTAGAAAAGCTCCGCAATGGGGACACCGCGGGGGCGTCTCCCCGGTCGTGGGCCAGGTTTCGATCAGCCGCCCCTCGCGCGCGCATTTCACCCGTGCGAGGTTGCCATGTAACTCGATCACGGTGGCATTCCCCGCGCGTTGGTGCAGGCTGTCCACATTTTGGGTGATGAGGGCAAACGAGGGGACGCGTTTCTCCATTTCGGCGAGGGCAAAATGACCGGGGTTGGGATTCGCCTTTGCTACCAGTTCCCGCCGCCAAGCGTACCAGTCCCAAACCAATTTTGGGTTGCGTTGGAACGCCTCAGGGGTCGCGAGTTCGGTGGGTTCGTATTGCGCCCAAAGACCAGTTTGCGCCTCGCGGAAAGTGGGAATCCCGCTTTCGGAGGAGATGCCTGCCCCTGTCAAAACAGTAATATGATTAGCAACCCGTAAGGTGTAAAGAAGTTCATCAGGAAACATGGTCGAAATCCTCCATCACTTGTCGTATATTCCTCCTTCACAACGGCTTGAACTGCTCAAACGGTTGTTGACAAGCGTTACAGTAAAAAATCATCCGGCAAGGAGTTGGCCCCCAGTTGTTTTTGAGCGTGGTATGCTCGGAATTACAATATGGACAGGGCACGGGGTCAAACAGGAGCACCGCAAAATCCCCGCCGTGTTTTTTTGGGGGGGCTAGTCCGAAGGTTTTCAGTTTAGCTCGCGCAGGTTCGGTGATCCAATCGCTAGTCCACGGCGGCGCAAGAACCACACGCACTGTTACGTTCGGAACTCCGGCCTCTTTTAGTCGGGTATCAATATCGTTTTTCATCACTTCAAGTGCAGGACAACCTGAAAAAGTAGGAGTCATCGTGACGGTGACATGTCCCTCAGGGGTTTGCTCCACCTCGCGCACAATTCCCATTTCTACGAGGGAAACAACCGGAATTTCTGGGTCCGGGATTTGCGCAAGGATTTGCCAGAGCTTTTCAATATTCATCGGAAACATGATGAGAATTATACCGTGTTTGGCCGTAGTGCCTTGTCCGCCCCTCCCCCCCCGCGTATAATGCCGCCGAATTTCATCCCAGACATGAGCGATTTACGCCTCTTCATCGCTGATGTGTCTTCTCAGGAGGTTTATATGTCCGGGTCAACTATGTCCCAGGCCCCTACCCCATCCGTTTTTGAATTAATGCGTTTTTTGCCAAAACTTTGGCATGAGCCACCTTATGCGTTAGTCGAGGCCAGAGAAAAGTACGGAGACATTATTCGGTTGGGCTTTCACCCTCACTGGATGCTCCATCTTGTGAGCCATCCAGATTACATCGGGCATGTTCTTCAGGTAAATAATCGAAATTATGTAAAAAAGAGTTTGTACCATAACCATCTTTTTCGTGGCATTCTTGGACAGGGGTTACTGACCAGTGAAGGCGATTTGTGGCTCCGCCAACGGCGGATGATCCAGCCCAGCTTTCATCATGACCGACTTGTCCCACTGGTTCCTGTCATGGTGAATGAAACCGAAAAAATGTTAGATCAATGGGATATCGCCTACCAAAAAGGGGAAACGCTCGATATATATCAAGAGATGGTGGACTTAACCCGTAAAATCAACGGGCGGCTCATTTTCGGGGATGATGTCGTAGGCGAAGTGGTGGATCATGGGCGGCGCATGTTCTCGGCCGGGGCACGCTTTTTACTCGTGACCGGCAACAAAATCCCCTCACGCCACCAACGCAATGTTGCACAGGCAGAAAAACAAGTGAACGAAGCGATTTGGAAGGTTATCCATGATCGGGTCGCCCACCCAAATGACAACTATGACATCCTTAACATGTTCCTCGCCGCCCGTGACCGCAAGACAGGGGAGGCAATGCCCTTGCCTCAATTAAAAGATGAGTTAAGCACCCTGATTTTTGCGGGATACGAAACGACGGAAAAGGCGCTAGCGTGGAGTTGGTACCTGCTCTCGCAAAATCCGACTGGAGCGGCTCGTCTCCATGAAGAACTGGCGCAAATCCTCGAAGGTCGCACCCCCAAATTTGAGGACATTCCAAAACTGGGGTACGCTTACCGCGTGGCGCAGGAGGCACTCCGGTTATTTCCCCCCGCGTGGGTGCAGGGGCGGCAAGCAGTGGGGGATGATGAAATTGCAGGGTTCCACATTCCTGCAGGGTCATTTGTCATTATGAATGAGTTTGGCGTACACCGACATCCCGATTTTTGGGAAAACCCAAACGATTTCGACCCAGACCGCTTTTTGCCCGAACGGAGCCAAAACCGCCCGCGATTTGTGTACAACCCCTTTGGTGGAGGGCCGCGCCAGTGCATCGGCAATGATCTGGCCCTTATGGAAGCGCAAATTGTTTTGGCTGTGGTAGCGCAACGTTACATGCCCAAAATGTTGCCCGAACATCCAGTGATGCTAGAACCTGAAGTGACGCTTAAACCCCGTTTTGGCTTACAGGCTGCGCTGGAGAAGACCCCGCCCCAATCTCCCGTGCTACACGGACTCGGTCATATTCTGCCCCAAGCCGGATAAATATTTTTTCCGCCTCCCGCAAATAAGCCTGTCGTTGTGCATCTACGGCAGGCTTGCGCCGGCCTAATTCAAACAGAAGACGTGCTTCTTCCCAGGGCAACCCCAGGGATCGAGCCGTCTCAAGCCCTTTTTCCCAGTTACGAAAAGCTTTATCAGGCTTTCCGCTTAACCAATCAAAGAAGCCTTGCCAAAGTGCGGCGCGGGGACGCCCAATAGGAAAGATACGGGCATATTGATGCAGATACTTCAACGCGCGAGCCGCCTGGGTCTTACATGTTGCTATCGTAAAAGCCAGAGGCTTGGAACCCGGGGGGAGGGTAGTCAGATATTCGCCAAATTGCCATAACGTCAAAAACACGGCAGGCGGGGCAGCATAGCCTTCAAAAACAGAAAACAACGTGGGGGTAGGAGATTTGGCGATTAAATGCACCGCCGCTTCAGCCGCTTCAAAAGCGAGTTGGTATTCCCCCTGACGCAAACGGGCAAGGGAGAGGGAGCCATGATTGCGGGTTTCTTCTGTCAGGTCAGGATTATTCGATAAAAGCGCAAGAGCTTCTTCAATGAGATGCACCGCGTCCCCAGCATGTTGGCTGTAACCCTGACGAAGGACAACTTCAGCCTGCGAGCCTAGGCCCCAAGCCTGTTGCTGGGGGCTACCACTACGCCGCCCCAATTGGTGGACTTCTTCGCAGAGGGCTAATGCTGCCCCATAATTTCCTCGTAAATAATGCAAATCTGCCATCAGGATCAGACTAGATCCCAACCGACTGGAATCACCTAACCGCCTGAACATCTCTATCGCATTTTCGATCAAAGGACGCACTTTCTCCCATTCTGCCAGACCCATCCAGTACAACCCCTCGACCATACGGGCGTAAGCCTGACTGGGGAGGTGGGCCAGGTTGTCAGCGACACGTTGTCCGTTTTGGAGATAGGACTGGGCAACGCCATGAAGTGGGATCAGACCTGCAGCAACCCCCATTGAACCATATGCTTCAGCTAAATCGGGAGAAGGCCCAGCAGGTTCAGTCTTATTGATCGTACTCAGATTAGTGTAAATCATAGCAGTAGTTTTCTGATCAAAAAAGAAAATTTCAGCCAATAAGTGATTTACCCGTGCGGTCTCTAATAAGTTTTCTTTTTGGGTGCCTTCTGCAACTATTTTTTGGGGAAAGAATCCACGGATAAATTGTTGTCCAACTTGCCCCAACAACCCCAAAAGAACAACACCTTCCGAGCGTGGCAGGGGCTGCCCTAACAAGTCAAGGGCTTGACGGAGGTGCTTTTCACTCGTGGCGAGTTGACCCAGGCGAAGGTAAGCATCTCCAAGGGCACGTTCCCAACGTGCCCGGCGCAAGTTTGCTTCGGATGGGTTTTGGGCAGATTGAGATTCGTCCAGATATTTTTCGCCAGTTTCGATGCACAAACTGAAGAAGTTAATGGCTTCCTGGTTGGCGTATTGTTGAAGCGCCTGTTCCCCGGCTTTTTCCAAATAGTGGAGAGCTTTTTGAGGGTCACCAGCCCGGTTCCAATGGTGGGCCAGGAGAGGGGTGTAGGGGGTCAGTTCATCTCCGAAGGTGGCTTCAAACCAAAGGGCAATTTTCCGATGCAATTCCTGCCTGCGCGCAAAAGGCAAGAGGTTATACACGACTTCTTGCGTGATATTGTGCTTGAAAATATAGGCAAGATCAGGATCGGGCGTATCGAGAGGGGTGATGTCAAGAGCTTCTAATTTTTCAAGATATTGAAGCAGGTTAGGCTTATCATCATCAATGGGGTGGATATGTTGTAAAGTGCGATAAGCAAAGATGCGCCCAATGACGCTTGCTACTTTCAGGGTAAATTGTTCCTGTGCGCCTAAGCGGTCCACACGGCTGATGATCGCGCCTTGGACTGTGTTTGGAAGGTTGAGAGTGGAAAGCACGACCTCAGGGGCCAGGTAACAATTGCCATCTACGATGCGGAGAATGCCTGTATCGCGCAGGCTGTAGGCTAATTCCTGACTAAAAAACGGATTACCTTGCGCTTTTTCGCGAATCATAGCGCTGATGGATTCAGGTAGAACTTGCACCCCCAAACTCTGGCAAACCAATCCTAAAATTTCTTCTGGGGGCAATGTGTCAAGATGGATTTTGATCGTATCCGGATTCTGGTTGATCTGCCGCATTTCACCGGGAATGGGTTCGGGGATCGGGCGGGTAGCCAGAACCACCAACAAGGGGCGCACATTTTTTACGACACTTTGTAAGACAGCCCAGGAGGATGAATCCAGCCAATGTGCATCGTCAATCACGAGTAATGTCCGTTCCTGTTGTGCCTGAGTTTGTAGGAGTTGGACGAGAAGTTTGCGCGTGTTTTCGGCTCGTACCTCGGCTGTCATTTGATGGATGAAATCGTTATCAGGCAATTCTAGCGGCAAAATATCGTTGAGGAGCGGCAGGATCAGGTTGAATTGAGGGTCCTTGAACATCTCTACTGTAAGCGGCGCACGACGAATCTGGGAGTCGGTCGAATTTTCTAATTGAAGCAACTTCTGAAAAACCGAGCGCCACCCATGATACGGTTTAACTTTCTCAATCGCATCGCCAGACCCGACCAACGTATAAAGCCCTAATTTATTCGCCTGGAGTAGCACATCAACTAATAGCCGAGATTTACCGATCCCTGCCTCCCCATCCAAAACGATAATTCCGTGTTGACTCCCCCTCAAAAAAGCCTGCAACTGTCCAGCTAAAATGGCACGTTCAGAGTAGCGGCCTACAAGTTCGCTTTCAGGCTGAGAGAAGGTCAATTTTTGCTGACCACGATGAGGGCGATAAACCTGGATCGGTTCAGCCTTTCCTTTTACTGTTATTTCTGGCAGGGTCTCAAAACGCAATTGGTCGCGTGTGGCTTCAAAGGATGTATGGTCGCAAAGGATATCATTGGCGGAAGCCATCATTAACCGGGCCGCGAGGTTAACCACATCTCCCATGAGGGTGTACTCCCGGCGCAGGGTGTTCCCTACTACCCCGCAAAAAACCAACCCGGTCGTTACACCAATCGAATTGCGGAGGTTGAGTTTATCCAAACGATTTTTGAGTTCGAGGGCGGTTTGCACCCCACGTACCGCGTCATCTTCGTGAGATAGCGGAGGGAGACCCTGCACGGCCAGGAGGGTGACGCCTTTATCATCTACATTGAGTTTGTTGATACTACCCTCATAATAGTAGATGACTTCTTGCAGGGTTTTCATGATCTGTTGCCCCTGTTCGAGGGAAGAATCCGCACTCAGGTCGGGTAGGTTGACGAACAAGATAGTAACCCGTCGAAGTTCTGCAAGCCAACTGGCTTGCCCAGCAGATAAGCGGGATAGGATTGCGCCCGGAATGTGGGCACGCATACCTGCTTCAAGCGTAGGCAAAAGTTGAGGGGGTGGGAGCGGTTGAGGGGGGATTTCTACGATTGGGGCCAGAACACTGCGAAAGCCGTTTTCGAGCGGGATGAAGGTAAATTTTTCCTGAATAAGGTTGAAAACTTCTGGGGAAATGGCAATATGCCCAGGTTGGGCGAGCTTTTCTGCCTCACTCGCTTGGGCAATCCCGCTCCCTGTTAGGAAAAATTCCCAGCGATTTTGCTGTCCCCCCAGATGAACATTCACAATATTCCCCACCCCTACCCCAATCCTTAGTGCGAGCCGGATATGTGTTTCACTTTGATATTCGGAGAGAGCGGTCTGTGCTGCGAGGGCGCATTGTACGGCCAGGGCAGATAATTCTTCCAAAGGCTTTTGGTGGAGGGTGACAGGCCAAACTGCAAGGAGCGCATCCCCGGCAAATTTCACAATATCGCCCCCGTATTCGTACACCAGCTTAATCAGAGTACCGAAATAGTCATTGAGAATGCTAGCCAGGCGTTCTGCACCGTCTGGGCCAGATTGAGCGAGGCGTTCAGTGAGAGGGGTAAACCCAGAGATATCGGCAAAAAGGGTGGCAGCCTGATGGGTTTCGGAAAATGGTTCGGTGAGGCCACCCGGGTGCGCGTGAAGATGCTGAATGATGATTTTTGGAACGTAGCTGGCTAACGTGTTGAGCAGTTTCATAAGGGCAACCGTATTATGCTATGCGGAGGTCATGGGAAGGGTAAAGGTAACAGTAGTACCGCTTCCTAAGATACTTTCGATATTGATATCTCCACCGTGTGCCTGGATCAGTCGTTTCACAATAGCAAGACCCAAACCCGCTCCACCGGTCGCACGGGAGCGAGATTCGTCCACCCGATAAAACCGTTCAAAGATATTGCGAAGGTGTTCCTGTGCAATGCCAATCCCAGTATCCTGAATGAGCACTTCCACCCCGGTCGGGATGGGATAAGCGCGCAGGGTAATGGTACCGCCTTCCGGCGTGTAGGTGATGGAATTCGTCAATAAGTTCCGAAGGACCTGCCCAATCCGTTCTGGGTCTACCCTCAAGAGAGGAAGGGTGGAGGATAATTCGGTAACGAGGTGTATGTTTTTTTCATTCATGCGATGTTGTAAAGCAATGAGTGCTCCGGTGATGATGGTTTCAAGATTTACGGGAATTGGGCGTAAATGAAGTTGCCCTGCTTCGACAAGGGCCAATTCTTGAAGGTCATCCACAAGGCGATTCAGAAGCATGGCTTCTTCATGGAGGGAATTGATCACATCCGAAGTAGGGTCGGTAAGACCATCTTGAATAGCTTCCAAATATCCTCGGATATTTGAAAGTGGGGTCCGGAGTTCATGGGCAACATCAGAAACCATATTACGGCGCAATTGTTCCTGGCGAGACAGCCCATCGGCCATCGCGTTGAAGGCAGTGGCCAGTTCGCCAATTTCATCATGGGTGTGAATGGTCACACGTTGATTGAGCTTGCCGGCCCCCATCGCGCGGGAGGCTTTCGTGAGGGCTTCAATGGGGCGCAGAATCCGGCGGGAAAGCATTATGGTCAGAAGTATTGCGGCTAATCCAGCAAAGACCAAGCCATAAACGAGCGAACGGTTAACAGAGTTGAGAAAAGCTCTTTGGCTGGCCCCAATTCCGGTACTTTGGTTTAAATCAATAAAAACGAAGAAGGTTTGTCCTTCAAGATACAAAACCCCAGCTGCACCTTCTCGGTTCAGGGAGGGTGGGTCTGGTTTTTGCTGGCTGCCCCAATCCGAGTTAGCGATCATCCGGTCAGCACTATCTGTGACTATGATACGTGTGCCGGAGACCGTGCTCAAACGGCTGACAAAAAATTGTAAATCGGTCAGGATGTCTGAGGTATAGGGAATGGGATCGCTTTGACATTCCAGGAGATTGTTCAAGTTCTGATCACAATCCACCCGACGGAATTTCATGTAGTTATCGAGTTTGTACACAATGAAGGGGATGACGAGGCGTTCGTAATCGAAAAGGTCTTGCTCGACATACCTCTGGAATTCAGATTCGGTGGCACGACTGGTGAAATATCCCAACAAAGCCATAACCAGCAGAACCATCCCGCTCAAGGCCAGCAATAAACGGAGGCGTAAACTACGAAACATCTTCGAGGGAGAATTTATATCCTAAACCATAAATCGTTTTGATATAGTTCTTTTCCGGGGCGTTTTGCTCTAATTTCTTTCGCAAATTCATCACATGCACGTCAATCGTCCGCTCCAAACCTTCGTAATGGGGGCCAAACGCTCGTTCCAATAACAACGTTCGAGAGAAGATTTGCCCAGGTTGTTTGGAAAGGATTTCTAACAATTTGAATTCTTTGGGTGTAAGGTGAACGAGTTTTCCGCGGACACGCACCTCCCTTCGTTGGAAATCAATCACGACTTCATCAAAGATTTGCTGAGAGGCTAAATCAGAGGGTTCAAAGGTTGTCTTTCGTCGTAAGACAGCGCGAACCCGGGCCAACACTTCACGCGGGCTAAAGGGTTTCGTGATGTAGTCATCCGCGCCGATATCCAAACCAAGCAATTTATCTTCTTCTGTAGTGCGAGCGGTGAGCATAATGATCGGAACGTTTGATTCCGTGCGTATCTGGCGGCAAACATCCAAACCATCTACTTTGGGAAGCATCAAATCCAAGACAACCAGATCCGGGGCTGCCTTTTTCACTTCGGACAAGGCTATCCGTCCGTCCATCGCGGTAAAAACTTGGTATCCGTCATTTTCAAGATAAAGCCGTACTAATTCGACCGTTTTTCGGTCATCATCAACAATTAAAATTCTTTGTCTGGATTTTTCTTCAACCATAAAAGTACAAAAATGGGTACAGCACGCGGCTAGAAATTGTTATTGAAACATGTCTAACTTAGTTAAAACCGTCTATTGGGTTGGGTATTTCCAATATTTTGGCCTAATTCGCCTAAAATTTTCAGCCATACGTTTCATGGTCAGAAATTTGTGAGGGAGGTACTTAATAAGGAAGGTCTCAACAACTTCCCGCTTTGAAAAAAAGCATTTAGTTCTGGTAAGTTTAACATATTTTAGTACGCATGACCTTCTCACTAAATCAACTCTTCTGGATTTGCAGGAGGGAAGGTCGAATCTTCGAGATTTTCACCATAATAAAAACTTTGAAACGTTTGCTTTGGAATAAAGACTACTTTTATTGGAGTGAGAAGTTTTGGCTATCACTTCTTTTTCAATCTCACAAACTCGTTCCCTGGAGGTCCCCCTATGACTACCCCTTTTATCTTACCCCAATTCACTGATTGGAATGCGACAAAGGAAACCCTACACGCCTATAGCAAAGTAATTGGTGTAATTCCTCGTGCCCATGCAGTTTTTCACCCTAAATGGTGGCATATCAGCTTAAAAATTGTCCCAGACGGACTAGTCACAGACAACATGCCCTTACCTGGAGGGGAAGTCTTTTCCTTGAAAATGAACCTGACCGCCCACACCATTCTTCTTCAAACCAGTCAGGGTGATGCCCACACCTGGCCTATGACCGCAGGGCTAACTGCCAATGAACTCGCTGAAAAAATTATAGGCTCAGTAGCTGATTTAGGTCTCAAAGGTGAATATGCCCGACAAAAATTTGAAAACGCCGATCCTCGTCCCTATAACCCTACTCATGCAGAAACCTATTTTTCTGTTCTGGTAAATGTAAAAAAAGCCTTTTGCCAGCACCGAACATCCCTCCCCGGCGAAGTTGGCCCAATCCAACTCTGGCCTCACGGTTTTGACCTTTCCTTTGAGTGGTTCGGGACACGCTATATTGAGACTGAGGAACATGGACAAAAATCTACCTTTCCATCCCAGATCAATTTAGGTTTCTCTCCTGGAGAACCATCTCACCCCGCCCCATATTTCTACTCTAACCCATTTCCTTTCGAAACAAACCAATTATTATCTTACTCTCTCCCACACGGAGCGCGCTGGTTTACTTCAAGCTGGCAAGGCTCCTTGCTGGAATATTCCCTCTTAGCTGGAGATAGGAATGGTTTAACGAAGCTTCAAGATTATGCACGTGCTGTTTTTGAAATAGCGTCACCGGGTTTGATGGCTTAGAATTCAGAAATTCAAGCTCATTTTAGGGAACAAATTTTCTCATACCCTTTCCAACAATTCATGAGTATGCTACACTAGCCGCCGCTTTGCCAAAAATCTCAACCGGGCAAAGCTGTCCGTTCCTGCCTGCAATCCCAGAGCAGGGGCAATCCCAAGGAAAGGAGGTAGAATTCAATATGCGCGACTATGAAGTTATCTTTGTCGTGAATCCAGATATGGATGAGAACTCTTTCAAAGAATTAGTTGAACGAGTTACCAACTGGATTAAAGAAGCAGGCGGTACGGTGTCCAAAGTGGATCTTTGGGGCAAACGTCAATTGGCTTATATGATTCGTAAGAAGAAAGAAGGCCAATACGTGCTCATCGAGTCCAATATGGCACCGTCTTTTTGTGCCGATCTCGAGCGCAACCTGCGCCTGACTGAGCCTGTGATGCGTTTTCTCATCGTCCAGAAAAACTAATCCCCACAGACTGTAAACGCTTAATCTAAATTGTTTTGAGAAACAGGAGCCCGAAATGGGAAGAGACATGAATAAAGTCATGATCATCGGCCACTTAGGCCGGGATCCGGAGATGCGCTACACACCCTCAGGCCGTCCCATGACTCGATTTAGCGTAGCCACCAGTCGCAACTGGACCACCACCGATGGAGAACGCCGTTCTGAAACCGAATGGTTTAATGTTGTGACCTGGGGACGTCTCGCAGAAATCTGCAACCAATACCTGAATAAAGGCCATCAAGTGTATGTCGAAGGACGCTTGCAAACTCGCCGTTGGGAAGACCAGGATGGAAACAAAAAAAGTACCATCGAAGTTGTTGCCAGCGAAATGTTAATGCTAGGCGAACGGAATAACAACCACAAACATGATGAGCATGAGTTTGGCGATTATGCGGATGAAAACGAGGCGGAAGAACCGCTTGAGGATGAATTTCCCTTTTAGCCTGCTCCCAATAAGGAGAATAAAGTGAATAACGAAAAACAACCTCAACGCAGAGGTCCCGGCAGTCGAAATCAGAATCAACAAAACCAGCAATACCGCTACTCGCGCCCGCGTGTTTGCCAGTTTTGTGCCGACAAAAACCTCGCGATTGATTACAAAAACCCCAGCCTGCTACGCCGTTTTATTACGGAAAATAGCAAAATCCGCCCACGCCGGCAAACAGGCACCTGCCCAGCCCATCAACGGGAGCTTGCACAAGCAATCAAACGCTCCCGCCATCTTGCACTGTTAGCCTTTTCAGGTGAAACCCTGCAATAATTCAGGACTTTCCTATGGCAAGACGCCCTCGTGGTGCGGTTGTTAACCGCAGACATCTCGCTCGCCTGGAACGCGAGAATATCCAAAATAGATACATTGTAATTACCTCCGCCGTGATAGTCGTACTTGTGGTGGTAATGGTCGTGTTTGGGGTGGTCTACGACAAGTTTATCGTAGCACGCCAACCTGTCGCCGATGTAAACGGAGACAAAATCTCAACCAGCGAATTTCAGGCGCGGGTCCGTTATGAAAGGAACAACCTGGTAAACCAATACTACAACACCGCGAATATGGCCCAATCCTTTGGGACTGATGCCCAGTTCGTTGCCTACTTCCAGAACTCCTTAAACCAAATTGAACTTCAACTTGATGTTGAGACTCTAGGACGTGATGTTCTCAACACCTTGATTGAAGATAAAATCATCCGGCAAAAAGCCGCTGAAATGGGCATTACGGTCACCGACGCTGATATTGATAAAGCACTGGAAGAAAATTTTGGTTTCTACGGTGGAGAACAACCTCCCACCCCCACGGAAGTTCCCACAACCCGGCCAACCTCGACTTATACTGTGTTGCAACTTACCGCCTCCGCCCCTACGGCAACCCCTGTTCTGACTGCAACTGCCACATTAACCGCGACAGAGGAAACGCCGACGGCAACCCCCGAAGCGACTCCCACTATATCCGCTACGGCAACCGCATCAGATGCCGCTACGGCTACAGCGACCACGGCTCCCCCAACTGCTACTCCCTATACACAAGATGCGTACAATACCGATTATCAGGACGCGATTGATCAGCTAAAAACCAATATAAACTTCACAGAAGAAGATTTACGGTATCTTGTGGCAAGTCAGTTATACCGTGAAAAAATCAGAGATGCCCTGACTGCCGACCTTTCTCCTGAACGAGATGAGGTATGGGCACGCCATATCCTCGTAGCAGATGAAACCACGGCTCAGGAAGTATTAGCTCGCTTGAACGCTGGAGAAGATTTCGCCGCCCTTGCTGCAGAATATTCCACTGATAGTGCCAACTCGCAAAGTGGCGGTGATCTTGGTTGGTTCGGCACCGGCCAAATGGATCCCGAATTCGAAAAGGTGGCATTCAACACCCCGATTGGATCCATCAGTGCCCCGGTCCAGACAACTTTTGGATGGCATATCATTCAAGTGTTAGGCCATGAAATGCGGCCCCTATCCGCGGATGATTTTGCCCAGCTGCGTCAGGACAAATTTACTGAATGGCTTTCCCAACAACGCCAACAGATGGATGCCCAAATCACTATCTATGACTCTTGGGCCAGCCGTACCCCATCAACCCCCACCGTTCAGCACATTGATCTCCAATCTGCACTGGCTCCAGTAACTTTACCAACGGAAACACCCGTTCCCTAAATAAAAAAATACGTAAAAAAAAGAGGCTCATATGAGCCTCTTTTTTTTTATTCTGCTTCATCAATAACTTGGCAGGCCACTTTCAAACTTGCTTCAAAATCCACCTTCTCCGCATACCCCGCACACCGTGCACGGACCACCGGATCGGTCAACCCTTGTAATTTTTCCACCGCGCGCCCGGTTGTAAACTTCCCTGGATCGAGACGGTCAGCAATGCCCAAGGCTTTCAACCGATTGGCGTTATCAGGCTGATCGTGGGCGAATGGCACAATCAGTTGGGGAATGCCAGCTTTAAGCGCCTGCGCCATTGTCCCAATCCCGCCGTGATTTACCAACCCGGTCGCAAAGGGTAGCAAACGCCCTAACTGCACCCACTCGACATGCAAAAACCCAGCGGGAAGTTTAGCAGGAAGATGTTCCCGGAAACGGGTCAGTAAAATCGCTCGTTTGCCAAGCTGTTGGGTCGCTTCGATGGCAGCGCGGAAAAAGCGTTCGCCTTGTTGCATCGCCGAGCCAGGAGTGAAAACGAGGGGGGCGTCACCCTGGGCGAGGAAGGTTTCAATTTCGGGCGTGAGAGGGGCGTCCTCGGGTTGGTAATCCACAAAGCCCGCGTGGGTCAGGTTCGGGGGCCAGTCCGGTTGGGTGGGGGCGAACCAGTCGGGGAACAGGCATAACACCTTGTGAGGCGAGTGCATCCAACGTCCGAACAGGCGCGATACAGGGGGCAAACCGAGTTCCGTGCGGTACGCGTTCAGGGTTGGGGCCATGATCGGGTCCACGACCATCTTTTCGAGTTGGGCCATGCGCCAGGTTTGGAATCCAATTGGGAGCCAGTCCGGCATTTTGAACCCGCCCAGTTCGGAGTTGTCATACGCGCTCATAAATAGCGTGGGCTGCAAATGCACCGTCACCAGCCGGAAGCCTAGTTTCTCTTGCGCCAACCGCGCTCCAAATGACATCCCCGATGCGGCGATAATCGTCTCATCCGGCTTAAGCGTGGACAAATATTGGTACATGATCCGCGTTGAAGGCAAAACCGCTTCCCGCATGATCGTCTGAAACCCTTTGACTGGATGCCAAAGATCGGGATGGTCCAACCCGCGCTGAAAATCTTCCACAGTGCCGACCGGGGCCAATTCCAGCCCGACTCGCTCAATCATGGCACGGAAATATGGGTTGGTTAGCATCGTCACCCGGTGTCCCCGCGCCTTTAATCCAAGCCCCAATCCAATCACCGGAATCACATCCCCAGCACTGCCAATCGTAGGTAAAACAATGTGCATAAAAAACCTTGCGTCTTCGCCCCTTCGCGCCCTTGCGTTAAGAAGCGTTCCCCTTTAGTTCATCCAACCTTTGCAAAATCTCCCCCCGCGGCAACCCGCCCTTAACGAGATCATCGTCGTCCTCGTCCAACAAATATGTGTAAAACGAAGTCACCAGTTCGTGTACATCTGGGTCGTGAGGGCGGTCATCTAACATCGAGCGTAGTACCTTTTCCGCCTCCGCGAAATCCCCCTCCCGCTCAAGGTAAAACGCCAACGTACCCCGGCTATCCGTGCTCAACTGGTGCAAATCCACTTCCCCGACCAGGTCTTCCACCATCGGTACAAAATCCGGCAGTTCCGGCGGATTATCCCCGGCGAGTTCGACTTCCAGCAACAAACTGAGTGCCTTTTGCAGATAAGGCAAGCCCTGCTCGGTGCGTCCGTTATCCTGATAAATTTTAAAGTTGGTGTACAACAACGCAATCGCCATGCTACTGTGCATCGTTGCCACAATCTCCGTCTGCCCCATCGTCAAAAAATCCACCATCCGGTCATCGGGCACGGTGAGAAACGTGTCTAAATCCGTCCCCAACTGCTCCCGAAAGGTCATCCCCAACAGGTTCAGCGCATCTATAAATTCCCTTCCTTTGGACAGTCCCAAAATCCGGGCTAAAACTTGAACAATAATTTGAATTTGGCGGGAAATATAATCGTCTCGAAACATAATCTTCTTCTTACCAATAGGGTCATAGCCCAAACTCTTCGGGGTGGGCAACAATGTATCTGGAAACAGCGGCATAAGAACTTGCATCAGCCAAATGATGCACTTGCAAATAGTTCTGAAGTTCACCGACTGCACTCAAATTTCCACTTTTTTCAAAGCCTTGCATCAAGGCCACAATCGCCATAACTTGTTGAATGATACTTCTCCGCAAAGCGCGCAAGCGTCGCCGGTTCAGAAAACAAATCTCTATCGTGGCCTTGCCACGCTCGTTGTCTTGAAGGCTATGGATTTGCCCCAAAGGATCAAAACGTAAATACGCTTCGGGATGATCTGCACAAGGATCAAGCAAAAGAGGTAGCTCTAAAGAAATATCATCGGTAGGTGTCATCGCCCGATTGTTCTCATCCACAATTGGAAATTGATCCGCTTTCCCGCCCGCCTCGGCTCGAGTCAAATCACCCCAAGTAAGTTTCTCTTTTCGGTGTTGATTACAAAACTTGCAAGAGGGATACAGGTTTGTCCACTGATAGGCAAGCCAGAAATATCCAGGATGATCGGCTCGTTCTGCCACACGCCCCTTTGGGCGATAATGTTCAATATCCCACTCATCATTTCTGATCTCAGACTCGCAATAAGCACACTTGTTATAAAACAACGCTTCTAGAGCCATCCGAACCTGAATATGTCCATAAACCGAGGCTTTCATCTGGTGATTTTTTCCTTCGGTAATGGCTTCCTGCGTTGATATTTCTGCCAGCGTAAACCAGGCTTCTTCAGGTTGAATAGGAGTGCCTTCATCGGTACGCCCACGTTGAATAAAAATCATTTCGTCCCCTTTGCTTTACGAAGCATATTTTTCGAGCAACGCCTTTAGCGCAGGGTCAAAAGATGGCTGGCGCACTTCCGGCACTTGCTGTTCTTGAAGTTCTCTGGCTAATATCCGCAATCGGCTGGCTTGTTCCGCATCTCTCTTTTCTTTGGGAATTTCGACAAGCGCTTGATACTCAGCAAGTTTGCGATTCGTCTCAGGGGAATATACCTCAGGCGTATTGAATAAACGCTCTTCCACCAACATATCTTCCACCGAGTACCCGCGAATATCTGGCACAAACATTTCTCTTACAACCTTATCATCTTCTCTTCTCAGAACCACTAAATTCTCTGGTGAAGTGCCTAAAGCCACCAGAGGACTATGCGTGGTTGCAATGATCTGGACAAACGGCAAGATTTCTTTCAGGCGTGGAAGAATGCCTGTTTGTAAAGAGGGATGTAAATGCTGTTCAATTTCATCAATCAACACAATACCATGCACATTGCCAGTTTTATCAATACTATCTGCCTGCATCGCCCAGCCATACAAATCAATCAACCAGGTAAATGTCAAACGGTATCCATCTGCCCAGGCTTCAAGGGGAATTTGACGTCCAAGTGTTGGGCCAGAAAGCCCAATACCTCCCTTTTCAAGAAAATGAATTTTATCTTCTGCCCCCAAATCGAGGCTGTACTTTATCCGCTCTAATGTTGTCTCATAATGCGCCTTTTCAAAATAATCTCGGAGACGACGCAGAGTTAATTCAGGACTCAAGAGAGAGGTCCGGTAATTGAACAAACTCAACACTGAATCGCGCAGACGATACCCGGATTTTGCTTCACTTCCTGCATATGACCTCCCTGGCCCATAGCCAACTACGACGATTTTACCCTTCCGTTTATCCCACCTTTCTGGGAGGGGACTGTTTACCCACTTCCGGCCGTTAATTTTCTCCCCAGTAGTACCTTTTCCACTTTCAAGAGTATTCACAATACGGGATATAACAACCTCTCTGTTACTATCTCGCTCCGGAGAAGACAATTCAAGTCCAACGCTCCCAAAATTTATCTTTTCCGAATAAGTAGCCATCTCCCCAATAGGCTCTGCCAACAGGGCGCGTCCATCCTCCTCAGGGCTTAAACCCAACGCAATCGCCCGTAACAAAGTCGTTTTCCCTGTCCCATTCTTGCCAATGATCAAAGTATGATTACTTTGACAAGCAAGCTCTAATGGTCGAAAACCGCGAATATTCTGTAAGTGAATCTTGGAAATATACATAACACACCATAAGAAAGAAGATCAATAGAACGAACCATAGTATACTCCAACCTTTATGCTTCTCACCCAATCTACCACCCTTGAACCGCGTATTTATGATCTCCCCGAAGGAATCACCTTCGCTGCCGATGGCCTGACCCTGGACGGGAACGGGGCCACGATCATTTCCTCTTCCCCGACCCA
This sequence comes from Anaerolineales bacterium, assembly GCA_020634875.1. Next base: position 2,235 of record JACKAX010000028.1, on the reverse strand, counting down.
CACCGGGATCACGGTGACCGGGCGCAACGCCATCTCGATCAAAAACCTGACCCTCCTCGGTTTCCAACATGGCCTCTACGCCCGCGACTGCACTAACCTGACCGTCGAAAACTGCCACCTCACCCACACCGCCGAACGCTCCCCTAACACCGACTTCCTCGACATCTTTCGCCCCCCCGAAGACCCCTACGGCGGCGGCATCCTGCTCTGGAACGTCTCCGACAGCCGCCTCGCCCACAACTACCTCTCCCACCAAATGTGCGGCCTGCTCACCTACCACTGCCGCAACCTGACCGTCCAGCACAACCTCGCCAACTACAACAGCGGCTTTGGCTTCCATTTATACGGCACGACAGACAGCGTGTTTGAAGACAACTACGCCGACTACTGTTGCCGTTGGGAACCCCGCGGAGAGCGGCACGGCCACATGGGTGCAGACGCCGCCGGATTTCTGATTGTTTATGGCTCTTCCCGCAATATCTTCCGCCGCAACTTTGCCCGTCTCGGGGGCGATGGCTTTTTCCTCGCCGGGCTGACCAGCCAGCTCGAACCCACCCCATGCAACGACAATCTGTTTGAAGAAAACGATGCCTCGTGGAGTCCCAACATCGCCTTCGAGGCCACCTTCAGCCGGGGTAACGTGTATCGGAACAACTACGCCGACAACTGCAACTACGGTTTCTGGCTCGGCTTTTCCCGCGAAAATATCCTCGAAAACAATCGCATTTGGCGCAACCGCCAAGCCGGGATCGCCGTCGAAAACGGTATCGAAATGCACGTGCACGGTAACGACTTCAAAGAGAACGGGCATGGCATTCTGCTCTGGTCAAAACGCATCCCCGAATTTGACGCTCCTGTCCCCAAAAACGACACCAGCCGTGACTGGCTGATCGAGCACAACACCTTCACCAGCAACCGCAAAGCGATCCGCATCGCCGCCGATCAAGATCACGGCCTCCGCCCCTACACCCCCCACGGTACTTGCCCGCCACTGCGGAATCATGTCTTCCGCGAGAATATATTCACAGATAATGTTGTCGATGTCGAATTGATTGGCGTCACCGAGAGCGAATAACCGCCGCTCTGTCATTCCGAACGCAGTGAGGAATCTTATTTCGCCCCTATACCTTTCCCTGCCACCAGGAAATAACCCTCACGTACCAGAGATTTCTCCCGTTGGTCGAAATGACAAATATCCAATCTCCCCTCCTCCCACAATGTCATTCCGAACGTAGTGAGGAATCCTTATTACGCCCCCTATCCTTCCCTGCCATCGAGAAATTACCGCCCACGTACCAGGGATTTCTCCCGTTGGTCGAAATGACAAATAACACCCAACAAATATCAAATAACAAATGACCACCCTCTCCCCTTCCCTCACCGAAACCCAAACCCCCACTCCCGAAACCTTCCAAACCGGACAGGTCCTCACCGTCGCATCCGGCCACTTTTTGCACGACACCTACTCCGCTTTCGTCGCCCCCCTGCTCCCCTTGCTGATCGAAAAACTTTCGCTGTCCCTCACCCTGGCAGGATCGCTCTCCAGCATCATGTCACTGCCCTCCCTCATCACCCCTTTCATCGGCTACCTCGCCGACAAAGTGAGCGTGCGATACTTTATCATCCTCGCCCCTGGGGTCACGGCGACTTTAATGAGCTTTATGGGGTTGGCAAACAGTTATTGGGCGCTGGCGATCCTATTTCTCATCACGGGCGTAAGCATCGCCGCCTTTCATGCCCCAGCTCCCGCATTGATCGCTCGCGTGTCGGGGCGGAAGGTTGGACGGGGGATGAGCATCTTTATGGCATCGGGGGAGATGGGCCGCACGGTGGGGCCGCTGGTCGCGGTGTGGGCGGTGTCCCTGTGGGGGTTGGAAGGGATGTACCGGCTGGCAATCATCGGGTGGGTGGCGTCGGGGATTTTTTATTGGCGGTTCCGCGACGTGCCCGCGCGGGCACAGAAAAATGTGGGGTTCCGGGAACTCATGCCCCTGGCGTGGCGGCTGTTCGTGTCGTTATTCTTCATCACCCTTTCGCGGGATTTTCTGGCAGTCAGCCTGGGCTTATATCTCCCCACGTTTATGCATGAGCAAGGGGTGAGCTTGTGGCTGGCAGGCGCGGCGCTCTCGATTTACGAACTGGCCGGGGTGGGCGGGGCGTTGTTCAGCGGGACGGTCAGTGATCGGTTCGGGCGTAAATCCGTTTTGCTCGTCGGGTTCATCCTTTCCGGGATTT
>JACKAX010000027.1 GCA_020634875.1 Anaerolineales bacterium | reverse complement strand
TTTTGTACGCCCCCTGTGTGCGGGCAATTTCCGCGTGGGCGTATTTGAGCTGTTCCATGATTTTGTGATGGCGGTATGGCCCCAATACGCCCGCTAACCAAGAGTAGTGATACAGACGATCTTCATCGTCCAACTCCCTACTACCATACAAAAACCCGACCATTTTGTCCCCATCCCACGCGCCGATCACCGCACCGCTCAGTTCCATTTGCGCCATGAGCATATGGATGGGAATCGAAAATCCTGCGCTATCCGGGCGCGAGGGCCAGATTGCCACCTGTAAATCTTCGCAGTCTTCGGCGTCTTGAAGGGTTTGGAGGGGGCGGATGGTGAGGGAGGGTAAGGTATTCATGTCTGAGTATCTATTTACCAAAAGGCACAATTTTTCTAATTTGGCAGTTTGAGATATTCCAAATCTGGATGTCATTATTTGATGTAACCACTACAAACGTTTTCCCGTCTAAACTGATTTTCCAACCTGGGGAGCCTATGATCCCATCAAATGTGCAAACGATATTTTCATTACTCCACAATTCCCATTTGTTATCAACAAATCCATGAACTAAAAACTGCGTATCGTCTCTGAAAAATCTGACTTCGTTATAAACAATTGTCAAGATTTTGCGCGTTTCAGCATCAACCAGCTTTGTTCCTCTTTGCTCATCATAATTAGCAATTGCAAGCAAATTTCCTTCTGGCGATACATCATACAATTCTCCATCTTCGTATGCAAATTCCTCATCCAGAACGATCTCTCTCGCTGAATTTGCATGAGTTACCGAGTAAGTACTTGCCATACTCCTTCGGAATAAATAAAAATCGCCACTATCCGTAAAACGATATGTCGCGGGTACAAATCCACATTGTGCTTTTTCAAGTACTTTTTTAGGGTGAAAAAGGTCGGTTGTGTCAAATGCAATTAAAGCTAAATTTTCCTCGGCCTGCTCGCATTTCATCGACCATGGGTAGGTACTTCGGATAAATATCGCATCTCCTGTCGGGCTAAATTCTAACCCCCTCACATAATAGCCATTCGGAATATCCCGAATTACCGCTACCTGATTGCCGCTATTTATTTCCCACACAACAATAGGTCGATCTGCAAATTTATCAGATACAGCGATTTTTTTACCATCAGGACTAAAGGCAATGGCTCCAGCTAGAAGTTTTGTATCGTATTCATCATCTCTAAATTGCAAACGGGAGCGAAAATCATCGTTTCCAACCTCTTGAAAAACAATCTTTTCAAGTGTTTCTATATCATAAAGATAAATGCCTGTATTGGCATAAATTGCTAATGTAGACGAATCTGGAGAAAGAGCAACATCTAAAATTACTTTAGCTTGGATGTTTTGCTCATCTAACAATGCGATAGGAGAAGGGACAATATCCGTAACGACTGCTAGTGATTTTTCTGGCGATTTGCAAGCACACAGCAAGACGATTATAAAAATGAATAGTTTTTTACTCATCATTTAGTGGATTTTCCAAAGCTTTTTTGTAGGTCAAAATTTTACATTCTGGCGTAAACCCCGCCGCGGCGTAAACCCCAACCCCCGCCGGATTATCCCCATCCACGCAAACCGACGCCTTTCGCATCCCCCGCGCCTTCATCCGACGCATACCCTCGTACAGCACCGCGCGGCCTAAACCTTTGCGCTGATAATCCGGGTGTGTGCCGACGGGTTCAAAATGACCGATGCCGTTCACCGGATCGAGCCAGCAAATGGCGAACGCAGCGATTTCTCCGTCCGGGGAAACGGCGACCACATCCAGTTCGGGGTTGTAGATTGGGGCTTGCGTAAAGTTCCGGTAGTTTTGCAAGTAGGGTTCCCAGTCTTTTTTGGATTGGAACGCACCATAACTTGCCCGCGCCCGGCTGGGGGCCTCGTGCGCGCCACCCATGCCGCGCACGGTATACCCTGGCGGGAGGGCGGGTTCGGGAATGTCTCTATCCAGAGAACAGGTGTTGTAAACAAAAATTACAGAATCGCGCGTGAAACCTCGTCTATCCAAATGCTCAATGAACCAAGCGTCCTGCTCCCCCACCCAAATCGTCTCAATCTCCTTCCCCCCCTCCGCACGGGTGCGCGCCACCAACTGTTCTTCCGCCCACACATACATCGCCGCCGCGTCGGGTGTTCCGCGCAGCACGGGCGCGGGGTACACATCCATCGCCCCCTTTGCAATCAACGTCCAACCGAGCAACTGCCCCTCCCGCTCCCACAAAAATGTACTTTCGGGGAAAAGTTTCTTCGGGTCATGGTAATACCACCACCAGTTCAAATCGCCAGGATGAACGTAGAACATGCCATTGTTCGCCGCTCGGCCTGCTCGTAACAGGTCAAACATGGCATTCAGGTCGGTCTCATTTTTGTAAGGGCGGGGTTCGATCATGGGCGTATTATAATAACCTCATGCCTCAAAAACCAATGCGCGAGCGCGTCCGAGCTTTTTTCTCAGCTATTACCCAATGGCTGGTACCCGGGCTGGGAGTCAAACGGTGGGTGCTCATTTTGTTTGTAGGGGTGTTATTCATTTCCGTTGGTTCCGCGTTCTTTCTGCTCGAAATTTACCGTTCGGCTACAAACCCCTGGTGGGTGCCCATCCTATCGGCCATTTCGCTCCAACAGTTGGCCCGCCCACTTCGGATTTTGATCTTTGGGGCTATCGGGTTTGGGATTCTCGGCTGGGGGTTGTGGGGGTTAAATCAGGCACTTGTCAGACCCTTCATTCGCCCAGGACAAACCATGGTGGATACACTTACCCGCCATCGCCGCAAAGAACGCGGGGCGCGCGTGGTCGCCCTTGGTGGGGGGCACGGGCTGTCCACTCTCTTGCGAGGGTTAAAACACTCCACCAGCAATCTAACTGCCATTGTCACCGTTGCCGATGATGGCGGATCATCGGGACGTCTGCGCCGCTCGTTGGGCATTCCACCACCGGGGGACATTCGCAACTGTCTGGCCGCCCTATCTGATGAAGAAGATTTGCTCACCCAACTCTTCCAGTACCGGTTCGCGTCGGGTGGGGATGCGGGGGTTGAAGGACACTCGTTTGGCAATCTTTTCATCAGCGCCTTAACTGAGATTATGGGAAGTTTTGAGGGCGCGGTAGCTGCATCCGGGCGGGTTTTGGCCGTTTCCGGCAGGGTATATCCTGCTACGCTTCAAGATGTGACCCTAGTCGCAGATATGGTTCTGCCCCACACAACTGGAGAAGTCCGGGTGGCGGGCGAAAGCCAGATTCCCGAAATTTCGGGGCAGGTGCGCCGAGTGTGGCTAGAGCCAAATAATCCGTCCCCCTATCCGAAAGCGGTGCAGGCGATCCTCTCCGCGGATTTGATCGTTGTCGGGCCTGGAAGCCTGTATACAAGCATTTTGCCCAACCTGCTCGTCCCAGAAATCACCGCCGCGATCCGCGCCGCGCGCGGGTTGAAGATTTATGTCTGCAACGTGGCAACCCAACCGGGCGAGACACAAGGTTATACGGTGGGGGATCATCTTCGGGCGTTGGAAGATCATTTGGGCAAAGACCTGTGCGATATTATCCTTTGCAATCGCCGTACTGAGGCACCCCTTCCCACAGGGATCGAATGGGTATTGGCTGAAGAAGACTTGAATGCCCGCTATCCATTACGTTTCGCTGATGTGATTGACGAGGAATATCCCTGGCGGCACGATGCGGAAAAACTGGCGCAAACCATTGTTGAGATTTTGCAGGAACGAATGGGAGGACAAGGAACCCATACGCCTTAAGTGTCCTTTTTACAACAGGACATTTGCCCCCAAACGCTTGCTCCGTTTTTCCTTTTTGGGGAGTTTTCTGGTAACATTAGGTCGTTTGGGCTAATCTCCCATAACAAAAATCCCCAAGAAAAATGATTGCTTCTGTTCAGTAGCATCTTACCCAATATCAAAATTTGACTGGAACGAGATATCGTTCAGTCTGAAGATCTACGCTGGCGGAACAGTTACACCTTATTTCCATATATCGGAGGTTCACAAATGACAACCAAAGTTGGTATTAACGGATTTGGCCGCATTGGGCGGCAAGTTTTAAAAGCCATCCGGGATATGTATCCCGATGATCTCGAAGTCGTAGCCTTCAACGACATTGGCGACCTGAAAACCATGGCGCACTTGTTGAAATATGACAGCAACTACGGACGCTTTGACGGCACTGTCGAAGCTCAAGAAGACGGGCTCGTCATTGATGGCAAACACGTCAAAGCCTTCAAAGAAACCGATCCCGCCAATATTCCTTGGGGAAGCCTGGGCATTGACATCGTTGTCGAAAGCACCGGAATCTTCACCATCAAATCCGATGGCGTAAACAAGAAAGGCAAAGCGGTCAAAGGCGCGGAAAACCACATTACCAAAGGTGGGGCTAAGAAAGTCATCATCTCCGCCCCCGCGGAAGGCGAAGACCTGACCGTAGTTCTCGGCGTCAACGATGAACAATACGATCCCGCCAAACACCATGTTGTTTCCAACGCATCCTGCACCACCAACTGTCTCGCCCCCGCCGCGAAAGTCGTGCATGACAACTTGAAAATCAAACGCGCGTTCATGACCACCATCCACGCGTACACCAACGATCAGAAAATCCTCGACCTGCCCCACAGCGACCTGCGCCGCGCCCGCGCCGCCGCCATGAGCATCATCCCTACTACCACAGGGGCCGCGAAAGCGATCAAACTCGTCATCCCTGACCTCGCCGGGAAATTTGAAGGTTACGCCCTGCGCGTCCCCACCTCTACCGTTTCCGTCGTAGACTTCACCGCCGAAGTGGAAGGCGAAACCACCACCGAAGAACTGCGCCAGATGTTCCGCGACGCCGCCAAACAGCCTCGTTTCAAGGGCATTATGCAAGCCGTGGATGAACCGCTCGTCAGCATTGACTACAAAGGCGATCCCCACAGTTCCTCCGTGGACTTGCCCTTTACCAGCGTCCTCGGCAAAGAAAAGAACAACTTCATCAAAGTCGTCACCTGGTACGATAATGAATGGGGTTATTCCTGCCGCACCGCCGACCTGGCCGCCCTGATGGCAAAGAGTCTGTAAAAAAACGCTGATTCTCGCAAAAAAGGGTGCATAGGGTGTACACCCTATGCACCCTTTTTTTGCGGAATTTCTTAAAAACGGATTTAGAAATGAACAAGAAAACTGTACGCGACATTGACCTTTCCGGCAAGCGCGTGTTTATGCGCGTGGACTTCAACGTCCCCATGGCCGACGGCAAAGTAACCGACGACAAACGGATCAAAGCTGCTCTGCCTACCATCAATTACGTGCTCGAACAGGGCGCGTCCCTCATCCTCGCCAGCCATCTCGGACGCCCAAAAGGGAAACCGAGTCCCGAATTCAGCCTCAAAGCCGCCTCAGAAGTCCTGGCCGGCCACCTTAACCGCCCCGTGCAAATGGCCCCTGATTGTGTCGGCCCCGAAGTCGAAAAGATGGCTGCCGCCCTCAAACCTGGCGAAGTGCTGATGCTTGAAAATACCCGTTTCCACGCGGGCGAAGAGAAAAACGACCTTGAACTGGCAAAACAAATGGCCGCCCTCGCGGATGTGTACGTAAACGACGCGTTCGGCTCCGCCCATCGTGCCCACTCCTCCACCGAAGGCATCGCCCGCTTCTTGCCTGCCGTCTCTGGCTTTTTGATGGAACAAGAACTGGAATACCTGGGCCGCGCGGTCGCCAACCCCGAACATCCGTACATCGCCATCTTGGGCGGGGCCAAGATCAGCGACAAAATCCTGGTCGTGGAAACCCTGCTCAAAAACTGTGACCGCCTCATCATCGGCGGTGGCATGGCAAACACCTTCCTTGCGGCGCAAGGCGTGAACATGCAAGACAGCCTCGTCGAAGAAGCCTCGCTAGAAACAGCAAAAGGCATCCTCGCGAACGTTGGCGACAAACTCGTTCTCCCCGTGGACGCCGTCATCGCCGACAAATTCGATGCCGATGCCAATTCTCAGGTCGTGGATGTGGGCAGCATCCCCGCGGGTTGGCGGATGCTCGACGTTGGTCCGAAGACGCTGGACCTGTACAAAGCAACACTCGCCGATGCCAAACTCGTCGTGTGGAATGGCCCGGTTGGCGTGTTTGAAATGCCCAAATTCGCCGAAGGCACCTTCGCCCTCGCCAAACTGCTCGCCGAATCTGGTGCGACCACCGTCATCGGCGGTGGCGACAGCGCCAGTGCGGTGAAGAAAGCAGGCGTCGCCAAGCAAATGACCCACGTCTCCACCGGCGGCGGCGCAAGCCTGGAATTTTTAGAGGGGAAAGAATTGCCAGGGGTTGCGGCGTTGATGGATAAGTAACCCAATTTCTCGGAAAATAAAAGTCGGCGTGCTGTACAGCACGCCGACTTTTATTTTCTATCATTACGCCTCGTCCAACGAAATAATCCGCACCTCGACTCCTGTATCCTGCTCTACCTGCCGGGCGAACTGGGTCAACGCATCTTCCTTGAACGTAGGCGTAGAGTCACTTTGCCGGGATGCCCCCACAAGCAGTAACCCTGCCCCTTTTTCGCGCAACACCTCTTCGATTTGCACACGCACATTCCCCTCGCAGACAATCGTTTCCACCTGCACACCCGCGCGTTGGGCACGCAATTGGGCTACTTTGAGCAACGCATTACCAAACCAGGTGAGTTCGGCTTGCGCGGCTTTCTGGCTCTTTTCGCTCAACGGCCCTAAATTGCTGGGGTTGACGATGTAGACAAATACCAGGGATTTCCGCTCCGCCCGCGCCAGTTGGATCGCCTTCGCTTGCAAAATATGACTGGCCTTGCCCCCCCGCGTGGCACATACGATAGGGCCTGTTGGTTCCCGGCTCATGACGTGGCTCCGTTGTACGGGAGCGTGTCAAAATTATCCTCGATCCGGTCCCAGATTTGAATGCGCTCATCCAACTTTGCCAGTTCTTCCTGGTACACCTCCTCAGAAATCGAATTCCGCCGGAAAATCTCCCCCAATGCCACCCGGCCCGAGCGGAGCATTTCCCGCCGGGTTTCGATCAGAATGTTTTGTTCGAGTTCGGGGTTGCGCTCCAATATCGTCAGGGTTTCGGCGTCGCTCACTTGTGCGAGCGCTTGCCAGATGCTTTCTGCCAGCATCCCCTCGTGGTACAAGCGGGAGAGTTCCTGTTTTTCGGCACGGGAAACCAGCAAATTCGCCAACCGGCGTTGGGTTTCAGCCTGTTGCGTAACCTCCGAAAGGCCTAACTTTTTGATCAGCCCTTCGATGGTCAAACCCTGAGCGATCAGCGTAAATAACACGACCCCAAATGTCATCGCCTGGATGGTGCTGGTGTAGGGGATACGTCCCAAACTCAGGGCCAACGCCAGACTGACCGCCCCGCGCAGGCCGCCCCAATACATCACATGCCGATATTTAACGGGGATACTGTTCCCCAATTTTGTACTTAACCCGCTCATCACATAGACCACGACGGCCCGACTCACCAAAATCGCCAAAATCGCAAATGTGATTGGGAGCACGTTATCCCAAAGTTCCGCCATGTGAATGCGTAACCCGATCAGCAAAAACAGCACCGAGTTGGCGATGAAATTCAAAAACTCCCAAAAATTGTCCAATGCGATCCGCGTGGTCGGGGAAACATTGTGCAAACTTGTACTGCCCAGGTACACCCCCGCCGCGACGACCGCAAGAATCCCGCTCGTATGCAATTGGGTCGCGACAACATACGCGCCAAACGCCACCGTTACGGTCAGCGTCGTTTCGATGAGATAGTCATCCAAACGGGATAAAACCGTCCCCGCCAACGCCCCCAACGCCAACCCAATCAAAATCCCGCCGCCCGCTTCCTGGAGAAAAATTCCCAACGTTTGCCAAAGATTGAATGACGCGATTGCGCCTGTACTCATATCCAACGCAATGAGAAAAATCACCATCGAAATCCCATCATTGATCAGACTCTCGCCCTCGACCAAAATCGCCAACCGTTTGCTCACCCCCAAACTGCGGAAGAACGCGATCACTGCGACCGGGTCCGTCGCGGAAATCAGCGCTCCGAACGCGACCGCCAACTCAATGGGAATCTCCGTCGTTTTCGCGATGATCCACCCGACGATAAAACTGGCGACCAACACCCCGGGCACGGCAAGCAAAAGGACTGGAAGCAAATCTTTGCGAAGGTGGGTCCAATTGAGATGCAGGGAGGCTTCAAACACGAGCGGGGCCACGAACAACGCCAGCACCACTTCTTCGATGGAGATGGACGAGATCAGGGTTTGAATTTGTTCGGTTTGTTGGGTGACGGGGAACAGAAACGCGCGGAATTCCGCAAGCAAGGGGATGTCGTTAATCGCGGAAATACCCAACCCGACCAGCACCAGCGCCACGGTATAAGGCAGTTTGATCTTCCGCACCCGGATCGCAATCGCCACTAACGTGCTGATCAGGATAAAGATCAGAAAAACGATCTCGATTTGAATAAATTCAGGTTGTGTTTCTTGAAAATAAGGCTTAAACCACATACAAACTCCGCATAGGTTAACTCCCCCCTACCATAATGACCGTCCCCTCTTTGCCTGGCACAACACCAAACGCGGGACACATTTCCCCTGTCATTTCTTCCAACATCGCATCCAAATCATCATCGCAATGCGTCGGATCATGGTGAAAGGGAACCAAGTTCCGCACATTGGTCAACGCCGCAAATTGAAACGTTTGACGAATACTGCTATGCCCAAACCCCATCCGCGCCTGATATTCCGGGCCGGTGTACTGGGCGTCGTGAATAAGCAAATCCGAACCCTCCGCCAGCGCATAACCCGAAGTCCACTCTTTGTTACGTGGAAAGTTAGAAACCCCCAACGCCGGTTCATGATCGGGCAGGTAGGTGAGCGTGCCCCGCGCGTGTGACACCCCCTCTTCGATGTGATACCCAATCGTCGGGTTCGGGTGGAGGACCAGTTGCGCCTTCACGCGGAATTCCCCGATCTCGACCGTGTCGGCGGGCAGTTCGTGAAAATGTAAATCCGAGGGGAGTTCCCGCACGTTGACGGGAAACAGCGGGGGCGAGAGATACCGTTGAAGCCGGGAACTCAGACTGAGTGTGGTACTCGCCGGACCGTAAATATGCACTTCCACGCCCGAACGGCGCAGCGGCGCAAAAAACGGCAAACCCTGAAGATGATCCATGTGCAAATGCGTGAGCAAAATATGGACACAGGTTGCGTTTGCTGGCAATTCTCCCCCCAACAAACGTATCCCCGTTCCCGCATCCAAAACCAACAACGTTCCCTCCGCCCCCTCTACCGAAACGCACGATGTATTCCCCCCGTACCGCACCGTATCCGGCCCCGGCGAGGCCAGGGAACCACGCGTACCCCACAATCTCACCTTCATGACACCACCTCCCAAAAAACCGCCAGCACCCCTAAAAAGCGTCCAGCCTGGGCAATCAACGGAAACGCGGTCACCGCCAACTGACGCATCGCACCATCCTGCCTGTAAATCCATAATTTTTTGTGAATGGGGCACCTACAGGTTAGTGCTGTCATAATTGGACGCTCTTCATCTGGGAGAGGGTTGCCATCCTCATCCAGAGAACGAAACATCGCACTCCATTTTTCAGCAGGCATAGGTCCCGTTTCATCATAGCGGACCCCCAAAATGATTTCTGCCGGTTCATTAAAAAATAACAAATCCCCGTTTGGCTCGGTAATGAGGATCGGCATGGCAAGATATTCGGCCAGATGTCGTGCCAAAATCACTTCAATTTCTTGTTGGGACATTGGGCTACCTCCACAAGGTACTAAACTCAAGCAAAACTTCGGAAATCTCGAAACAACAACCTTGCCTTTCAAATACCTGTTTGCAAACGCAACCTCTTCTCAAAAGTGTCTCAAAGATTTCCGAAGTTTGGAGTAAGGGTGATCTACAATAGTATAAACGATCTCCCTACCACCCCAAAAGTGCTTCCATTTTCTGGCGAATAAGCGCCACAGTCGGGATGACCATGTCCATCATCGGAATGTTGTACGGGACGGGCACATCGCGGGTACACACCCGTTGGATCGGGGCATCCAGTGCCGTGAAAGCTTCCTCCGCAATCGTGGCCCCGATTTCGCCCCCGAACCCTGCGGTGTGCGTGTCCTCGTGCGCGATCAACACCTTCCCCGTTTTCCGCACCGAGGCCAGCACCGCTTCTCGATCCCAGGGGATTAGCGTCCGCAGGTCGAGAATTTCCACATCCTCGCCAAACGGTTGTGCGGCTTCTACGCACCGGTGCAACATCTCCCCCCAACTGACCACCGTCAAATATTTCCCTTCCTGCACGGTCGCCGCAACCCCGAACGGAATCGTATATTCATCACCAGGGTAAGGGCGGCGGGAGATCGGGGTATCGTACAACGCGCGGTGCTCAAAAAAGATTGTCGGATCATCCCCGCGGAGGGCGGTGCGGAGCAACCCAACCGCATCCGTAACATTCGAGGGAACCGCGATCCGCCAGCCTTGCATGTGCGCGTAACTGACTTCGTCTACCACCGAATGCCAGGGGTCCCCCGTCCGGCGGCTGTACCCGACCGGCATCCGCACCACAACCGGGGCAGTAAATTTCCCTGCCGTCCGCCAGCGCACCCACCCCAGGTCATGAATCTGTTCGTGGGCGGGATCCGCGTACTTACGGAATTGAATCTCCGGCACGGGGCGTAATCCCGAATAAGCCATTCCCCCCGCGCGGCCAATGATTCCTTCTTCGGAAAGCGAAGTGTCAAACACCCGCATCTCCCCAAATCGTGCCTGTAACCCCAATGTCGCCCGATGCACACCCCCGCGCGGCCCAACATCCTCCCCAAACACCATCATCCGCGGGTCCCGCGCCAGTTCCGTTTCCAGCGTTCGGCGAATGGCCTCGACCATGTTGATGCGCGGACCGGTGGGTTCTGAAATTTCTTCTGCACTCGAAGGTGTGGGCGCACTCACTGCAAACAAATGCTTTTCCACTTCTGCCGGGTCGGGATTCGGAAAATTGAGGGCGGCTTCCATCTCGCGGCGGACATGGGCGTTTACTTCGGCTTCGAGCGCATACCAATCCAGTTGGTCTTGGACAAATTCTTGCAGGAGTTTGAGGGGGTCTATTTCCTGCTCGGCCTCGATTTGCGCTTTGGTTTTGTAGGCAGTTTGGTCTTCGCCAAAAGTATGGCCTTGCAAACGGGGCACGGTGAGGCGAAGCAGACAGGGGCCGTTGCCCTCACGGACGTGGGCGAGGGCAGTTTCGATCAGGCCTGCAGTGGTGGGCGGAAAATAGCCGGGGCCTTCAAGCACGCGCAGGTTGCCGAACCCTTCCAGGTTGGTGGCAATGTTGCCGCCTGGGGTTTGAAAATGGCGGGGAACAGAGATGCCGTAGCCGTTGTCTTCGATGAAAAACAGCATCGGCAGGTGGAGCGTGGTCGCGAGGGTGAGCGCCGCCCAAAACCCGTTGGACGCTACTGAACCATCCCCGCCCAGCGCGACGGCGATGGCGCCATTCCAGGCATAATCGTTCAGTACGCGTTGGTGATACCGCACCGCCTGCGCCCACCCCGCCGCGGGCGTGTACTGTGCCCCCACATCTCCCGACGCAGGCAAGACGATGGCTTTGTCCCGCCGTTCGACAGAACGCCGCTGCATCGAGTACACCACCCCTACATCTCGCCCCTCCGAAGGGGAGTTGGCAAGGGCCATGTCTGCGGCGAAGGATTCGCGCGGGGTCAGGCCGCTGGCGAGCATAAATGGGCGGGAGCGGTAGTACACGGTGGCGGCGTCGTGTCCCTGATCGAGGGCGAGGCCGAGTAAGATTTGGGCAAGTTCGTGGCCTTTGGAGGAAAATTGGTAGGTGATTTTACCGTTGGGGGCGAGTTCGGTTTCTTCGAGGGTGTCGATCGCGCGGGAGGTGAGCACCAGTCGGGCAACGAGATTCCAATCGGGCATGAGGAGTCCTGATAGCGTGCACAGAGCGCATAGAAGGCACAAAAGAACACAGATTTTCTAAAATTTCTTCTGTGTTTTCTGTGCCTTCTGCGTATAAGTTAGAAAATGGTTTAGCGTCCGCTGCTTGGGCGGGGGCGGGCGAGGCGATTGAGGCCGTTGAAGTATTCGCGGGCCGCGTTGAGACCGCCTGCCATGAGGGTATTGATGCGGTCGTTGGTCATATCAAATTCAACGGTGCCCACCCCCTTTGCGGGCAGGTGGCAGACGTTGTTTTTATAGGCCAGCATTGTAGATTTGTCGTGTGCCTGTGTGATGGTGTTGATCAGATTGTTCACCCGGTCAAGAACGATAAACCAACGCTTGTCGAGTTCGGTTTTAGCCTTTTCCGTACCCGGCTTTGCGGGAAGATTGGGCACCGGGATAGTATCATCAATCAAAAAGCCGACAACATTGCCTGACCCTTTGTCTGGCCCCATTACCTCGCGAATTTCGAGTGTGTCATCCAAAAAATGGTCAATCGGGAAATTCGATAGTGCGCCGCCGTCCACAATCCAGTGTCCGGTGATGTCGCGTCCCCGATACAGGCCCCATTCCTTCAGCCAGATAACCTCTTGCCAGACGAAGGGGATAGACATGGACATCCGCACCGCCCACGCGGTGGGCAAATTGGGTGCGGTCCGGTGATTAAGCACCAGTAATTCCTGCCCAGACGTATCGGAAGCCATCACGGTTAGGTCTTTGCCTGTTTGCTCGTGAAATTGTTTGAGGGTGGTGTTGCCCAGTACGCGCCCGCCCGCATTGAGTTTTTCGCGGAACCAAAACAGAAACAGATCTCCTGAATACAGTCCGCCGCGTTCCACAAAAGAGAATAACTGCCGGAAGGAGGGATACTCCAGGAGTTTTTTCATAATCTTGGCGTCTATCTGCGCTTCCAGGGAATCTGCGATTAAGGGGATGTCAATGCCGCTAAAAAGCAGATAAATCAGGCTGTTGTCCACATGATCCTGGTCAAACCGGGGCGGGACATCCATAAAGGTTGAAAAACGGGGTTTCTTCTCAGGTCCAGGAAGACGCTCGTTGATCACTTCTAACATCTGCTTCGCGCTGTATCCAGCCGCAAGCAGGGTAGCGGTGATTGCGCCCGCCGATGTGCCCATGATGCGCCCAACGGTATGCCCGCGAGCTTCAAACTCCTGCATCGCGCCGACAAAGACGATACCTTTCGCACCACCACCTTCAAAAACGAGATCGTATTCCATAGTCAACTCCTTTGAACGAAAAAAACGTAGAACATAAAACAAGAGGGATAAAGTGAAAAAGTGAGCCTTTCACTCGTCACTTATCACTTTATCCCTCATTACTCATCCAACTCAACATAAATCCGCTTATTGATCTTCCCTTTACTCTTGTAGTCAACCACGCGCATTCGCCCGACTTCGGATGTGTTGTGAACGTGCGTGCCACCATCCGCCTGCAAATCCAGCCCGACCAACTCCAACGTGCGGACTTCGGCGATACCGGGGGGGAGGAGGTTGATCTTTGTGCGGATCAGATCGGGGATTTGAAAGGCTTCCTGGCGCGGCAGGATTTTCACCCGCACCTCGCGGGCCGCTTCCACCTCTTTATTGATCGCGGTCTCAATCGCCCCCACCAACTCCGCGCGCATCGTCTCAAATTCAAAATCCATCCGCCCCTTGAGGGGTTCCATATCCCCACCCGTGACCGACGCCCCGTAATCGCGAAACACCACGCCGCAAAGAATGTGCATCGCCGTGTGCGTTCGCATCAGTTTATAGCGCAAAGCCCAATCCAATTGCCCCACCACCTCCGTCCCGACCGCGGGCAATGGCCCCTCCCCTTCCAGCAGGTGGACGAGTTGCCCCTCGACGCGTTTGATGCGCGGCATGGTGTAGACGGTTTCCTCCGCGGTGATCGTCCCCCGATCCGCGGGTTGCCCGCCCCCGCCAGGGTAGAACGCAGTCCGGTCGAGGATCACGCCATGCAAGGTTTCGTCTATTGCAGAGACGGTGGCAACGAAAGTTTGGAGGTAGGAGTCAGTTTGGTAGAGGAGGTCAGTCATGGGATTTCTCGGGGCTAATGAATAATTTTGTCTTCGAGATAATTAAAGAGTATCACAATCGCTATAATTGTAACAAATGCCAACAAAAACCCACCCATTTGGACAAACCCATCCCAAAGAAAGAAAAGGAACGCGACCACCAGAATACTCGCTATCAGATAAAAATTCCGGCGGGTCATGAAGTTTGTCCAATGCTTCTTTTGTTCGGGCGTCATGGCGAGGAGTTTTTTTCCATATCGCATTCGGCTTTTCGTACCCCAATAAGCTGAGGCCACCATCAAAACAATCAGCAGTAAAACGCAATAAATTTCCATCAGACGAACAGCCCCATCACCCACACGCCCAACCCCGCGCCAATAAACCCGCTGATTATCCCCACGAAAAGCCCCGCCATCCGCCGGATCAAAGGCTGGGGTTGAAAACCTATCGCGGCCCCCACCGCCGGAAAAAGCGGCATCAGCCAGGCGGTGAACACGGTTGGAATACTTAGGGCAAAAGCCAGACTCAAGACCACCATCCCCAACAGCCCCAGAGCAATCATCAACCCTCTTTGCAATTCAACCCGGTTCCCGCGTTGGAGCCAGGATACCACCAGCAAAACGCCTAACGCAATCCCCCCCAACCAGGAAAAAAAGGCCGGATCATTCGCCCGGATGATCAAAACCGCGCCGCTCACGCCCCCCGCCAACGCCCCCGCGCCCCCCCACACGACCGGCCACGTCAGCGACAGACATCCCCGTGGCACGTACCGGGCACGATAAAGCCCGATCAACGGGTTGTGCCCGATCAGCCCCCCCACAATCCCAACACTCCCCAAAAATAACGCACCAATCCGCACAGGGACCAAGTGGACAAGTTCCCTCACAGGCGGACTGCCCATAAACATCGAGCCGAACACACCCCACAAGGCTACCGCACCCAATCCGAACATCGCCCCCTGCATTGTCCGCTTGTGCCCGGTCAGCCCATCCACCAATCCTACCGCAGCCCCGGCTGCCAACCCCGCCAACAGCCCTACCCGCCCATACCCGATCAATCGGGCAAACACCCCTAGGGTTCCCCCCACCAACAGCAACATCAAAAGACTTAAAAACGCCCGGCTCGCTTCTCCAAAGATTTGCGGTTCAGCCAATTGCAATACGCTGTCCGCATCCCCAAGAGTAGCTAAGGCGCGGGCAGCGCGTTCCCGCACTTCCTGATCCAGGTCAAAGCGGGTGGCGGAGAGCAAAGGCGGCACGCACGCGGGCAGGGCCAGATTCCCTAACGCGTCGGCGGCCAGTTTACGCGCTTCTACCGTGGAATCGTACAGTGCACTCACCACGCCGCGCGGGGAAAAGGTGGACGTTGCACCGCGCCGTAAAATGTCCGCAAGCGGTTCGACCGCGCGGGAGTCGCCCGCCAGGCCGAGGAGGCGGATGATCTGTTGGTGTACGGCAGGGGTTAGGGGATTGGTTAGCGCGTCCAACAACGCGGTTACGGCCACCGGCCCGATTTCGGTCAAAGCTCTAAAAGCGATCTCCTGCCGAACCCGGTCGGGGGAGGCAAGACCTTCGAGGAGACGGGGCACGGCAGGGGCACCGATCCGTTTGAGGGCGGCGACCATTTCCGCAGTCACTTGTCGCGCGTCGGCGGGGGTTTTGGGGAGCGGAAGTTCGTCATTCCCCAACAAGGGGGGCAGGGCTTTCGGGTTGCCCACGTTGCCGAGGGCAATCGCGGCCCAGGTGCGGGTTTGGGCGCTGGGGGCGTTGAGCGTGCGTAGGATGACCGTTTCCCCGCGCGGGTGGTGGAGCAGGGCCAGGCTTTGCGCCGCGCTCAGACGGACGCGCACATCGTCGTCGTCGAGGGCCATGTTTTCCAAAACAGGGATACCGCGCGTGTAACCAATCGCGCCCATCGCCAGGGCAAGTTGGCGGCGCGTCCAGGCATCGGCCCCGTTGAGTGCGCTGACGAAGACTTCCCCGGAGGCAGTAGGGAGATGGGTCAACATTTCTCCGGCGGTTTCGCGAACCTGGGGGGTGGGGTCACGCATGGCGGTGAGGAGGGGGAGGATGGCGTCTTCGCTGCCGATGCGGCCCAGTGCTGTGACGGCAGTGACGCGCATTTGCCAGTTGGGTTCGTTGAGTTGGGTGGTGATGGGTTGAATCCCTTCCGGGCAGCCGAGTTTGCCGAGAGCAGTGATGGCGTGTTGGCGGGTAGTCTCGTCGGGGTGGCGCACCGCTTCGATGAGGGCGGCGAGAGCGGGGATGGCGCGCATTTCCCCGAGGGCTTCGAGCGCGCCCCAACGGATGAAGGGTTCTTCGTAGGCGGTGGCGGCGATGAGCAGGTCAATCGCTTGGGGATCGCGGATGGCGCGCAGGGCCTCGTAGGCACGGGAGGCAGAGTCGAGGGAGGGTGGAGCCTGGATGACCGCCATGAGTGTTCCCACGGCGAGGCTCCCGATCAGGCTAAGGGCGCGTTCAGCACTGGTGTAGACGAGGTGGACCGGGTCTTCGAGGAGGTCGGCGAGGGGTTCGATCGCGCGGGCGTCTTTTCTTTTGCCTAAAGCAATCGCCGCCCCGGCCCGGACGGGAGGGTTCGGGTGCTGGAGGGCGGCGAGGAGGGGGGGGATGAGGTTGGTAGAAGCCGGGATTGTCATGAGGAGGGCTTAACGAGTAATGAGTAATGCGTAAATTTACTCATTACTCATTACTCATCATCGGTTACGGAGCAGGCAGTGGCACGACCAACCCCGGCATGTCATTTGCCGGGCTGTTGACCATCGTAGAGACGGGATAGGCGAGCATGTCGGCGGCGGGATAAGGTACGAGGAGGAACTGGAGATTGGCGGCGGGGTGTTCCGCGGGGTCGAGCCAGCGGGCGTAATCTTCGGGGTGGAGGATGACGGGCATCCGGTTGTGTAGTTGGGCCATCAGTTCGTTGGGTTCGGTGGTGATGATGGTGGCAGATTTGATTTCGGAGCCGTCGGGGGAGAACCATTGTTCCCACAGGCCTGCGAAGGCAAAAGGTTGGTGGTTAGCGAGGGTAATATAGTGGGGGGTTTTGCCTTTACCACCAGGGTTCTTTTGCCATTCAAAAAAGCCATCTGCAAGAATAAGACAGCGACGGCGTTTGTAGGCGGTGCGGAAGGAGGGTTTTTCAGCGAGGGTTTCGGCGCGGGCATTGATGAGTTTGTTGCCCAGCGCGGGATCTTTGGCCCAGGAGGGGATGAGACCCCAGATGAAGAAGTCCACGGCGTTGCGGCCATCGTTCGGAACCACAGCGATGGGCTGGGTTGGGGCGATGTTATAGCGCGGGGTCATTTGGGGCGGCACTGCGAGGCCGGGGAAGGCTTGTTGCAGTTGGTCAGGAGTTGCGGTGATTGTAAAGCGTCCACACATATTTTGGGCAAGTGATAAGTGATAAGTAGCGAGTTAGTTTGTTGGTGCGTTGGTTGGTTGTTCAGGGATGAAGAGAAGAATGAACCCTTTCATCTCATCATAGCATAAAAGCGATCCGGTTTCTATTTACTTACACTTTTTACGTTGTTCACCGCGGCGGTGCGGAGGACTTCGCTTCGCATGGCGGGGTTGAGGTTGAAGGTGATTGGGCGCAGGGCGTGATAAATCATTTGGACGGTGATCGCCGGTTCTAGTGTGATGAACATCTCAAACGTTTCCGGGTCACTGTCCAGGGCCAGGAGGTTTTTGGCGCGTTCGTCCTGGATGTGAGGTTTGATGACCTGGTAAATCTCTGGCAAAGTCGCCTCCGCTGTGTGATAGAGGCCGATGCCAAGTTGATAGTCATCTTCAATTTTTTGGAGCATCCATGCCGCGCGGAAGGGCCACTCTTCGGTGATGATAATCCATTTGATGATGATGGCTCGTAACGGCGGGTCTTCGATGGCTATGCCAACAATGCCACCCGTGGTGAACAAATAGCGCACAATCCGGTAGATGTTGACAATGCGTTTCATCCGGCGGGGATTGGGGGTGATGAAAGGGGCGAAGGTGTCGAAGGCGGTTTGTTCATTCTCGTTGAAAGGTTCTTCGGGGATGAATTCGGGGAGGCTTTCAGGAGGCTGATCGGGGAGGGTTTGGACGGGGGTGGAGGGTGGCGTGGGGGCATTGTTCGCGGCGAGGTCTGCCGCGAGCCTCGCGCGGACGGCGCGGTCTTCTGCTTCTGTACGCGCTTCTTCCGATTGCCAGAGTAGCGAGGTCATGTATTTTTTCATCGCACCTGGCCCGGCAGGTGGAATGCGGAAGGGGATTTGGACAACTTTGTCGAGAAATTCGTACCCGGAGATGCCTGCTTCGGTGAGCATTTTGCCGTAATGCTCTTCGATGGCTTTGACGATGACGCGGGCGTCAATGGCGAGGAAGATGAAGAAAGGGGCCTCGCCTTCCTGGTAGGAGAGGAGAAGCAGGAGGGCTTCGAGAACTTCGACGGCTTTGGCGGGGGGACAACGGTCGAGGTCGTCCACGAACAGGACGAAGCGGATGTCGCGTTTGCCTTTTTCGATGTTTTGAATGAGGGTGAGCATCTCGCCGATTTCGCCTTTGATCTCGTCCATGAAGCCGATTTGCGCGCTGAAATCTTTGCGGGAGACGGTGGCTTGCAGTTCTTTGGAGCGAGGGGCGGTGCTGTCGAGGAGGTCGCGGGCGGAGCGGAGGAAGGCGATAAGCGCGGCGAGGGTGGTGCCACTGAGAAAAGCGGTCCCGAACAGGTTTTTCAGGTTGTCCATCAGGCCTGTGACCTGTCCCGCGGTGTTTTCGTCGAGGAGAAAGGCGAGGGTCAGGCCCAGAAGTGCGAACAGCGTGCCCCAACCGAATGTTTTGCGGAGATTTTTGCGAAAGCGTTTCGTCCAACGGAAGCGGTAAATTTGCCAGGGTTTGTAGGCTTTTTCGACTTGCCCGTACAGGCTGGTGATCAGCCCCGCCCACAGATTGTCACTGGTGGAATATTCCCAGGCGTTGAAGTCAATGAAGTGAAAGACCATTTCGGTTTGGTCTTTTTGTTTCGAGTGGTGTTCTTTCGCCCGCAATTCTTCCTTGATTTTGTTCATCAAAAACGATTTGCCCATGCCCCACGAGGCGTACAGGCCGATGGTGAGCGGGGGTTTGGTATGTGGGCTGGCGAGGACTTGGGCGAACGCGCGGGCGTAGGATTGGTAATCGAGCTGGTCTTTGCCGGTGGGGCGGTCGTTGTGGGCGAAGTCGAGGGGAATGGTGGGGCCTCCAGACATACGAATCCTATTGGTCAAGGCTTTCACCAAAACAGGAAAATTTTGCTCGAATTCTTCTGGGGTCCCCATCCTGAGCCATTGGATACTGGTTAGTTCGGAAGGGGCTTCCCCGATATTTCCACTCGTGCCCACAATGGGGATGATGTATTTCCCTTGTTCCTGGGCGGAGCGAAACTCCATCATCATGTATGTTGACTGGAGGGAAGCAGGGCTAACGACAAAAATAACCACATTGGAAGTCTGAAGCCCCATCTGCAATTCTCCCTTCCACTCCGTTCCTGCCTGAATATCCTCCCAATCCACCCACACATCAAACCCATCTGCGGTCAATCGTCCGTGCAATTTTTCGGCAAATGCTTTATCCCGGCGCGAGTACGAAAGATAAATTCTGGAGACGACGACATCCTGTGCGGGCGCTGGTTCCGGCGCGTCGGTGCTTGATGCTGGAGGCGCGGATTGCGAATACTCAGCAGTTTGCGAATATTCCGGGGGTGGCGCAGACTCGGACGTGCCCCCGTAATCCAATACGGAGGGATTGTCTTCGCTCATTTTGCTTTTTCGGCGGGGATTTTGAGGAGGTTCGGCCATAGTTACCTCAATAATACTTCTTTTCGACGGGCTTTGTAATCCAATAATGCTTCCATCACAGCCTGATCCATCGGCGGCGGTTCGTACCGGGCGAGCATCTCCTTCCACTTCCGATTTGCCCGTTGTGCGGTGTCCTGTTCCCCCTGCTCCACCCACGCCCCGTGCGCGAGGCGGGAACTCAATTCGGAGTGATGGAACGCGGTGCGGTAGCGCACCATCGTGTGTGCGGTGTCCAAATGATGGCCCCCCGGCCCAATCTGGTGGATGAACTCCACCGCCAGCGAATCCTCGTTGATCGGCTTCTCTTCCAAAAACGCATAAAACCGCTCGATGATCTCCACATCCAGCACAAACTTCTCGAACGACGCCACCAAGCCCCCGTCCAACCACCCCGCCCCTTGCAGGATCATATTCGCGTGCGCCATCGTTGCCGCCCATAGACCAAATGTGGATTCATACGCAGCCTGTGCGTCGGGGATTTGCGAAGTCGTCAGCCCGCCACCCCCGCGAAACGGTAAATGATAAAACCGCGCCATCTGCGCGGCGGCGAACACTGCCCAAACTTCTTCCGGCGTCCCAAAAGGCACCGCCCCCGACCGCAAATCCATTGGCGTGATGAAATGCCCGTACACGACAGGACACCCCGGATTGACGAACTGCACCAACGCCGCGCCCGCCAGCACTTCCGCGTTTTGCTGCATGATCGCCGCAGGCAGGGTAATCGGGCTGTTCGCCCCGACGATGATAAACGGCGTCAGGACGGGGACTTGTCCGTGCCGCGCAAGGGCGAGTAACCCCTCTAGCATCGGGCCATCGTAGCGGAGGGGGCTGTTGACGTTGACCACGCCGAGCATGGCGGGTTTGTGTTGAATGCCCGCGAGCGCGTCCGCGACCGTTCCCGCGCCCCCCGCGTGGGCCAGGGCCACCATCGTGATCGAATCTTCCGCGGCCACCTGCCCCAACACCGTGGATTGCGGCACTTTGTCAATCAGCGTGAGGTCGTAAAACATCGTTTCGAGATGGCGCACTGGCACGGGCACATCCAACGGCTCGATCAGGTGTCCACCCCCGATCACCATCGCATCGGCCATTTGCACGAGTTTGTTCAACGTTTGGACATCCGCCATGTTGCCATCCCGCCGCCCCCGGTCCAAATCGCTGACAAACGGCGGGCCGCCCACAGGCGCGTACAGCAAATGATTGCCCCCGACGGGCACGTTTTTCGCGGGATTCCAACTGTGCATGGTGAATTGTGCGGGCGCTTTCCCCATCATTTCCATCACCCAGTCCCGATCCAGCCAGGCGTGGCGGCCTTTTTCGTCCACTTTTACCCCAGCCGTTTTGAGCAAAGCGAGCGTTTCCGCGTCCCAAAAATCCAGGCCGGTCTCTTCCAACACCCGGAGCGAGGTGCGGTGAATGGCGTTTACATCGTCAGGGGTCAAGACTTCGGTCGGAGGGAAGGGGTTGCGGAGGACGCGAAAGGGTTTTTTGGAGGGAGGGGATTGGGTGGGGGTGCGGTGGCGAGAGCGGGTCACAGGGTAATATCTTTCAAATAAATTACAGACCAGAATTAAAAGATTGGCGGGGGTATATAAAGAAGCGATGAGTGAGGACAAAAACCGCCATTGTCACTACAACTTACCCATTACCAAAAGATTTAATACGCCACCCTAACATCTCTATCTCTTTTGTAATTTCAATAAACCAACTATAAGTTCCGTCGTAGGGCATTGTAGGATCAGGTTGTTTAAATTTTAAATCCACCGTGACTTGATAACTTGTACTCAAGAAACTTTCAAGATTTACTAGCCGGGCGCTTGAAATATTGAGTATCCCCCATTGCCCACCATGCGACTCGTCAGCAAATGATGAATTGTAAAGGGTGCTGTCAGCCATATTGCGAAACAAATATTTGACAAGTTCTCCCCGAGAAAAAACAGCATAAGCCGAGGTGTAATCTTGATGATCAATCGCCTCATAATAGAAAGTGATTAATTCTTCAGGGGACATCGTTGCTAATTTATTATCGAGTTCGTTTGTTACATTGACAACGCCTGATGACACCAACCAGGCTTCCCAGGTTTGTTGGGTGATTTCATCAAATGACTTCCGATTCAGGGAACAGGCAAACCCATTATGTCTCCCTTGATCTATCCATGCACCAACAATTTCCCCTTCATATTGAACGATAATACCTCGTGTTTGTTCGGGAGGAAATGTGCAATATCCTGGCTCCTCGTTTTTCAAAGAGTAAATGATTGCAACCACAGTCTTTCCAAGATAAGGTTCAAGGTTTAATCCGATAGCTTTGTTCAATTCGTTATTGTACGCCCAATAAATTATCGCTGGAAAATCACCCGGGGCATGTTCAAAACTTGCGGGTAAATCTATGGAATATTTCGCGACTTCTTGAATTAAGGTCCAGTTGTATTTTGTAAATAATGCCTTTGAGTTCTCACTTAAAATAGGAGAAGATGGCGAAACAACAGGTACCGGTATGGGGAGTACAGACCTGTTTCCCTGGGAGCACCCCGTAATCAAAATTTGAATTCCTATAAGCACAATCATAATTTGCCTTTTGAACCCAAAAAACTGAAAATGATGGCGTTTGACGACTGGTGATGTATTCATATACCGTTCTATAAAAACTTCTGTAAAACCTAAAACGTTTGAATGCTTTTATTTGAAACTCTGCCCACATTATGCCTGAAACTCGTGATCATAGAAATAGTGTAATGTGCTGGGTTCCATTTCACAAGAAATTAACTTTTAAAAAAACAAGGAGAACCTTTCAGGTTCTCCTTGTAAGTCTAATTTTTCTCGTTCTCTACCTCGCCATCTCCAACACCTCACCCGTCAACCGCGCCAACGACGCATACACCAACCGCAGCGTATTCTGCCAGTCGGCGAAGCGTACCAGCGAATGGGGGGTGTGCAAATACCGTCCAGGAACGGAAACCGACAGGCTGGGAATCCCCGCGCGGGCCTTGTGCATCGCGGCCGCGTCTGTGCCACCGCCGCCGGGTTGGCGGTATTGGTACGGGATGCCGAGCGCGTCGCCCGTTTCGGTGAAGTGGCGCACCAGGCGGGGATCGGAGAGCGTGCCTTTATCTACGGTGTAAATGGCGGGGCCAGCGTCCAGTTGGGTGTTGTAACGGGTGTTTTCGTCATCGTCGTGATAAGGGGGCAAATCCAACGCGGGGGTGCAATCCAACGCGATGGCGATGTCGGGGTCAAAGGTATACGCAGCGACTTCTGCCCCGCGTAGGCCCACTTCCTCCTGCACGGTAAACGCCGCAAGCAGTTCCACGTTCGGCGGGGGATTTTTGACCAACTCGATCAGGTTCGCGACCCCGATCCGATCATCCAACGCCTTCGAGCGGAAACTGCGCCCGGCCCCCTGCCCAATCGTGGTGAAGTTCGGGGCAAACGTGGCGTGGTCGCCGACCTTTACTTTACCGTTCCCCCCGTTGCCCGTGTCAATCCGCAAACTTTCGAGCGTGATGGCGGTTTTACGTTCGGCGGCGGTGGTCAGGTGAATGGGTTTTGCCCCGATCACACCTGTCAGGTGATCTTTGCCAATCGCCACCGGTTTGGCGATCAAAATCGTTGGGTCTAATCCACCGATCAACTCAAACCGGTAAAAGCCATCTTTATCGTCGGCGGAAACCATAAAACCGACTTCGTCCATGTGCGCGGCGAGCAGGACGCGCAAGGGGTTTGGGCCGGCTTTGGTCGCGCTGCGCGTGGCAAGCACGTTGCCCAACGCGTCCACTTTGTAGCTATCCGCGTGGGCTTTGATCTCTTCGATCACAATTTTTCGCACTTCGCCCTCGTCGCCAGACACGGCGCACGCGGAGCAAAGACGTTCAAGCAATTTGGCTTGTGAGGTTCCAATTTTGGGTAAAGTAAGGTCTGCCATAGGTTTATTCCTCATGCCACATCAACTTCTCCATAAATTCCCCATCCAATCCAGCGATAAATTCCGCCAGCAAACGTCCCACGCGGGTGACGTCTTTTATGTTAATGACTTCGACGGGCGTGTGCATGTACCGGAGCGGAATGCTGACGACCATGGTGGGAATGCCCTCGACCGCCGTTTGCAGGGCGTACCCATCCGTGCCCGAATGGCGGGTGTGAATTTCAAATTGGGTGGACATTTCCAGGCGTTCAGCGGCTTGTTTGACTGCTTTGTGCAAACCGGGATGGACATTTGGCCCCCAGCCCAACACCGGGCCTTTGTTCAATTCTTGCGTTCGGTGGGCGGGGCTGTTCGGTTCTTTGCCGAAAGTGACATCCACTGCAATTGCCAAATCGGGGCGCAGGTGGTGGGCGGAAGTGGCCGCGCCGCCTAACGTTTCTTCCTCTTGCACGGTGGCAACGGCCCACACATCCCACGCGTGGTGGTGGGTTTGCAGAACATCGAGACAATGTGTGAGTGCGGCGACAGATGCCCGGTTGTCCAGCGAATGTCCGGCGACGAGGTCGGTGCCCATTTCCATTGGGGGTTGGGCAAACGCAACCAGATCACCGGGGCGAATGAGTTGGTTCACGCGCCGCGCGGGGTAGCCGGTGTCAATCATCAACTTTTCGAGGGGCACAACGCCGTTCTGCGCGTCGGCGGGGAGCAGGTGTGCAGGAGGTTTGACAATGACGCCAGACATTTCTTCCCGCCCGAACACGGTGACCGGTTGGCCAGGGAGGACGCGGGGGTCCAGCCCGCCAATTTCGGTGAAGTAGAGGTAGCCATCCACGATGCGTGTCACCATCATGCCGATGGCGTCCATGTGGGTGGCGATCAAAATACTCCGGCGAGGGTCCCCGGTTTGTGCGCCGCGTTTAAACCCGTGCAAACTGCCAATACGGCTGACGCTCAGTTCATCGGTGAGGGGACGCCAGGTGTCTTCGATGATCTGGCGGATAGGCGCCTCGTAGGCAGAGAGGCCGGAGGTAGAAATCATTTTTTTGAGAAAGGCAGGGAGTTCGATCATGCGTTTGGGTTTACGGGGTAGGCGTTTCCGTGGGGGTGGCGGTTTCGGAGGGGGTTTCCGAGGGAGCTGCGGGAACGGTATTTGTCAGAGTGGGGGTTTCTGTTTCAGTCGCAGTAGGTGTTTCGGTCGCGGTCGCGGGCGGAGGGGTAAGCGATGGGGTAAAGGTTGGCGTGGGGGTCTCCGAAGGGGCCGGGGGAACAGTGTTTGTCGCGGTAGGGGCGAGGGTGTTTGTGGGACTGGCTGTTGCAGTTGAAGTAGCGGTTCCAGTTGGGGTTACGGTGGGAGTATCTGTGGGTGTGGGGGTCGCGGAGCCAGGTGGGGTTAGGGTGGGGAGAGGAGTCAGGGTGGGGAGTTGCGTTCCTGTGGGGGTGACGGTTGGCGTAAAGGTTGGCGGTTCAGGGGAAGGGGTAAGCGTAGCAGAAAGCGCGACGACGGTTCCAGTAAGCCATTTGGCATCTCGATAATCATCCCATTGTAGCGCGCCAAAACCGAGACAATAACAGGGAATCGTTGCCAGGAGCAAAAATAGCAAGGTATAACGCAGACGGGTACGGGAGGAGGGGGAAGTGCTCATGAAATGATCCACACCAGGCGATAGGTATTTTGGGTAAACCGCGAAGCGAGGCCCGGGAGGTGCAGAACAGGCTTGATGATAACATCTTGCACGGTGTGAGGCAAGGAGACGGTGACATTCTATACACCTGGCAAGATGGCCGGAGTACAATACGCCCTATGAAATGGATTTATCTTTCTCCGCATATAGATGATGCTGTTTATTCATGCGGCGGGTTGATTTGGGAGCAAACACAGGCGGGAGATTCCGTTGAAATTTGGACGGTGTGTGCGGGCGATCCGCCTCCGGGGCCTCTTTCGCCTTTCGCGCAAAAATTGCACCACCGCTGGGGAACAGGAGCCGCGGCAGGTCAAGTGCGCCGGGCAGAGGATTTGCGAGCCGGGGCATGTGTGGGGGCAAACGTGCGTCAGTTTGATCTGCCCGATTGCATTTACCGCCGCGATCCGGTTTCGAGGGAGGCATGGTACGCGTCGGAGGCGGCGATCTTTGGGAAGGTGCATCCCGAAGACACGGGTACAAAATGGTTAGTTCATCAATTAAAGGTGCATTTGCCTTCGGAGGCATTGGTTGTTTGTCCGCTGACGTTGGGGAATCATGTGGATCATCAACTGGTACGTGCTGCGGCAGAAAAGGCGGGTTGTGTGCAGTGGTATTATGCCGATTTTCCGTATGCGGCACGGGAGGAAACAGATGCGGAGCGGCGCGTCCCGGCAGGATGGCGGCGTGAACTGTTCCCTATCTCTCCGGCAGGGTTACAGGCGTGGGCAGATGGGGCGGCGTTGTACGCTTCACAGATCAGCACGTTTTGGGCAGACGAGACGGCTATATTTGCGGATTTTCAGGCGTATACCCAACAACACGGAGGAATTCGACTTTGGGGCAATAAGGAAACGCGTCCAAATTGAAACTTTCCTTTGGCTTTTACCGTTATAACGCAGACAGACGATACCTTTGCAAGGTGCAAAAGTTTATAAGGCATCTTCATTATCGGCCCAAAAGTGATTGCTCTTGCAACTTACTAAAACTATGCTAAAATTGCGGCGCGGTGAGGGTAATGCACTTTTATATTCCACCGCCCCACATCCTTTCAAAAGGATTTTTTTTTTAATACGCCTTTTGAACTCCGGAGGCCCAATCATGACCACCACGTTTCTCACACACGAGGGCTACGATAAACTCCAAAAAGAATTGGATTATCTACGCAATCAAAAACGCCAAGAAGTTGCCGATCGTTTGCACAGTGCTATTGAAGAAAGCAATCGCCTGTCGGAAGACCCCGAATACGAAGCTGCCAAAAACGAGCAAGCCTTCGTCGAGGGACGCATCCGTGATCTGGAGTTGATCCTTGCCCAGGCCCGGATTATTGGAAATGAGGTCAAACAAATGACCACCGTCCAGGTAGGGGCGAAAGTCACGATCCAGGAAAACGGAGCCGATCCCGAAACATTCACCATTGTTGGGGCGGCAGAAGCCAATCCGCGCGAAGGGCTGATCTCGAATGAGTCTCCGTTGGGCCGCGCCCTCCTCGATAAGAAGGTGGGTGATCTGGTTACAGTCAACGCGCCCTCGGGAGCCTTCAAGGTGAAGATCACCGCCATTCAATAGGCTTTCCCCAGTCCTCCCAGCCCTACGGCGCACGACCTCGTTGTACCCCGTAGGGCTTTTTTTTTCTTCCAAACTTTGATATAACGAGACACAAGTTTACAAATGGCGAGTTGCGAGTGTGCAAGTCGTGAGCAAGTCACCCAACAAACTAACAAACCAACAAATAACAAGTAACACATATTCCCCATGTCCTTCACCAAACTCGAACAAATCCGCCTCGAAAAACTGGAACGCCTGCAAAATCAAGGCGTAGAACCTTACCCTCACCAGTCCCACCGTACCCACTCTAGCGGGGAAATCCTTCGCGCCCTGGAAGCCTCCGAGAACTCGGAAGAAAAAGCCCCCGTACACGGCACCCTCGCGGGAAGGTTGCGCTCCCTACGTCCGATGGGCAAACTCGCCTTCGCCCACATCGAAGATGGCGATGGCCGCATCCAACTCTTCTTCCGCATGAACGAAGTCGGAGACGAGGCCCTCAAACGCCTGGTTAACGATTTCGACCTGGGCGACTTTATCGAGGCGGAAGGGGAAATGATGCGAACCAAAACGGGCGAACCGACCCTACGGGTAAACGCCTTCCGTCTGCTTGCCAAATCCATCACCCCCCTGCCCGCCGCCAAAGACGAAGTGGTGGACGGGGAAGTGGTCCGCCACGCCGCACTCACCGACCCCGAAACGCGGTACCGCCAACGCTACGCCGACCTCGCGGTGAATGCGGAAATCCGTCAGCTTTTCCAAACCCGCGCGGGGGTGCTCCGCGCCATGCGCGAATTCATGGACATGCACGGCTTTCTCGAAGTGGAAACGCCCATTTTGCAACCCATCTACGGTGGCGCGGCGGCCCGGCCCTTCATCACCCATCACAACCAACTCAAACAAGACCTGTATTTGCGGATTTCTTTCGAGTTGTATCTCAAACGGTTGTTAGTGGGCGGCATCGAGCGGGTGTATGAAATCGGACGCGACTTCCGCAACGAAGGCGTAGATCGCACCCACAACCCCGAGTTCACCATGATGGAATTCTACTGGGCCTACGCCGATTACCAAAAAGTGATGGACTTCACCGAACGGATGGTGCGCCACATCGTCGAGCGCGTCACGGGCGGCACCACCGTCACCTTCCAGGAGCAGGAAATTGACTTCGGCAAACCCTGGGCGCGGATGGATTTGCGCGAGGCTGTCATCGAACTCTCTGGTATCAACGTGGATGACTTCCCCGATGCGGACAGCCTTCGCGCGGAGATGCGCCGCCGCAAAATCGAAGCCAACCCCACCGCCCCCCGCGGCAAACTGATCGAAACCCTCGTCGGCGAATTCGTCGAACCCACCCTGATCCAACCCACCTTCCTTTATGACTACCCGCGCGATGTCTCCCCCCTCGCAAAAAGCAAACGCGGTGACCCATCCACAGTGGAACGGTTCGAGGGCTTTATCGCCGGGTTCGAGGTGTGCAATGCCTTCACCGAACTCAACGACCCGCTCGACCAGCAAGCCCGCTTCGAGGAAATGGGCCGTGCCTACGCCAAAGACGACGACGACCGCCACCCCCTCGACGAAGATTATCTCCAAGCCATGCGCTACGGGATGCCCCCCAACGGTGGCTTCGGCATGGGTGTAGATCGGCTCGTTATGCTCCTAACCGATCAACCCAATATCCGGGAAGTGATTTTGTTCCCGCATCTGCGAAAAACAGAATAACCCCAACTATTTTTCGCCACGAATTGTCCGAAAAAGAATCATTCGTGAAATTCGTGTAATTCGTGGCAAAGTGTTTTTATATGACCCGTCAAACCATCTCTTCTGGAACCCCTTGGGAAACGCTTTATGGCTACTCCCGCGCCGTTCGCGTCGGCAACGTGATCGAAGTCGCGGGCACGGTGGCCGCGGATGAAAACGGCAATGTGGTAGGGACCAATGCTTACGAACAGGCGAAATTCATCTTCACCAAGATCGAAAAAGCCTTAGCCGAGGCAGGTGCTTCTCTCCAAGATGTCGTCCGCACCCGCATGTTTCTGACCGATGTCGCCCTCATTGACGAAGTAGGCCGCGCCCACGGCGAAGTTTTCCGCGACATTCGGCCTGCTTCCACCGCCCTGCAAATCTCCGCGCTCATCAACCCGGAAATGTTGGTGGAGATTGAGGTGACGGCAATTCTTCAATAACCTTGAACTTTCCTCCCCCCCTCGTTATAATCCCCGCCATTCAAAAAACTGACCCACACGGAGACGAGTACCCGCCTAACTTTTCAGAGACCTGCCGCACGGTGCGAGGCAGGAAGGCGAAGAAATCCCCTCCGTTGAGTCAAATCGTCAGATTTGACCGGTCGCTCCCGCAGGAGGCCCTCAAAAGCCTGTAAGGGAGCCGGGTTCGCCCGATAACGCGAATGTAGAGGCTGATGTAGCGCAAGATTGTATCTTGCGAAATCAGCAAACGCAGGTGGCACCACGAACGCCCCCCTCGTCCTGCAAGACGTTGGGGGGCGTATTTTTTTTACCCTTGGAGGTGCTCCCATGTTAGATATTGCTTTATTCCGCGACGATCCAGAACGCGTGCGTACTTCGCTACGCACCCGCCAAATGGATCCCGCCCCGGTGGATCAGGTGATCGAACTCGACGTCCGCCGCCGGGACCTCATCGGCCAGGTCGAAGTGCTCAAGGCTGAACGCAACAAAGTCTCGAAAGAGATCGGCAAGATGAAGGACCCCGCCGAACGTCAGGCCAAGATCGAGGCTATGCGTGCCGTCGGGGATCAGATCGACGCGATGGACGTCGAACTGCGCGAGACCGAAACCCAGTTGGACGGTCTCCTCGCGACGATCCCCAACCTGCCCGATCCGCGTACTCCCGTTGGGACGAGCGAAGACGAAAACGTCGTCCTCCGCGTGGTGGGCGAGATTCCCACGTTCGACTTTGAACCCAAACCCCACTGGGACCTCGGCCCCGCGTTGGGGATCATTGACTTTGAACGGGGCACGAAACTCGCCGGGTCGCGGTTTTACGTGCTGAGCGGGCCGGGCGCGCGGCTGCAACGTGCCCTGATCGCCTACATGCTCGATCTGCACATCCGCCAGGGTTATACCGAAAAATACCTGCCGTTTATGGTCAAGAGTGAAGTGGTGTACGGGGCCGGACAAC
Source organism: Anaerolineales bacterium (assembly GCA_020634875.1). The sequence goes on along the minus strand of JACKAX010000027.1, from coordinate 19,684 downwards.
TCCCCAAATTTGCCGACAATTTGTACAAGGATCATGAAGAAGATTACTACATGGTCCCCACCGCCGAGGTCCCCCTGACAGGGATGCACATGGGCGAAATCCTGAACGAGGACCAGTTGCCCTTACGTTACACCGCTTACACCCCCTGCTTCCGCCGGGAAAAGATGAGTGCGGGGCGCGATGTGCGTGGCATCAAACGCGGTCACCAGTTCGATAAAGTAGAAATGTACGCGTACACCACCCCCGAACAATCGGAAGAAGCCCTGCAAAAAATGCGCGCCGACGCCGAACAAACCTGCGCGGACCTGGGTCTGACCTATCAAGTCAAACAACTTTGTACAGGTGACATTGGCTTTGGCTCAGCGATTACATATGACATCGAAGTGTGGGCGCCCGGCTGTAATGAATGGCTGGAAGTGTCGTCGGTGTCGAACGTGGTGGATTTCCAGGCGCGGCGGGCGAATATCAAATATCGTCCCGCGGATGGGGGCAAGGTTCGCCTCCTACACACGTTGAACGGTTCGGGGCTTGGTCTCCCGCGCACGTTGATTGCCGTGCTGGAAAATTACCAGCAAAAAGATGGCTCGATTATTGTTCCTGAAGTTCTGCGCCCGTGGATGGGTGGGATTGACGTACTGAAGCCTGAATAGAGTGTTATGTATGCAGTGAGGCACGTTCGTGCCAGGCGACAGCACGAATGTGCCTCACTACGAATGATACCCTTGATAGAACTCCTGAGATGGTTTTGCGTAAAGTCTGATTATGAACCCTGAACCAATTTTTGCCTTTTTCAGCGCGGTGACCAACGGCTTGCTGGTCCTGATTGCGATTGTCAGTCTTCTCGGGCTGGTCGTGCCCATTTTTCCTGGCACGGTCATCATCTGGCTTGTGACCCTGGTTTATGGGGTGGTGAATGGATTTGGAATCGGCGGTGGAATTCTTTTTGCCCTCATTACGATTCTGATGATTGCTTCTACAGTGGTGGACAATTTTTTGATGGGGGCGAAGGCGCGGGAAAATGGTGCGTCCTGGGTTTCGATTGGCCTCGCATTGGGAACGGCAGTCATCGGGACGATGATCTTCCCCCCGGTAGGGGGGCTAATTGGAGCACCGCTTGTTTTGTTTTTATCCGAATATCAACGGGAACGGGATCGGGACAAAGCGTTGGCAACGGTGAAAGCGTTGGCGCTCGGATGGGGCTGGGCGTTTGTGGCCCGGTTTGGGATTGGGGTGGTGATGATGGTATTGTGGGGCGTGTGGGCGTTGATCAATCGGGCTTAAAGAACGTCATACCCACCCCCAGGTTTTCCAGGCCTTGATCGGCCCAGTATTCAACTAACGGCGAATCGCCATTTTGTATCGCATAAAAGAAGGCGGGGATACACCGGGGATCTTTGATCTCGGCCAGGGCACGGGTGGCTTCTACACGGGCCGCTTGGGGTGCGGTTTCCATCACATCAAGGAGTAACGGGACAGATTCTGTGCCGATAGCAATCAAAGCATTTGCCGCGAGCCGGGTAAGGAGCATATTAGGCGTTTTCATCGCCACGATCAAATCGGGGATAACGACCGGGTTAGGATGCATTCGGAGGCCAGTGGCCGCGCACTGCCGCACGGACATGTCTGGGTCGCTCAACGCTTGACGCAGGTAGGGGAACACGCCTGGGTGTTCAATGGCCGAGAGCGCACAAATAGCCCACCAACGGGTATCGGTTTCGGGGGACGCGGCCAGTTCGGACAGATGGGGGATCACCTTCCCACCAACCGCGGCAAGTTTTTGAACGGCTTCAAGAGCGCGTTCATCATCGCCAGAGGTTAGTTCGGAGAGGAGAAGGGGGACGGTAGACAAGGTTGGAAAGGTAAATATGATACACAAATTACACAAAGAAACATTTTTCTTGTGTAATTTGTGTACTGTCTAGTAATTACAAGGCGGAGGAACCGGCAAATCTTCCACCGCGACAGTCTTCCATTTCTCCCCTTCGTCAATGAGCATGATCGGAATGCCATCGCAAATCGGATATTTGTAGCCGGAGTCGGCGCAGACGAGCCAGCAATCCGCAACGAGTTCCAATCGTCCGGGGTCATCGCCTTGGTCGGTGTAGTGAACAGCGACCGGACAACGCAGGATTTCGAGCAGATCAGGGTTGATGGGGGATGCTTGAGTTTCTGACACAGGGATTCTCCTGGGGTGAATTTTTGGTGCATTATACCCCATGGTTGGAACCGTTCATTCCCTCTCAAACATTCCGGTTGAAATCCCCCCCTCAACCCGCTATAATGACCGCAACAGACCAACAAGAAAACCCATTAAATCACTCTACCTCAGGAGTTTATTATTATGCCCGTTTATTTTGCAAAAAATACCGATCCCTTTGGCGCACGCGCCACCCTCACCACCACTTACGGTTCCTATACCCTCTACCGCCTCGATGCCCTCGAAAAAGCAGGGCTGGCAGATCTTTCCAAATTACCGTTTTCGATCCGCGTCCTTCTCGAACAGGCCCTCCGCCAACTCGACGGGGAAACGGTCACCGAACAACACGTCCGCGACCTCGCGGGGTGGGATGCTACCGCGAAGGAACGCCCCTCTGTCCCGTTCAAGCCCTCACGCGTCGTCATGCAAGACTTCACCGGGGTTCCCGCCGTGGTTGACCTCGCCGCCATGCGGAACGCCGTCGCCCGGCTCGGTGGCGACCCCAAAAAGGTCAATCCCCTCGTGCCCGTAGACCTCGTCATTGACCACTCCGTGCAGGTGGACTTCTTCGCCAGCCCGGACGCCCTCGCTCGCAACTCCGAACTCGAATTTGAACGCAACCGCGAACGCTACGAATTCCTTCACTGGGGGAAAAACGCCTTCGACAACTTCCGCGTCGTGCCCCCCGCCACCGGCATCGTTCACCAGGTCAACCTGGAATTCCTCTCCCAATGTGTGATGACCAAACAGGTCGGCGAGGAAATCGTCGCCTTCCCCGACACTGTTGTCGGCACGGACTCTCACACGACCATGATCAACGGCCTGGGCGTGCTCGGCTGGGGCGTGGGCGGGATCGAAGCCGAAGCCGCGATGGTGGGTGTGCCGATTGACATGCTTGCCCCGGACGTGATCGGGTTCAAACTGTACGGACAACTGCCTGAAGGCGTCACTGCAACCGACCTCGTGTTGACCGTCACACAAATGCTCCGCAAACGCGGCGTAGTCGAGAAATTTGTCGAATTCTTCGGACCTGGGCTGGATACCATGTCCCTGCCTGACCGGGCCACCATCGCCAACATGGCCCCCGAATACGGCGCGACGATGGGCTTCTTCCCCGTGGATAACGAAACGCTCCGGTACATGCGTCTGACAGGCCGCTCGGAAGTGCAGCTCGCCCTTGTGGAAGCGTATTGCAAAGCACAGGGCCTTTTCCGCTCTGCCAACACCCCCGACCCTATTTTCACGGACACACTCGAATTGGATATGGGCACAGTGGTCCCCTCGCTGGCAGGGCCAAAACTCCCACACATCCGCGTCCCCTTGAGTGACATGCGCGAAAAATTCCAGGATGCGCTCGTAACGCCCAAAAACCAGCGCGGGTTTGAGCTTTCCGGCGATGCGCTAAACAAGTCCGCCACGCTCGGCACGAACGGCTCCAGCATAGAGATGAAACATGGTTCGGTCATCATCGCCGCCATCACATCTTGTACGAATACATCCAATCCGTCCGTCATGCTCGGCGCGGGGTTGGTGGCGAAGAAAGCGGTGGAAAAAGGCTTGCAGGTTAAACCCTACGTCAAAACCAGTCTTGCCCCCGGCTCGCAGGTGGTAACCGAATATTTAGAAAAAGCCGGATTGGTCGAACCGCTCGCGGAACTCGGTTTCAACGTGGTTGGGTATGGGTGTACGACTTGTATTGGAAACTCCGGGCCGCTACCCGCGGACGTGGTGCAGGCCATTCAGGGCGCGGACCTCGTTTCGGCGGCGGTGCTGTCCGGGAACCGGAACTTTGAAGGGCGGGTGCATCCGTATTCGCTGGCGAACTATCTGGCGTCGCCGCCCCTCGTGGTCGCGTTTGCCCTCGCAGGGACAGTGGATATCAATCTGGACACGGAACCCCTCGGGGTTGGGAAAGATGGCGAACCGGTGTATCTCCGGGAAATCTGGCCCTCGCCTGCGGAGATTCACGCAGCGATTGCCGAGTCTGTGCGCCCGGAAATGTTCATCGAGAAATATGGCAATGTATTCGATGGCAATCCCGCGTGGAGCGCGATTCCGGCAGCGGAAGGAGCAGACCTGTATCCCTGGGATGAAAATTCCACCTACATTCAAGAACCGCCTTTCTTCACTACGATGACCCTGGATGTGAAACCGATCTCCAGCATCTCCGGGGCACGGGTACTGCTCAAGTTGGGCGACAACGTAACAACTGACCACATTTCCCCGGCAGGCTCTATTCCAACCAACTTCCCGGCGGGCAAATATCTGGTTGCGAACGGTGTCACCCCGCGGGATTTCAACTCGTTCGGGTCGCGGCGCGGCAACGACCGGGTGATGACGCGGGGGACATTTGGGAATATCCGCATCAAAAACCAGCTCGTCGGCGGAAAAGAAGGATCGTACACGATCAAGTTCCCCGAAGGCGTGGAGACGTTTGTGTATGAGGCCTCGATGCAATATCAAGCCGAAGGGACCCCGCTCGTCGTGCTGGCTGGAAAGGAATATGGAACTGGTTCGAGCCGGGACTGGGCAGCAAAAGGCACGATGCTGTTGGGCGTAAAAGCGGTCATCGCCGAGTCGTTGGAACGGATTCACCGCTCCAATCTGGTGGGGATGGGGGTGTTGCCGCTGGTGTATCAAAACGGGCAAAACGCGGCCTCGTTGGGATTGGACGGCGCGGAGGCGTACGATATTCCCCTCGATGACAACCTCCAACCTGGGCAAACGGTGAAAGTAACCGCGACGAAGGCAGATGGTACGAAGGTGACATTTCCTGTCACGGTGCGGTTGGACACGCCGGTCGAGGTTCAGATTTACCGGCACGGGGGCATTTTGAACAAAGCGATTCGGGAAATGGTTGCTTAAGAAATCCTTTCCGTATGGTTGAGAAAAGCCCGCGAAAATTTCGCGGGCTTTTTCGTTAGGTTTCTATGGGATAATAGAAAGTCCTTCTTACACGATAAAGGAAGTTTTTCCAGTTTCGCACGCAACAAACTCCAAAAGCTTTCTTTACAAAGCATTTCCGTCTGCAGGTTCGCTATTTGGGGTTTATCCCACACATGGAGTAAGATCATGCGTTCATCCCTACTTGATTGGTTACGTCCTCCCGTGTTTGCACAAGACGAGGAAAAAAACCGAAAAGTGCGTCTCTTGCATCCCATCGTGCTGGCGCTATTTAGTATTGCATTGTTATACCTGGCGTTTGCGCCGCTTGAAATTACTCATTGGCGACAACGCCTGCTGATTATTGTTCCTTTTTTACTGATTGTTGGGTGTGTATGGTGGGCCATGCGGCGGGGGATGGTTAAATTTGCAGGGATCGTGATCGTAACCGCCTTATGGGGGATGTTTACACTGGCAATGAGTTTCGGTTCCGGGTTCAACAACCCCGCGTACATGGGCTATGTGATTGTCGTGGTATGTGCTGGGCTGCTGCTTAGCCAGCGGGCAGCTATTCTCTGGGCTGGGATTAGCATCCTCACCAGTACCGTGATCTGGCAGGCCGCCGAGCATGGGCTTTTACCAGAAGTTGTGCCATTCCCCCCTAACATTGCTTTTTGGATGGCGCAAACGATGTATATTTTGGTTATCGCCACGCTTTTGAGCCTGGCCCTCCGCGTCATTGAAGATGCACTTGCCCAAGCCCGCCAGCAATTGACCGAACGCATCGCCGCCGAGAATGCCCTACGCGCCAGTGAGACACGTTTACGCATGGTCTTTGAAAATTTAGGCGAGGGGGTATGCGTGCAGAACCATGACTGGACTTACACCTATGCGAACCCAGCGGCACATACCATCTTGGGATGGCCTTTAGGGACCTTGATCGGAAAAAACGAGGGTGAGATTTTCTCCCCGACGTCATTATCCACCATCCAACAGCAAAATCTCCAGCGCGCCGTTGGCCATATTACCACTTATGAAGTGGATATTTTGCGGCCCGACAGCGAAGTGCGAACCCTTTTAGCCACGGGAGTGCCACGATTAGATGATCAGGGGAACCTGCAAGAAATTTTTGTCACTTTTATGGATATCACAGAACGCAAACGGCTGGAAAAAGAACTCGCCCAAGAGCATGAATTTCTCCAGCAAATCGTTCAAACAATGGGGCAGGGGTTAACAGTGATTGACGAGAAAGACGAGTTTGTGTTGCTTAACCCAGCCTTTCTCCGTATGACCGGATACACCATGGAAGAACTGGTTGGCAAACACCCTGTGGACCTGACTATGCTTGCTTCTCATACAGCCCTCGATCAGGCGCGTAGTGACCGTATGCAAGGCAAAGTCACCACTTACGAAAATATTTTGCAACGGAAAGATGGCACGAAGCTGCCAATTTTAGTCACGGGTGCCCCACGCTGGCAGGCGAACCAATATGCAGGAGCTATCTCCGTCCTGACCGATTTGACCGAAATCAAGCAGAAAGAAACGACCCTCCAGGCAACGGCAGAAGAACTCCAAAACCGGAACGCCTCTTTACAAATCATCAACGAAATTGCGTTCAACTTGCACAGGTCCGGTCAGATACAACAAATTGCTGAGGAGGCCGTACACGCCCTGCAAGCTTACAGTCAATCGCCCATGATAGCGCTGTACTTGCTAGAAAAAGAAACTCAGACTTTCAAATTGTATGCCCAGTTTGGCTTTCAGGCCGAAACAGTGGAAAAAGGAAAAAACCTCCCAGTAGAGGGCAGTTTGAGCGGCCTGACCCTTCAAAGACAGACCATCGTCACCTCCGATGACCTCGTTAATGACCTGCGGGTGACGCCTTCCATGCGCGAGGCACTGGGCCGGGAAGGATTGCAATGCGTTATTTCCATTCCCCTTCTTTTTCAACAAGATGTCTTTGGCGTAGTAAATTTGATCTTTCGCGGGCAATATATTCTAAACGCTTCGCAACGTGAAACCCTCCTCGCCATTGGAAAAACCATAGGCCTGGCCATCGCGAATGCCCATCATCTGGCTCAGGCACAAAATGAAGCCATAGAACGACGAAGAGCAGAAGAAAAAATCCGCCAACTCAACGCCTTTTTGGAACAGCGCGTCGTAGAACGCACGACCCAACTTGAAGAAGCAAACCGTGAGTTGGAATCTTTTGCTTATTCTATCTCCCACGATTTACGCTCCCCGCTCCGAGCCATCGAGGGGTTTATAACTCTTCTGCTGGAAACCGCCGAACCACCCGAAGAATCCCAGCGGCATTATTTGCGACGTGTCTATGAAAACAGCCAACGTATGGCCCAACTGATCGAAGATCTGCTCACCTTTTCCCGGCTCGGACGCAAACCCCTCAAAAAAAGAACTGTTTCCATAACCGAACTCCTCGCCGAAATGCTGGAAGACCTCGCCCCGGAACTCCGCACCCGGGAGGTTGAATGGCACATCTCACCTGACCTCCCCCCTTGCAATGCCGACCCTGCGCTCCTGCGCCAGGTGTTCGCGAACCTGCTCGACAACGCGCTCAAATATACACGCCCCCGCCCTGTCGCCCACATCGAAGTTGCTTGGATCGAGCAAGAAGGCTCAATCGTTTATTTCGTGCAGGATAACGGGGTTGGGTTCAATATGGAATATGTAGGGAAATTGTTTGGCGTATTCCAACGTCTGCACGGTCAGGAAGAATTCGAAGGTACCGGTGTGGGGCTGGCCAATGTCCAACGCATCATTCACCGGCACGGGGGCCGTATTTGGGTAGAGGCCGCCGTGAACCAGGGTGCAACTTTCTATTTCACCATCCCTGGATAATATGACGAACAGATTCCCTTTCAAAAATCTCGTTTTTCAAGGGGGCGGCATCAAAACTTTTGTTTACCATGGCGCGCTTGAAGTGCTTGACGAATATGAAATCCTCACGCAAATCGAACGTGTCGCCGGAACGTCAGCGGGAGCCATCCTCGCGATGCTCGTCAGTTTCCGGCTGAGTGCGCGCGAAACCGTTGAAATCCTACGGCAGGTGGAGTACACCAAAATCCCTGGCACCAAAACTGGCCAGCTACCCGAATGGGCGCACCGCGTCCCCTTGCCTGAACAACAGGTCACCTGGCTGATGGAACGGATGGACACGCTCTCCCGCCTGTACCGCACCTATGGCTGGTACACGCACGATTACGCCTACCAATGGTTGATAGAAATTATTGCCCGCCACTGCCAGGGTAACGGACGTGCCACCTTTGCGGATTTTCGTGCAAAGGGCTTCCGCGATTTGTACATTCCCGCTGCGAATCTCTCCACCCATCAAGTGACCTACTTCTGCGCCGACGCGACCCCCGAGGTCGCCGTAGCCGATGCGGTGCTCATGTCCGCCACTTTACCGTTGTTTTTTGAAGCCCTCCAATTCGACGGCAAACAGTTCGGACAGGGCGATTACTACGCCGATGGAGGGTTAGTCGCCAACTTTCCTCTGCAACTGTTCGATGCCCCAAAATATGTCCCCAGCAGCCGCCACTATCTCCACGGTGTCAACTGGGAAACGCTCGGCTGTCGCATTTACACCCCGCCCGACTGTCCTCCGATCAGCCGCCCTATCACCAACCTGCTCACCTACATGCAAAACCTGGTCGAAACGCTTGGCATGGCGCAGGATGTGGCCTTTGAAACCAGCCTGGTTGACCAGATGCGGACAATCAACATCAACGACTGCTGTGTTAGCGTAACTGAGTTTGACGTTCGTCCTTCCGAAGATGACCCAAAATACAGGGCCTTATTTGCCTCCGGGCGCGAGGCCGCGCAAACTTACCTCGAGCAATACCGCCTCCCCACCGACCGTTTCTACGATCTCAAAGCCAAGTTTGCCGAGTTTCTTGCCCAATGGCGGTAAAAGAAATGAAGAGAATGGGCTTAACTTTTCCTGAGTAATTGCGAATGCCCCTTTCGAGGGAGGCCAAAATAACCAGAATCCATCGAATCTCAACGTTTATATGAATGCAAGTCAACTTGCACCCCGGAGGCAATATGATGAAAGCTCAGAACATCTGGCGTTTTACATGGATTATCGTTGGTTTGACCATCCCGCTGATTACCCTGGCAAGAGTCAGGGCGGCCCAACCTTCTCTCTTACTCCGCGCGGGGTTAGCTTCCCCAGTTGTCACACTGCCCCCTACTTTACCGGCTCCCCCACCGCCTTCCGCGGATTATTATGGCATCATCGTCCACCGGGATGACTGTCCCAACGCTAGTACTGGGGGGCTTCATGTGGAAGGCAATCCTACCCTCACCATTAACGGCGGAAGTATTCACTCTGACGCTTGCGCGAATTTTTCGGGCAGTTCCTCAACCACTGTTACCAATGGAAATGTCGAATATATGACGGAACTTACCGGCGGCAGCACCGTCATTCCCACGCCGATCCAGGTGATCACTTCCCCGCCTGTACCCGTGAACGAAACGTTTGACTGTTCTGGGTTGCCCGCGGCTTATAGCAACGGCGATGGCATCATCTTCCCAGGGTATTATCACAACGGAATTTTGGTGACTGGCAACGAACAACTCATTATGACACCGGGACTGTATTGTTTTGATGATGATTTCATCATTAATGGGAGTAATTCCAGTTTTGTAGAGGGAAATGGGGTTACGTTCTACATGGTCAATGGAAATTTGACGAGCAACGGGAATGCCGCGGTCAACCTCATCGCCCCCCAAATTCCCCCGACCACCCCCAACGAAGGCTATCTGGGGTTACTGGTTGTGCTGGGCAATGATAATTCCGGATACATCTCGCTATTGGGCAACGATCAAAGCACCTATTACGGTACGCTCTATGGGGCAAATTCCGATAGTGCCATCGAGTTAGGTGGGATAGGAGCGATTGCTTTTGAAGTCAACGCTTATGCAGGAACCGTGTTGTTTCACGGAGATGCCAATATAACTCTCAGCTTTCCCCATATTTACCACCTCCCACTCACGAAAACGGCCCCTGCCCTCGTCTCTCCGGGCGAAGTGTTCACCTATACCCTCACGGTCACCAATCCCTATCCCTACGCCCCTGTAAGCAACCTTATCCTAACGGAAACCCTCCCCACCGGCACAACCTTCATCACAGCTACCCAGCCCTACACCTTGACGGACAACGTCATCACCTGGGCACTCGATGTCCTCCCGAATCTCTCCGATTGGCAAGTGCAAATGGTCGTGCAAGTCCCCCTCACGACTACCCAGGAAACCATTGTCAACGCGACTTATGGTGTCACCGGCGAAGGGGCTTACGCTTCTATCGGAATACCGGTCACCACCACTGTTGACTTGTCACCGACACCCACACCCTCATTAACGCCAACACCGACCACAACCTCCACGCCCACCCCGACACAAACACCCACATCCACCCCTACCGCAACCCTTCCTCCACCTTCTGCTACCCCCACTCCCACAGGGACACCCCCGCCAAAATCCTCTTATTGGTTCTTTTTGCCGGTGGTGAGACAGGAACCCTGAGAATCGGTACGCCCCATCTTCATTGATGGGGCGTACTGCATTTAAACCATCCCTAACATTATCACGAATTACAGCCTGCCCCGGGCAAAACTCCCCGTTTGAATTCTTGAATTTTCAATGGGATAATATACCCGTCAAGTCCAAAACCACATCATCTAAATCTATGAAATTTCCTGATATTTGTACTTTCAGGGAATGGCTGCCCTGGCCCCCTCCTGCTTTCCTCCCCCTTTGGGGTTGAGCGGGAAACGGGATAATAATACACCGGCATTCGGTTAGCCACTTTGCGACGAATCATCTCCCGACATGGAGGAAGCACTTGGGCCGGGGCAGAACTTGAAAAGGGCGCAATCTTTTATTTCACGTTAGGCTGAACCGGTCAGGAGTTTTCATGTATTTACAAACAATTTGTAGATATATATGCTCTCGTTGAACGGGTATGGGCCAGGCAACAGGCAGAGGTCCCCAACCGCGCCATTACCTTCATTCTACATGACTTATCCCCTTGCCAGAGTGACCCAAATTTACTCGAACAACTTTGGCGACAACTTCTTGCAAATGCCGTAAAATTTACACAACCACGCGCCATAGCTCACATTGAAATTGGCGTTGGTCAGCATGAGGGGACCCCTTACTATTTTATTTGTAATAATGGAATCGGCTTTGAAATGCAGTACGCTTCAAAATAATTCGGCGTATTCCAACGTTTACATATCAAAGACGAGTATGAAGGAACCGGAATGGGATTAGCGCTGGCAACTCGAATTTTCGAACAACACAATGGGCAGATATGGGTCGAGACCAGTATCCAAAATGGCGCGACTTTCTATTTTTCAATGGGCTGAAAAACAATCTATGAACAAACCACCCCCCTCTCTTTTTTCTGCGAATGAAGCCGAACCTTCCACGGCCCGGTTGGATATCGTCAAAATCCTCCAAGCCATTGTCTTTTTTAGTTTCTTTTTTGGAGGTATCTCCCTACTTAGCACCTTTTTGATTCGTAGCCCAGGGTGGGAACGCTTACGAATCGCGTCCTTGTTGAGTTTTCTCCTGGCAGGTTTCATGTGGGCTTTTCTGCGCCACGGTTACTACAAAGTGGTCGCGGGGGGAATGGTTGCGGGGTATAGTGCCATCATCATTTATGGCACCATTATTGGGATAGGCGTGCGGGGAACGGCCTATGCTGCGTTTGCAATTATTGTCATCCTCGCCGCCTTGTTTATTCATCGTTATGCAGGGTATCTCATCGCTTCTATAGGAGCTTTGTTCGGCCTGTTTCTAATCTGGGCTGAGCAAACTCATCATTTTATTAACCCATCCCAACCTATGCCACTATTGGCGACTTGGATAAATATCTCAGCCTATTTTCTTATTGTTGCTTCCCTATTGGATATTACCTTGCGCCATGTGGACAACGCCTTACAACAACAAGCCCGCGCCGAAGAAAAACTCCGCCAACTCAACACCGACCTGGAAATGGGGATTGCCCAACGCACCGCTGAACTTTCTGCGAGTGAGGCCCGCTACCGGCTCATCGCCGAATATGCCAGCGATGTAATCTGGGTAACAGATCTAAATCTGGTTTTGACCTATATTAGCCCCTCGGTTGAAAGGGCACGCGGCCTCACCGTAGAAGAAGCCATGCGCCAACCCATACGGGAAGCGTTTACCCCTGCCTCTTACGAAAAAGCCATGCGTCTCTTCGCCGAAGAAATGTCCAACCCCGACCGCCATCGCGACCCTGGTTATTCCCGACTGATCGAACTGGAATACACTCGTAAGGACGGCTCTACCTACTGGTGTGAAGTTAAAGTCAGTTTTCTGCGCGATGAAAAAGGAAAGCCAACAGGCATTATTGGCGTAGCCCGGGATATTGATGCCCGCAAAAAAATTGAACAGGCCCTGCGTGAGAGTGAAAATCGCTACCGGCTGATCAGCACCCTTAGCTCCGACTATGCTTTTTCTTCTAAAGTTCTGCCAGGCGGCGCATTTGAAGTAGATTGGGTCATGGGCGCGTTTGAAAGCATCACAGGCTATACTCTGGCCGAGTACAAAGCTCGTGGCGGGTGGCGTAGTATTCTTTCCCCCGAAAGTTTGCCAAAGGATGATCAGGCCAGAGAAATTCTTCTAAAAAACCGAAAAATAGAAACCGAAATGCAAATCATGCCTCGTACCGGCCCCCCCCGTTGGGTCCACTTCAACGCCCATCCAGTTTGGGACGAAAAGCAAAACCAACTCATCGCCGTTTATGGGGCAGGTAAAGATATTACCGCCCAAAAAAAAGCCGAAATACGCGAAAAACTACGCCGCGAGATGTTAGAAAAGGTTATCCAATTGGGCCAGGCCGTGACCCAAACCGTTACTCTGTCAGCGTGTCTACAACAGATTCACCACAGTTTGCGCCACGAACTGGGCTTTGATCGGGTGGGACTTCTGCTATACGACCCCCAACAAAACGAATTTCAAGACGCGTTCTCCATGCCTGTCGGGGATATTGAAGATAGTGCATGGTATTTACGTGCCCGCAGTGAACACGAAAACTGGAATATGGTGATGAAAACCCCCAAAGGATTAAGCATCATCGAAGAAATCCCCTCTAGTCCGCCCCCTTCCCCCCGTGACGACACCCGTCCCATGCGCCAACATGCTACACTCGCGGCCTGGGCTGGCGACAAACCGGTTGCCCTCATCGCCGTAGATAATGCCCTTACGCGCCTCCCCTTGACCGATGAAAAACTAGAGGCCCTCAAACTCTTCGCCGGATATGCCGGACTAGCAATCGAAACCGCCCGCTGGAAAGAACAATTAGAACGCCGTGTCACCGAACGCACGGCAGAATTAGAAAATGCCAACCGTGAACTGCAAGATTTTAGCTACACGATTGCCCATGACTTGCGCGCCCCAGCCCGCGGGATGATTGGGTTTTCCAGGCTTTTACAAGAAGAGTTTGCCCAACAAATGAATGCAGAAGGGCTACATTATCTCGAACGGGTACACTCTGGCGCACAACGCATGGGCCAGATGATAGACGAATTACTCGCATTTACCCAATTAGGACGGCAACCCATACGAAAACAATTGCTGAACATGAACACACTCGTCCAACAAGCCCTAAAAGAGTTTGCTGATGAACAGGAAATCCGGCAAATCACGCTTCATTTGTCACACCTCCCTAATGCTTTGGCCGACCCGGAAATGCTCGAAAAAGCTTGGACTCAATTAATCAAAAATGCCTTTAAATTCACCCGCAAGGTAGCCCATCCAGAAATTATCATTGGGGCCAAACAACACGACAACGAAGTGGAATACTTTATCAAGGATAATGGGATCGGCTTTGAATTGAAATTTGCCAACAAACTTTTCGGGGTCTTTCAGCGGATGCATTTGGAAGAGGACTACGAAGGGACTGGTATGGGCCTGGCCTTCGTTCACCGGATCATTACGCGTCATGGGGGGCAAGTCTGGGCCGAAGCCGAAACCGACTGTGGGGCTACGTTCTTTTTTACCCTGGGAGCAAATTTTTGAAAAATCTCATTCCCCCTTTGCCTGCCTCAAATCCTGATGACCAGCATATAACACTTCTAATACTAACGGTCTCCATACTCTTCACGTTAACCCTGGCACTGGCAAATGTTAATCGCCTAACCATGTTCCTCTTCTCGTTTGTGTTGGGGGTAGGCTTACTACTAGTCTATAAAGGACAGGTTAAGTTGGTAGGTTTAATGGTCCCTTTAGTGTCTCTTTGCCTATTAACCTATTTGATCTTTCAAAATCATGGCCTACGCGATACGGCTGTATTTGCCCTTCCAGCGATCATTATTGCGGCCAGTTTACTCAATGGACGCTGGGGCGCCGTAGCATTTGGCTTTTTAAGCTTGGCTATTATTCTAACTTTAGGTCTTGCTGAGACACAAGGGTGGAACACCAGTCCCTACCCCTGGACCAACAACCCCGCCGATTACATTGTAGTCAGTTTTGTTATCGTGCTTATCGTCATCTTACAATTCGCCACCCTCGGACGCCTGACCCAGAGTCTTCAACGCACCCGCCTGGAATTGGACGAGCGTACTCGCACAGAAAACCAACTCAAACAACGGGCTGAAGAACTCAGGCTTCTCTATCATACCGGGCTGGCTCTCAGCAGTGGCCAGGACTTGTACCATGCTGTGCGCGCTTTCGTGAAAGAGCTAAAAAACTTGATGATTGTAGACACGTTTTATATTGTCAATTACGACGAACAAACTGACATAATCTCCTACCCTTTGTATATAACATACGAAGGCGATCTCGATTTTCCTCCCCGAAAATTAAGTAAAAACCCAGGCGTGACAAGCGCGGTTATCCAAGCCCGCCAAACGCTGGTCATCCCGGATATTACCGACCCCGAAATCCAAAAGCGCTACAAAATTGTCGTACTTGTAGATATGGGAGTCCGTTCCTATATCGGTATTCCACTTATGATCAAAGACCGGACCATTGGTGTCCTCTCTGTTCAGGCGCGTGAGGCAAATGCTTACACGGATGCTCAAATTCGCATGTTAGAAACCCTAGCAACTCAAGTTGCTATCACCGTTGATAAATCACGTCTGTTTGACCAATTACAACAAGAACTCCTCGAGAGAAAACGGGCGGAGGCCGAAGCGCGCTTGCTCAATACGGAGTTAGAAGAACGCGTGCGCGTCCGCACCGCCCAATTAGAAGGCGCGAACAAGGAGTTGGAATCCTTCTCTTATTCAGTTTCTCATGACCTCCGTGCCCCTTTGCGCGGTATTGATGGGTTTTCTTTCATTCTGGAACAAGAATATGCATCGCGATTAGATGAAACCGGGCAACGTTACTTATACCGGATTCGCGAAAGCGTCCAACGCATGAACCAACTGATTAACGACCTGCTAACATTTTCCCGGTTAGGAAGGCAAGAACTTCACAAACGCCCCATTGTTTTGCTTCCTCTTGTACAGGATGTTCTTAGCGACTTACAGCCCGAATTTTCGGGACGGCAAGTAGACATTACCCTGGCAAACGACTTCCCCATCTGCGAAGCTGATCCGAACCTGCTCCGCCAGGTCTTCGCGAACATCTTGGGCAACGCCCTCAAATATTCGCGCAAACGCGACGAGACTCGGATTGAAGTCAACTGGAAGAATACCGACGGAGAGGTTGTTTATTACATCCGCGATAATGGCGTCGGGTTTGATATGCAATATGCCGATAAATTGTTTAGCGTATTTTATCGTTTGCATCGAGTGGAAGAATTTGAAGGCTCTGGCGTGGGGCTGGCTACGGTTCACCGCATCATCACCCGGCATGGCGGGCGAATTTGGGTAGAGGCCGAAGTTGATAAGGGAGCCACATTTTATTTCACGCTGACGGCAGGTGAATAGGGCCACAAAAAAAGACGGAAACAGGGCTTGTTTCCGTCTTTTTTGTTCGCAACTGAATTATTACCGGGCACGCGCCTTCGGGCGTGGCACACGAGATTTTTGCTCAGTCACAATCTTGTATTTTTCTGGGCCAGCGGGCCAAAACTTCAGATGGATTTTCTCGTACCGCACCAATAACCAAACCACCCCACCGAGCGCAATCAAGCCAGAAATCAGACGGGAATAGCTAATCAGCGTACCGGGGATCAACGGCTGATCCGGGCGGAAACTTTCGATGATAAACCTTCCCACGCCCGCACACACCATCCAAATCGCAAACGCCGCACCGGGTTTGAACTTTTCGGGGTATTTCCGCACCAGCCAGAGAAGCAAACCACCCGTGATGATATTCCAAATCATTTCATAGGCAAACGTAGGATGGAAGCGGGTGGTGTCGGGGAATGCTTCCATGTCCGCCCACGGGCCAATGCGGTGTTCGGCGGAGATGGGGATACCCCAGGGTAGGGTTGTCGGCTGACCGTACAATTCCTGGTTGATGAAATTGGCCGGGCGAGCGAGGGCCTGGGCGAGCAGGAGGGAAGGGGCCATCGCATCCAAAATCATCAAAAAATCCACTTTATTCCGCCGGGCATACCAGTAAGCCACCGCGCCGCCAAACAAAATCGCGCCAAAAATGTGCAAACCACCTTCGTTGATGGCAAAAATCTTGCCCGGATTTTGCGTGAAATAGGTACTGCCCCCCAAAATTGCGTTGATCACATACCACAACCGCGCCCCCACCACCCCCGCGGGGAGAATCCACACGAGCGCGTTCCATACGAACTCTTCATCGCCGCCACGCCGCCGGAATTCCACATCCGCCAGCCACGCGCCAACCACGACCGCCGTCATCAAAATCACCCCGTACCAATGCAGGGAAAACGTCAGAGAACCGATATTGAAGGAAAAAATAATGGGATTGATCATAAAAGCTCCAGAAAAGTTTATTCCAAATACCCCAACCCTCGCAGGCGTTGGCGCAATTGTTCATCGTCTAAATTAACACTGCCACCCAGGTGATCGGGACGGCGCGCGGCGGCATATTCGAGAAAGCTGCCCAGTTCGTGGCGCAGCTCCCCCGCGCGGGGCGCGTCCGTCAGCGGCGTTTCTTCGCGGGGGTCGGTTGGAAGGTGGTACAGTTCCCCGTCATGGGCCTCGATCTCGATCAGTTTATACCCCTGCCGGTACACCGCCCAATGATTGGCCCCGCTCGGAAATTCTTCCAGCAAATCGGGGGTGCGCTTTTGCATGATGTTGATGACATGCTCAGGCGGGAACGCTTCCGAGATCGTGTTCGCCGGACCGGAACCCGTGCCTTTGACAAGTGGGAGCAGACTGCAACTGCGGACATCTACTTCCGGGGCATAAGAGGTATCAACGGTTTCAACATGAACAGCGTCGAGGACGGTGTGGAAGAGGTGGGTGGTGGAAACCGCCTGGGTTACGCGCCGCGCCTGGGTTTGGCCGGGGGAACGGATCATAAGTGGAACGTGGATCAATTCCTGGTAAACGCCCAACCCGTGCCCCATGATTTGGTGTTCGCCGAGCATCTCGCCGTGATCACCTGCGATAATGACGAGGGTGTTTTCCCGGTGATAGGGGGTATCGAGCAGGGTGAGCAGTTTACCGAGGGCTTCGTCCTGGAACGCGACTTCGGCATCGTACATGCTGCTGAGGGTTTCGTACTCCAGCGGAGTGAAGGGCTTTTTCATCGGCAAGAGCCAGTGGAGGGCCTGCGTGTTGTAGCGGGTGATGAAGGCGCGGGCCTGAGCGTTTTCTTTGACCAGGGGGGCGAACTTCGTGACGAACTTGTCGGGCGGGTAGTAGGGCAGGTGGGTTTCCATCACGTTGAGGAAAAGGAACAGAGGTTGCGTTTCCTTGCGCTGTTCGAGGTATTCCACCAAGTCGCGAATGGAAGAGGGGGCATCGCCTTTGAAGTGGGCGTGTTTGGCCCAGAGCGGGACGAGGAGCGGGTTCAGGATGAAATTAAACACGCGGTCGTTTTGGGCGATCAGGTTTTGGATGGGGTAGGAGATTTTACGGAGCAGTTGGGTGTAGCGGCTCCACAGGTGGTAAAAGAATTTCGCCAACCCTTTCTTTTTCTTCTCCGGGACCGTGGGAATGGCCCCGCCGTAGTTGTAGAAGAGGTCAAAGCCACGTTTTAGATTGTTATTGAGCACGCCGACGAGCGGGTTGTTGCAAAAGCCGACTGTCTGGTAGCCAAGTGTTTTGAGGCGTTCGGCGAGGGTACGAAATCGGGGGTCGAGCGCATCGCTGGATTGCACCGTGCCGTGCGTAGTGGGAAATTCTCCGCTAAACATGGAGGCATGGGCGGGAATTGTCCACTGTCCGGGGGAGACGGCGTTTTCAAAGACGGTGGCTTGCGCGGCGAAGGTATCAAGGTTGGGGGAGGTACCGCGATCATAACCGTAACAACCGAGGCGGTCAGCGCGGTGGGTATCAAGGACAAGAAAGAGGATATTTGGGGTTTTGGATTTGGGCATATTTTTTACCGCGAAGGGCGCAAAGTGTGCGAAGGATTTTAAGAATTTTTGTCGTGCGATTTGCCAAATCGCAAATTAGATTGGCATGAACGGCGTTCCTTAAGCGACCTCTTTGAATACAAAGATACCTTTTTAAAAAACGCCGTTCGTCAGTTATAGATTGAACGCCGCGAGCACCAGCACACTCCCAAGGCCGACAACCAGCCCACTGACCAGTTCGCCAAGGGTATGGCGTTTGAGATAACGGCGCACGTAGAACGTGAGGGGAATGAGCGGGAACATCAACAGGCTAAACAGAGAACCAAAAACGAGGCCGGTTTGAATAGTGAGGGCAGTAATAGTGGCAACGTGGGCGCTGATCAGCCAGAGTTCGTTGGCGAGGGCGAGAACGAGCATGATCAACACATGGATGAGGATCAGGTTCGTCAGCAAGGGCATGTTCGCCCAAAGACGGATGATCAGAAACGAAACAAAAGCGCCCGCCAACCCAACCCGGTACGGAATCCGCCGCTCCGCCGGACTGCTGACATGGATGTCGTACACCTTTCCATTTTTATATAGGTATACAAGGTACAGAACGGGGAGCAAATGGGCAAGGAACCCATACAAAGCCGCCCATGCCAACCCGAACAGGTTTGGACGATCCACCCATGCCATCAGAAAGGCAAAAGCCGAAAACAAAGCGGGGGGACTGGCAACGTTGGAGAACAGCCGGGCAGCAAAAATTGGGCCGGTGGACGTTTTCAGGCTTTGATCAATGGGGTGCTCGCGCATAACGGTTGTTCCTTAACGGGGGCAATTGTACCACCGTGAAAAGGCGCATTATTTTGATTGGATAAGTTCTGTGTAAGATTTTTGGAATTGGGTATGTTCCTCGGAAAAAGATAGTTGAGATGTAGGATGAGGTTTGTCACCCACCTGCATTGTCTACGGCCAGCCATTGAACCGCATTTGCCTACCGGCAGCACACCGGTACAAGAGCGTAATTTTCGTTCGTCACGTTTCGGGTAAAATCATCCCTGCCCCATCATACCCGTTCAAAATTTCGGGATTCCATCCCGATCATTCCGGTAGAAACCAAACTATCTTTATTTCCGCATCCCACGGAACGGAACGATACTCATTTACAG
>JACKAX010000026.1 GCA_020634875.1 Anaerolineales bacterium | reverse complement strand
GTGAGGGAGACGGCGTCCAGTCCGCCACCGCCGAGGTCTTCGGGCATGTTGGGGGCGTAGAGGCCATTTTGGAGGGCGCGGTCGCGGATTTGTTTTTGCAGTTCCGGGCGGACTTCACCGGCGCGTTCGACTTCGTCTTCGTAGGGGATGAGTTCTTTTTCGACGAAGGTGCGGACGGTTTTGACGATCATTTTTTGTTCATCGGTGAGGGTGAGGTTCATAAGAATTCCTTGGAAGTTGGTTGAGTAGGCAGATGAGTTCGGCTTTGCGAACTCCTTCTCTGCCGTATCGAAACCAACGGGAGGGGTGGTACGCTGGTTTCGATACGCCCTTTGGGTAAATTCAGCAGCTCAATCAGGTGGGTGCGGGCTACTCAACCAGCTTTATTTCTTTTTGATGCTCATTTGGTGGCCGATTTCTTTGGGGGTGGGGAGGTGTTTATGGGCGGCGTGGAGGGCGGTGAGGGCTTGGAGGATGTGAGGTTGGGCGGGGGAGGCGCGGGAGGCGTGCATGTCGACGTGGAGGAGCATTTGTTCGGTGGTGCAGAGGATGTCGCCGGTGGTGGCGTGGTGCATGGTGTGGAAGAGGTGGATGCGTTTTTCGTCGAAGGCGAGGATTTGGGTGGTGAAGCGGAGGGGGTCGTTTGCGCCGCATTCTTTGTGGTAGTTGATGTGGGATTCGACGGTGTAGTAGGAGTTGCCGGAGGCGCGGTAGGCTTCGTCGATGCCGAGGTAGCGGAAGAGGGCGTCGGAGGCTTCGCCGCAGGCTTCGAGGTAGGCGGATTCGGTCATGTGGCCGTTATAGTCGATCCAGAGGGGGCGGACGGTACAGCGGTAGAGGGCGAGGGGGGCGGGGATTTCGGCACCGGGATGCCAGCGGAGGGGGGCGGTGGGTGGGGTCCAGGTGTCCTGTTGGGAGGGGTTGCCGAGGTGCCAGAGGCGGGATTTTTCGAGGAGGTCGAGGAGGCGGATGAGGAGGTCGTCGCGTTCGGCTTCGAGTTGGTGGATGGGGGTGCCTTCGGTGAGGCGGTTGCAGCCGTCGATGACTTTTTGGGCAAGTTCGTCGGTGAGTTCGGGGGCTTGGAGGAAGGTCCAGGGGGACTGGAGGGAGGGGCCAAACTGGTGGATGAGGTGGGCCATGCCGCCTTCGCCGCCGCCGAGGTGGAGGACGGTGAGGGGGCCCATCATGGCCCAGCGCAGGCCGGGGCCGTAGCGGACGGACATGTCGATTTCTTCGACGGTGGCCATATCGTTGTCAATCATATGCAGGATTTCCCTCCAGACCGCTTCCATGATGCGGTCGGCGACGAAGCCGGGGATTTCTTTGGTGAGTTTGAGGGGTTGTTTGCCGGTGAGGCGGTAGATGTCGACGGCGCGCTGGTGGTATGCGGGGCTGGTTTGTGCGCCTGCGACGACTTCGACGACGGGCATGAGGTAGGGTGGGTTGAAGGGGTGGGCGACGACGCAGCGTTCGGGGTGGCGGATGTTGACGGCCATTTCAGTCATGCCGTAGCCGGAGGTGCTGGAGGCGATGAGGCTGTCCGGGGGGGCGGCGGCGTCAATGGCGGTGAGGGTGGCGATTTTGAGGGGGAGGCGTTCGGGAACGTTTTCCTGGATGAATTGGGCGTCGGCGACGGCTTGTTCGAGGGTGGGGGCGAAGTGGAGTTTGTCGGGGCTGGCTTCGGGGTGGAGGCCGAGGCGGGCGAGGGTGGGCCAGACGGTTTCGATTTTTTGGCGGAGGCGGGTTTCGGCGTCCGGGGCGGGGTCGTAGGCGGTGACGGTGATGCCGTGGCGGAGGAAGTGGGCGGCCCAGCCGGTGCCGATGACGCCGGTGCCGATGATGGCGAGGTGGGTGGGGAGGGGATTAATAGTCAATTGTGAATGCTCAATTTTTAATGGTTAATAAGTTGTTAGGAACGTGGGAGTGGGAAAATTATACTCGCGACTTTTGGGGGAAAGAAAAACCCGTCTTCGGGAGACGGGTTTTTGAACTGGCGACGGGTGTGATCAAGTTTGATCGGGGTCGTGTTGAGTTGGCGATGGATGCGATCAAGTTTGATTGGGGTTGTGTTTCGCTGGCGATGGGTGCGATCGAGTTTGATCGGGGGTGTGTTGAGCTGGCGAGGGGTGTGAGCAAGTTTGATCGGTATCGGCTCGGGTTGGCGGCGGGTACGATCGAGTTTGACCAGGGTCGTGTTTTACTGGCGATGAGTACGATCAAATTTGATGAAGGTCCTGTTGGGCTGGCGATGGAGGCGATCACAGTGAAAAAGGGGGCGCAGGATTCATCGGTTTGTGCGTTACACTGATTCTTATGGTTCCCTTTCTATCAGTATTCTTAAATCTTGCCCGGAAATCTGTGACCGAGGCACTAACTCATAATGCTTTTCCTCCACAATACTCAATTTCAAAATGTCGTTTTCATCCCGAATTGTTAACTCAAGTAGTGCAACACCGTTTTCCCCGGTGAATTGCAGTGCAACAGGTTTGCAAATTGCATTCGGGTATCTTTCAGCACAAAGTGCAATATCTTGCATCACTTGAACGATCCCAAACCGATCCCCAGGAGATTTAGCCTGACAGGGAAGCACAAAATGTGTGCCGCGTTTGTTGACTCCGATATAAATCTCATCTACTTCTACCTGTCCAATATCTGAAACCGTAGTTCGTAAGTGATTCTGAATGGAGTAGCAGGTCAAGCCAGTGAAAATATCAATTAACCGGTTGTAGCGCGCTCTGGCTAAAAGGGCTTGTTCATCCGTTCCAGGTGCGTAAAGCCGAACGATTTCAGGCGTAGCATCGGGAATTTTGATGGGTAAGTAGTTTTGGGACGGTTCAATCTTCCCCGGAGAGGCTAACCGAAATTGGTAGTCGCCAATTCCTGTGCCAACGATGATCCATTCCGCCCCCTGTGGTGCAGTATTTTGGATACTTTTGGGAAGTTCGCGACGAAATCGAAAAGTGTATGGGATGTCGCCTAGATTTTTGATCCGAGAATATCCTAAAGCGTCGGATGCTTCTACTAATTCCTCTCTTTCA
This sequence comes from Anaerolineales bacterium, assembly GCA_020634875.1. The sequence continues at coordinate 50,451 of JACKAX010000026.1, read as the reverse complement.
AAGGATACCTTGACGTAATTTTCACGATAGTTTTTGAAAAAGATCCAGTCAATGATTTTCTCGTATTTGCCCATCTTTTATTATCCTTTGTTGGAGATTATCCGCGCCAGCGCAAAATAACGACTTCTTCCCGTAATTCACTTTGGGTCGCTGTTGCAAAACGGGTCCGAAAGAGATCGATCCGTTCGACTTCGTAACCGATTTTTTCAGCGATGCTTGCGAGGAGTTGACCGGTTCTAATCATCACTCTCAAATAAGAAGCTTGATCGCCTACTACGTAAGCCAATTGTGCGCCAGGTTTTAAAATAGAAGTCAATTCGGTTAAATGTCTGGTCATTCCGCCAAAATAAAGCTTAGTTACCCTTGCGTAAAGTTTTTCAAACCCTGAAGTTTTTCCTAACTCAATCCGGCGCGCCTCAATATTTTGAGCCAAAGCCTGAATTTCTTTGTGATCTTTGACCCATAAATCATCATTATCTGATTTATACACCCCTCTTGTATTCGAGCGAAGAAACGTTTTCTTGAATGAACGCAATTGGGTCATATCTTCGATGAATCCAAGCAAAACAGATTCTAAGCGAGTAGTGCGGGAATAATCCTTTTCGTTTGGATACGGTGGAGAAGTGATCACAGCATCCACTGAAAACGGTGGTAACACTTTCGTCAGGTTTCGCGCGTCGGTCAAATGAACTTCAGCTTGCGGATAATCTTCTGCGTTAACAGACTCTAAATCATTGATCATCCGTGTAATTTCATTTTTCCAAACTGCAACAACATGTACATCCTTCTTGATTTTCCCCACGCCAACTTCCGGGCCAAATCGCAGATTCCCGATATTAGAAATCAACGCGTTTCCTAAAGCCAAAAGACAATATTTGTGTGCAGGATGATTCTGAAAACGGTTGATTTCGTCTAGCAAAACCAGTGTTTTATGAAGAGGAATGGGACTGATTGAGTCTTTGATCAACGCATGTTCGGTTTCTGATGGCAATGTACACAGTTTTGCCTTTCGATCCACTTGTAAACTACGATCATCAATGCCTTGCTCAAAAAGTTTAGATAGCGTGTTTTCCGCGATTTCTGATGAAACTTCTTGTAGGAGTGAAGGCTTAGTTTCCCAATTTGTTTTTACACAGGTGGCAAAATATGGAAAAGGGTTGACTTCAAGCCCAATTGCTTTTCGATGATTAAGTTGGGCTTCTACAAGTGTCGTTCCTGTACCGCAAAATGGATCGAGCACCACAGCATCCTCGTAAAGCTCGAAATCTCGAATGTAATCTCTGACTAGATGCGGTGGGTAGGATAAAACAAAACGATACCAGTCATGAAAGGCACGATCCTCGCTTTGTATGGAGTTATCACTATTACTGATAACTTTCGCAATGCCATTTTCCGAGGATGCTTTTACAGTATCGAAAAAATCGAAGGACTGCTGCTGATAATTCTTTAGCATGAAAAGATTTTACACCATCATTGAATTCAACGCTAAAACTTCACGTTCTCGCCCCCCTTCAATCCGAACCTCCCCCTCGCCTCCTCTGCAGCCCCCACTTTCAACCCCAACTCATCAAAAATCCGCTTCGCCTTCTCCACATACTCCGCATTCGACTCCGCCAGCTTCCCACGGCTGATGTACAAGTTATCCTCCATCCCCACACGGACGTTGCACCCCATCAACGCCCCGACCGTGATCAAGTCGAACTGGTACCGTCCCCCGCCCAGCACCGCGATTTCGACATCATTCCCCAGCAACCGTTGGGCCGTCCGCACCATAAACACCACATTATCAATATCCGGGCCAATGCCGCCAAGCGTGTTCATCACCATCTGCACCATAATCGGGGCCTGAACCAGCCCCAGGCTGGCATAATAAGCCAGCGTATAGAGATGCCCCACATCGTAGGCTTCAAACTCCATCCGCGTCCCTGTCTCGTTTTGCAGCGTCTTGAGCATGTACTCGATGTCCGCAAAACTGCTCGTGAATGGCTCCGTCCGGGTGGACTCAAGAAACTCCCGCTCCCACTCAAACCGCCATTTCCCCTCATACTTCGGGATCATCGGAAAGCCGCCGTAGTTCATCGTCCCCAGGTTGCAGGAACACAGTTCGGGCTGAAGGGTTTTCACCACATTCAACCGTTCCTCAATCGTCTGCCCGGTCGCACCGCCCGTCGTCATGTTGACGACCGCATCTGTCTCCGCTTTGATGCCCGACGCGTACGCCCGGAAAATCCCCGGATCGGAGATGGGGCGGCCATCCTTCGGGTCACGGGCATGGATGTGGATGATCGCCGCTCCCGCCTTTGCCGCGGCGACCGCGTCGGCAACGACTTCATCGGGGTCAAACAACATGTGAGGGGACATTGTGGGGGTAAAACTAGCCCCCGTTACCGCTGCCGTGATGAGAACATTCTTCGCCATAGCACTCCTTCTTAAAAAGTTCCTTCAGTTCCCCACAGTTCCCATAAAATCCTACAAATTCCGGGAACTCGTAGGAATTCGTAGGAACTCAAGGGAATTCTAGATCAAAATCAACTCCAACTGCGGTGTACTGAGAAAAACCGTACCGTTTTCCGTGACCAGAACATCTTCCTCCAACCCAACATATCCATACCCTGGCACCATGAGACCGGGTTCCACGGTATACACATGCCCGACCTCTAGGGGCCTGTTGGGCGTGTCGCCGTACCGCTCCCACCGCGGCCCGAGAATCCCGCCCCCATCGTGGCACAACCGCCCCAAGTGGTGTCCGGTGGCATATTTGTACTCAGGATACCCTGCATCCGTGATCACCTTCCGAGCGATAGCATCGATCTCCACCCCCAACACACCCGGCTTCATCGCCTTCACCGCTTCCTGCACCGCGCGGACGACCGTGTCAAACCCGCGTTGTACCGGCTCAGGCGGGGTCGTTTCCCCCTCCGCCAGCACGTACGCCATTCGCTGAATATCTGAGCAGTATTCGTTTTCCTTGACGCCAAAATCAAAATGCACCAACTGCCCCGGCTGAATGACCAACTCTGTCGGCCCTGCGTGCCCCACCGGGGAATCGGGGCCAGCGTTTACCGCCGGACATGATGCCCGCTCCCACGCGGTTTCCAGGGCGAACTCGGCCAGTTGCCCGTGCATAAACTCGCCCACCTGCTTTTCCGTCAGGCCGGGTTCGAGATGCTCAAAAGTTTCGCCGTAAAACCGCTCGGTGGTGCGGATGGCGGTGCGGATGCGGTCCACTTCGGCGGGGGATTTGCGGGCGCGCAGGGCGTGGATAATGTGTTCGGCAGAGGTCAACCGTTCGGCGTAGGGCGTCCCGGTCAGGTATTTTTTCAGGAGGTGGGACATGCCCAGGGTCAGGCCGTCCGCGAGAACGTCATTTTCGGAAAAATTGATGGCGATGGATTGCGGATCGAGCCGGTGCAACGTCTCCAACAACGGCACGCTGACCGCTTCATCGTACCCGATCACCGTATACGCGCCCACGCGGTGCGCCGCTTCCATTTCAAAGCGCCCCACGATCGCGATCCGTTCCCCCGTTTGCGTGATGATCAGCGCACTTTGCCAGGTCAGGTCGTGCCCGTAAATGAGGGGGAGAACAGGATCGCCTCCCGCGGAGGTTTCGCGGACGAAGGTGAGCCAGAGGTCAACGTTTTGTTCTTTGAGAATTTGGATCGCTTGGGTAACTTTTTCGTGAATAAGGTCTTGCATGGGTGAATGTCCAGGGGGTCAAGGGTGTTGGGCCAACACTTTGCGGATTGCGGTCTCCAGCGCGGCGGGGTCTACCGGGCCGGGGAGGCGGGCGAGCACGGCGGCTTTGACTTTTTGATACCGTTCGTCTGATGGGGGTGGGGCTTTGGGATAGGCCGCGTAGGTGTTGACGGAGGGGCTATAGGTCGCTTGCGGGGCGCTCTGCGCGGCACGGTGAATTTTTAGTCCGTGTTTTTGGGCACGTTCCAGCGCGAGGTCGGTCAAAATGACATCCTCGTTCACTTCTACGGAGGTCGCGCCGCGGGCTTTCAGGGCGTCAATATCTTGTTCGGTGTAAATGGTTTTGGGCATAATTTTCATTCCAATGGAAAATGAAGTGCGAAAAATCTGCGAATATTATAGCCGCTCGTGAGTCTTTTCTTCAAATGCGTGGGGTTCTTTTTGAATATTTCCAAGTTGATCTGACAATCCACTTTGGCCCGCCGGGGAATGAAGTCCCCCGGCGACGAACGACGCCCGTTCAAACGGGCTTTTCAGCCGGATTTATTCGGCGTCGTTTCGTAGCCCGGCGGCTTTACGGGTGGGGATGGTCACAATAATTTGTCAAAATGCAATCAAGAAACTGGATCATGGACTGCGTTTTTGGGCATCATGCTATCCTCATTCGATGGATCACTTAACAGGGTTGCTCGAAGCAGTGTCAATCATCTTTTCAATCATCTGGATGATGGTTTCCGCCGTAACTTGAAGCGCCTGGGGATCAATGGTTTCCAGGGTGTCGTTTAAGGTGTGGTATGTCCACAGAAAGCCTTTTGCATAGCCCATTTCCAGGGTGGTCGCCGCAATGCCTTGCTTCAAAAACGGCAGGTGATCGCCGCTTCGGGAGACGTGGTGAACTTCTTTCACTTGCGGGTTGGCGTTTGCCACAAGTTCGTTCAGGAAAGCCGAGGTCTTTGTGGGCGGCAAGGTTCCATCCGAAACCACCGTTTTCAGCACATCGCCAACGCCAACCATATCCAAATTCAAGACGTACACATTTTTCGTGTTCGATTTGGACAGATATTCGGCGAAAGCACGCGCCCCATGTAACCCGGTTTCCTCTGCGCCTGTGAACAAAAACCCCAAGCGAATGTTTTGGACAGGTTGCCGGGCGAAAAATTCCGCCAACGCCAGCACGACCCCTAGCCCGGAAGCGTTATCGTTCGCACCGGGAGCGTAACGGTTTTGGTGCCCGAATTGATTCCAGCATTCCAGCAAGATGATCCCACCCCCAACCACCGACCCCGCAAGCCCCAATAACCACACCAGAAGATCGGGGATGAGCAACCCCAATAAATGCAAAATCGCCATGCCGGTTATCGCAATGGCAACTCGTTGGTAGATGTCCCATATCTGTGTTTGCAACGCAATCCAAAACCGGTGGCGAAAGGCAAATACCCGCGCACTGTCCAGGTGCGCGCATAAAAACAAGATGGGAGTATCAGAGGCCGCCTCTTTTGGGAACACCACTAAATTCTCAGAATGTGCTTTTTGGGGGCGATTCCACATCATCCAACGGGTCATGCGGATCAGGAGTTTCTGGGCAAAGGGCAGCCCCAACAACAGCCAGGGCACGGTGGCAATCCCCCACCCGCCAAGGGCCAGATACAAACCCGCGAGCGTTGGGAAAGGGGAAAATAATGGCAGGGCGGCGAAGGAAACGGGATGTTTTTGAACGTGGTATCCCCATTGTTGTAATTGTTTTTGCACGTATGCACGCGCATTCCCCTCCGCCTCACTGCCCGCGGGCCGAGGCCCAATCGCTTCCGCCAAAACTTTGATGTGCGCCAGTGCGCGCCCCGAATGGTTGATGGTTTTCATGTCTTCAGGAGGGGAGAATTTGGTGGCGAATGACTTTAGGGCCTGGAAAAGGATAAGTCTGCGTTTTCCGCTCGTGCCGGATTGCCAAATCCGGGCGTCCCTCCCGGCGGGATTTGGCAATCCCCCCGGAGCGGTCGGCGGAGTTATTCTTGGGCACTTTCTTACTCATTTCGCACCGCGACCAACACAAAACGGGGTAGATCGTACTCGAACAGGATGGATTCATGCTGAAAGGCACTTACGGGTGAAATCCCCGCGCAGGCGAGCATTTCCTTTTGGGCAATGTGTTCCTGCTCACCCTGGTTGACGATCAATAACAGCCCGCTCGGGCGCAGGCTGTCCCAGGCTTCTTTGAGCAATTGCACCGGATCGAACAGGCTCGTCGGCAAGCCCCACTGCAAATGATCGCGGATAAAGACGAAAGGAAATAACATCATGATGACATCAAACGTTTCCGGTTGTTTGACAAATTTTTGGGGGAGGTATTGGACTGTATTTAGGTCCCGTACATGGGCAAGGGCATGGTCTCGCCGAGCGCGAAAATCCCCGTAAACCCGATACGCGTCCACTTCAAACCCGGTGAGGTTGATTTGCCGCCCTTTCGAAGCGTGCCACCACTTGAGCGCCGCGTAAAGTGCCTGTACGTAAAACCAGTGGGATGGCCCAATATCCGCGGCGACGAGCGTTTGCGGTAATGAGGGCCTACTCGTATTCAACGCCCGGAGCAGCATTTCCAGGTAAAAAAGGTTCTCCCGATAATTTTTGGCCCCACTGTGTTGATACAGCTTTTCGAGATGGAAGTCTTGGCGCAGGGTTTTCTCAATTTTCCAGGCTCGCAATCGCTCATTCTCCGCCAAATGGCCAAACAACCCATCTTTTTCCTCATTGCGAATGGTGAGGGGGCGTTCCCATTTGAAGAATTGCCGGAGCGGAAAATCCACCACATTGCGTAAATTTGCGAACCAGTTACTTTTCATTCCAATTGACCGGAAAAACCACGTACACAAACCGCGTCCGGCTGGGTGTGCCAAAGGTGATGGACGAACCTTTCGGAATGTAAATCACGTCCCCCGGCCCGCCGCGCACCTGTTCATTCCCCCGCGTGATGATCAACTCCCCCTCCAACACAATATCAATCTCATCATAATTCAGCGTCCACGCCATTTGCCCGACCCCACCGGGCGGCGCTTCGAGTGCCATGAACCCCGCCCCCATCGGCCCGCGGTCCCCGGTCGTGATCACATCCTTCAACCGGGTGTTCGTCCCCGGAATTTCCACCCCCTCCAGAAACCGCTCCATCTGCACACTCGCCCCCCGCACCACCTTCAACGGATGCAACCCCGGACCTGCCTCCACGCGCAAAGCCGACGAAGTTTCCGTCTCCCGAATCAGTCGCACCCCCAGCGCAAACGCCACATCCGCGGCCTCGTCCGTGACAATATCGTCCGGCCCAAGCACTAAAGTGGCAGAATCCCGCGCAAGGCGGCGAATATCTTCGGCAGTGAAAAGTTGACGGGGCATGGGCGGGGGGGGAGGGGTAAATACGGTAGATAAGGTAAATAGGGTAAATACTTGTTTACTGTGTATACCGTGTGTACCTTGTCTACCTTTAGTAGTTCATCGGATTTGCTGCCACTTCCAAAACCTTCTTCTGGAATTCGAGGGCGGCGGCGCGGCAGGCGGGTTGGTCGCCGGTCAGCATGACGCCCATGTAGTTCGTTTCAGAAGGCGGCATGGTGAGGGCAACGATGCGGACGATGGCGACTTTCAGGGCGGCGTCGAGGGCGACCAGTCCTTCGTTGGGGGGTGCGACCAGGTAGGCAATCGGTGACCCGGTAGGGATATCGCATACTTTCGAGAGATATGTCCCTGTTCGGGAGATGACGTGGGGAAAGAAGGCGATGGAATCATCTTCGTTGGCGGAGTACCAGATCGCTTTCGTTTGGATGTAATCCACCGCGGCATTCAACCCCGCGCGGACTTCGGCCGGGTTCGGGCCAGCGATAATCGCCATGATTTCGCCGGACAGTTTTCCCGAAGTGTGTTTGGCTCCCGCGTAGAACGATTTGGCGTACACCACTTCCACGTCAGCCATTTTGGTGGCTTCATCCACAGCAACATAGGTGGCGTCATCGTTGTCCACACTAAGCAGGCCGATGGAGCGTTGGTCGGGGCGCAGGTTGAGTTGTTCGGCGAGGCCGCGGTCCACCTGGGGGATCAGTTGGACGGCGAGGGGGGTTCCGTAGAGAGGGTCGAGGAGGGGCATGGGATTATTTGGTACTTGTTAGGGTTAATTTGTTATTTGTCAGCATCCTGAGCGGAGCGGATAGTAACTCAAAAACTAAAATTGCTCATGTCCAGCGAAGTCGAAGGATGCGGGTAGGTCTAATTCGCCAGTTTCAACTTCACGCCCGATGCTTCGTGTTTCCGCATCTTTTGGGCGATTTGGACGACGAAGGCACCAGCTTCGAGGGGGTTGGTGCCGCCGTTTTCAAAAATGTTGCAGACGACATCGCGGTCGGCGTCGGTATCGCCGTATTTGGGCTTGTAGCCCATGTACGCGCTCATGGATTCTGCGCGACCCAAACCGGGACGCTCCCCGATCAGCAGGATGACGACATCCGGTTTGATCAGGTCGCCGATGTCGTTCATCACCCCGACGCGGGCATATTTGACGAAAAATGGTGTGCCGAGCGTCAGCCCCGCGCTTTTCACCCCCTGCTGGATAACGGGGAACATCTGGCGCAGGTTCGCTTCGATGGCGGCGGCGGACAACCCATCGCCCACCACTAGCTGGACGTTGACGTTTTTCTGGCATTTGGCGTTGATGAGGCGTTTGGCTTCATCGTTGAGCAACCGTCCGAGATCGGGGCGGAGGAGGTATTCTTGTTTGCCGCCAGTGATCTGGGTTTGCACGGTGAAGAGGTTGAATTCGTCGAGGAGTTTTTGGTCAACATCGCGGTAGAGGGCATCTTGTGTCACAGCGTGATCGCCCTGAAAGAGGAGGAGCGAAGATGTTCGGTAGCGTGGCCCTGCGCGTCCGACGCCGATCCGCGTAGTGGTGGAGGCCATGAGGGCGCGGAGGCCCTGGGCGTCTTTGGGGTTGTGGATGTTCGGGGTCTGGCGCGCCGCGGGAGGGGTGGGGTCGGGGAGATCGATATTGAGCGATTGGGCGATTGGGTGAGTGGGTGATGGAGGGCGCGGGGGTGGTGGAGAGGGCGGGGCAACGCCGGCCTGCGCGGACGGGGTTTTGACCGCGCCGATGGCATGGAGTTCGCGGATGACTTCTTCAACGAGGGCGTTTATTTGGGTGTCGGTCATGGTTATCTCTTTAGAAAGATCGTCGGGTCTCCGGCTTTTTCGGTGAGGACGCCGTTTTTGAGGAGACCGAGCGATTCCATCCATTTTTCAAACTCGGGCGCGGGACGCAGGCCGAAGAGTTGGCGCAGGGTGGGGGCGTCGTGGAAGGAGGTGCATTGGTAGGAGAGCATGGAGTCGTCGCCCATGGGGACGCCCATGAAGTAGTTGCATCCGGCGGCGGTGAGCATGACCGCGAGGTTTTCGATGGCGTTTTGGTCGGCGCGGGCGTGGTTGGTGTAGCAGGCATCTACGCCCATCGGGATGCCCGTGAGTTTGCCCATGAAGTGATCTTCGAGGCCCGCTCGTTGAATCTGTCGGGCGTCGTACAAATATTCGGGGCCGATAAAGCCGACGACGGTGTTGACTTGGAAGGGGTGGTAGCGTTTGGCGAGGCCGTAGCACCGGGCCTCGAGGACGAGCTGATCCCAGCCGTTGTGCGCCTCCGCGGAGAGTTCCGCACCCTGACCGGTTTCAAAATACATGAAGTTGGGGCCTTTTGGGAAGCAGTGTTTTTTGGCGAGGTCGTAGGCTTCGTCCAACATGCCGACGGAGATGCCGAAAGACTCGTTGCCCTTCTGCGACCCGGCGAGCGATTGGAACACCAACCCGACCGGGGAACCCGCTTCCATGCACTTCATTTGGGTGGTGACGTGGGCGAGAACGCAGTTTTGAGTGGGGATGTCCCAGGTTTTGATGACTTCGTAAGTCATGTCGAGCAGGCGGGAGACCGAGCCGTAGGAGTCGTCTACGGGGTTGATGCCGATGACGGAGTCGCCGGAGCCGTAGGAGAGACCCTCGTAAATTTCGGCACGGATGCCTTCGGGGGAGTCGGTGGGGTGGTTGGGCTGGTTGCGGGAGGAGAGCGTGCCGGGTGTGCCAATCGTGTTGGCGCAGTGGGCGGTGACGGGGATTTTCTTGGCCGCGTACATCAAGTCCATGTTAGACATGAGTTTGGTGACGCCGGCGATCATCTCGGCGGTGAGGCCGTTGGAGACGCGGCGGATCATGTCGGGGGTTGTGGTGTCGGCGAGGAGCCATTCCCGGAAATCGCCCACTTTCCAGCCTTTGATCTCGTTGTACACCGTTTGATCCACGGCATCGTGGATGACGCGAGTGACTTCATCCTGGTCGTAGGGAACCGCGGGGGTGTCGTGGAGGACGGAGAGGGGCACTTCCGCGAGGACGAGGCGGGCGGCGACGCGTTCTGCCGCGCTTTCTGCGCCCACGCCCGCGAGGCGGTCGCCGGATTTTTCCTCGTTGGCTTTGCCCATGAGGAGGCGGATGTCAGGGAATTCGTAGGTTTTGCCGTGAAGTTTGGCACGTAGGAGCATGGGGCTTTTCCACTAAGAACACGAAGTTCACAAAGGAGGGTGAAGGAAAAAATTGTTATTTGCCGAGGTCAGCTTTGGCCGCGTTCAGCCCGATTTGGGCATCTTCCAGGCCGGGGTTGAAGTTGATAGCTTGCATAAAGAATTCTATGGCTACTTCCAGATTGCCGAGTTTGTAATTTGTCCAGCCCAACCCGTCAAAAATTTGGGCGTCCGTTTTGCCGTTTTTTTTGTAGAGCGCCGCACCTTGCTGGAAAATGTCAAGCGCTTTTTGATAGTAGGCGGTTTGTTCATCGCCTGTTGCAAATGAAGCCTTTTGAAAATTAGACCAACCGAGAGCCGGATAGACTTTAAAGTAGTTTGGGGCGAGTGCTATCGCCGCTTCCAAATCGGCAATGGAGTTGTCGGCCGCAGATTCATCCTCGTTTTGCACGCTAATAGTATAGTAGACCAACCCACGTTGATAAAGCGCCTCTTCCATGGGGGAATATTGGGCGTCTATCGAACGGGTGAAATCTTCAAGCGCCGCCGGATAATTTCCAGTCAGATAGTCCGTGACGCCAAATTGATATTGGCGATAGGGATCGGGGGTAACGGTGGGGGTTCCTGACAAGGTCGCGTTGGAAGTGCGATAAGGCAAAATCCCGATAACAACGATAAAAAGCACTGCCATGACCACGAGGAAGGAGATGGTGACAAACAAGGGATTTTGCCGGGAGAAGTTATCGTTTGACTGAGTCATGCTAATGATAAAAAATCAACGTTTTCACACTCAACGGCACAACTCTTCCATCCATCAACGGCGTGCCGACATCAATAAAATCCCCTTCCGCCAGCCCGACTTGGTCGATCACCAGCAACGCCCGTTCGGGAGCCAGACCTTTGACCGTTTGCCCCAACGCCTGGGCGTAATCGCGCTCGATGATGACGATCAGCGGCCTTTCGGGGGGCAAGTTGCCTGAAAATTCTTTTAATCCGTGTGCCAGTTGGGTGAGCAGAGTATAGTCCAGAGAACGATTCAATTCAAGCGCAATCGCGAAGGGATCGGTAGCGAGGTTGACATCCCAACGGCGGACCGCGGCGGAGATGGCGGACGCGACCAGGCTGGCTTGCAATCCTTCGGGCAGGGCGGGGCGGATGACCGGGACGTTTTTCACAGGCAGGATTTGCCGCTCGGCCCAGATCGTGGAACCGGACAATGTGACGGTTTGTGTCCCTGCGCCGAGAACGGTAGCCCGCAGGGTTTGGGCGGGTTTGGCAATTTCGTAGGCGTTCAACCCCGCGTGGTTCCGCATGGATTCGGCGAGCAGGGGGCCGATGTCGTCATGGATGGTCGCGTCGGCGACGGATTGGATGGCGATGGGATTGTAGTAGTAGTGCCCAATCCCGCCGGAAAACATCAACACCGAACCTTTACCGGAAACTGGGGCAGGTGGGGTCAGGTAGAGTTTTTGGGCGAGTGGGGAAGCCGTGCCTTCGACCAACTCCAGCGCCATGTCTGCCATGCGGTGGGTGAAACGGCGCAGTTGATCGAGCGAGGGGGAATCGCCCACGTTTAGTTGCATCCCCAAATCGGTCAGGATTTGTTTCGCAGGGTCGGCGAGATGGCGGATTTTGCCAGTGGCGTGGTCCATGATCAACATCCGCCCGCCAAAGTTCATCGCCGCGGCACTGAGGGCGTTGCCCGTTTGAAAGGTGACGCTGTTCGCACTCCCTCCGCCGATGTCCACGTTGGTGACGGTGGCGTAATGCGCCTGAGAATAATCCGCTGCGCCCGCCCCGCGTCCGGCGATCAGACTTTCGACGTTTGGCCCCGCCACGCTGACAACGAATTCCCCCGCCAAACCGGACAACGCCCGCAAAATTTCATCCGCATTTTTCTTTTTTGCCGTTTCCCCGGTGATGATGACCGCGCCGGTTTCCACTTGCTGGGGGTTGATCCCGGCCCGGGCATATTCGCCGCGCACGATCTGGTTGAGGGTGTCCGCGTCGATGGTTTCCGCGTCCAGCAGGGGGGTGAAGACAATCGGGCTTTGGTAGAGCACTTCCCGGTCGGTGATGCTGATCCGGGGAATTTGCCCGGCCCGCGCGACATCTTTCAACCCCAGGCGGGAGAAGATGACTTGCGTGGTGGTGGTGCCCACGTCGAGGCCAACAGAGAGAAGGGTGCGGGAGTCGGACATTGGGAAACGTAGAAAGACGCGTGTAGAATCTTGAACAATCCCGTTTTACGTTTAATGTTTTGCTTTCTATCTTTTCTGGTAAGTGTATTCTCCGCCCTCCTCGAGGGAGTCGATGACGCCTACAATTACGGCATCTATGGGGAGGTTTTTGGTGAAACCTGTATATCGAGCGGACGAATATTCTGTGACAAGCACAAGGTCGCCCCTCCCGGCACTGACTGTGTCTACCGCAACATACGGCTCGCCAGAAGGGATCCCTTTTGTGTTTGCAGGTTGGACAATCAGGAGTTTGCGACCTTGCAAAGTTTCATCTTTAATTGTGGAGACAGTGGAACCAATCACGAGAGCAATTCGCATGAAAGCCTCAAACAAAAATTAGGATTGGAGAATTGTATCAAACTCTCCAATCCTCTGTGACATGGGTTTGGACGTTTCCGGTACAGTTCTAGCTCATTTCAGATTCAATCTTGCGGAGTTCCTCTTCGGCATGGGGTTTCGGGCCAGTGAAACGCTTTTTTGCGTCCAGTTGCCAGTAGAGAATCATAAATACAGCCAGGATAATAATGGACCATCCAGCCAATTCGTTCGGCGGGATCGAGAACAGGAACGTGATAAAGACGATCCATGCAATGGCGATTACATTGATGGCTGCGCCCCATCCTTTGAGAAACCAGGGCGCGGTTTGTTTTGTTGTGTACTCGCCCTGCTTTTTGAGTTTGTTGCGAAGGTTGAGGTAGATAGGAATCCCGTAAGCAAGATACAAAGCGGTTGTGCTTACAGCGACAATGACGGAATAAACCGCTGAATACACAGTCAACAGCACCGCCAATGTACAGGTAATCAAGATAGACCACATGGGGGTGCGCCATTTGGGGTGGATTTGCTTGATGAGCTTGTGACCAGGCATGCCTCCATCCCGAGCGAAAGCAAACCACATCCGGCTCATGCTGGTGATGGATGATAGCCCGCATAACCACATCGCCACACCGATAATAATGGCAATAATGTGGCCGAAGATCACATTATCAAAATTTGAGTAGACGATGTACAACACCGCGGGAGAATTGGCTGCATCAATCGTTGCAGGAATCCCATCCAGACCGTTGGGGATGTGCAGGGTTAAGATGATCAACATGATATAGCCCACCACAAACGAAACTGCAACCGATAAAAACACACCCCAAGCGCTATTCAAACGAGCCATAACCGTTTCTTCTGCAACGTGAGCAGAGGCATCATACCCGGTGTACGTCCATTGCGCTTGTAAAAGACCCAGTACAAAAGCCAGTGCTAAACCGCCTCCCGCGTATAAAGGCCCTAGTGCTTTCATCATAATTGAATCGAATGTAAAGCTGCCTGCAGCAAATGAAGTAAAGGAGGTTAAATCCGTATTCACCGCGCTCTTGAACAAGAAACTGAAGGGCTGCGTTGCTTTTCCGAAGGCGATCAGCAAAACGGCCATGACAAGTACACCGCCAATGTGCCAATACACGCTAAAATCGTTGAGCCTGGCCGTTAGCTTAATACCGAAAATATTGATTAGCACCTGCGGGATCATAATAATGATCATCACAATCACTACAGTAGCGGCACTGTTCGTATCTATCGCGGTTCCAAACAAGCGATTGACTGCACCCGCAATGTAGAGCGCGGCCGCATAATCAATTCCCGCTGTGATCATAATCTGGCCGAGCATATTGAACCAAGCCGTCACCCAAGCCCACTTGTAGTTCCCTAGCCGGTGCGCCCAAAAATAAAGGCCTCCAGCTGTCGGATAAGCGGAGGCCAGTTCTGCCATAGAAGCGGCAATACATAAAACGAAGATGGTAACCAGCGGCCATCCAAGTGTGTTAATGATGGGGCCTGCGAAACCAAGTCCATAACCAAACAGTAGAATCGCGCCGGTTAAAATTGAAATGATAGAAAACGAGATAGCAAAATTTGAGAATCCACCCATTTCGCGGAATAATTGTTGCGCGTACCCTAACTTGTGGAGATCTTTCATATCTTGCTTGATGATCTCTTCACGTGACATTCCTTTATTAGCCATTTTGACATCTCCTACGAATTTGCAATAAGACGCTGACCTTCTCGATATTCCGAGAAATTTGTCTTCTATTTTTGAGGTTAAAGTCAAGGGTGGAAATTAATTCCGTAAATAATTTGCCATATAGATTCTCCTGTTGATTTGAAAAAGGGGCGGTTCTATTATTCTCACGGGAATAAGCTAGATAATCAATAAATTGAGAAAATAATTTTCTCAAAACCCATTTCATCTTTCCCATTAACCCCTATAGAACTCGAAAAAGTATTTATGCATTGTTTAACCCCATGACCGCGAGAAGGTGGCGTGCGACTTTTTCATTTTTAGTTCTTCCGTTACCTACATCTTAAAAATCTTGGGCGATCCTGTTATTTACAGGCGACACACAATTTTCTAGGAATTTTTAGAAGATTCCATTGCCAATTGTCCCTACTTTAAACCAATTCATAACCTTCCCATAAAAAAAGGTTAACTATTTTACTTGGCGAGTGTTAACTAATCACGGTAAAATTATTCCGTTCCCCCTAATTTTTTTGTAAAGGAGTATATATGTCTAAGTTTCGTAAATTACTAATGGTTTTGTTAGTGGCTGCGTTTATCCTGCCCGCTTGTACCCCTGCGGCAACAGAAGAACCGGCCTCCGTGGCAACTGAAGCCATGGAAGCAGATCCCATGGCCGAGTTGGTTGCTGCCGCAAAAGCTGAAGGCTCGCTCACGACGATTGCCCTGCCCCACGACTGGTGCAACTACGGTGCCGTGATTGACGGCTTCAAAGCCAAATATGGTCTGGAAGTTAACGAACTGAATCCCGATGCTGGTTCCGGCGATGAAGTCGAAGCCATCAAAGCGAACAAAGACAACAAAGGTCCGCAGGCTCCCGATGTCATTGACGTTGGTTTTGCGTTCGGTCCGTCTTCCAAGGCTGAAAATTTGCTCATGCCCTACAAAGTCTCCACCTGGGATAGCATTCCCGCTGATGCCAAAGATGCTGATGGGTACTGGTACGGTGACTATTACGGTGTGTTGGCCTTCCTCGTGAACACTGATATTCAACCTGATGTCCCGAAGGATTGGTCTGACTTGCTCGATCCCAAATACTCTGGGCAGGTTGCCCTCTCTGGCGATCCCCGCACGTCCAACCAGGCTATTCAATCTGTGTTTGCCGCGGCCCTCGCAAACGGCGGCTCGTTGGATAACGCCCAACCCGGTTTGGATTACTTCGCAAAACTGAACTCTGGTGGAAACCTGGTTCCGTTGATCTCCAACAATGGGTTGGTTGCCAAAGGCGAAACCCCCATCCGCATCACCTGGGACTACAATGCCCTTGCCGCCATCGACTCTTTTGAAGGGAACCCCGCCGCGCAGGTGGTTGTCCCCGCCAGTGGTCGTTTTGCTGGTGTGTACGTTCAGGCCATCAGCGCCTACGCCCCGCACCCCAACGCTGCCAAACTGTGGATGGAATACCTCTACTCCGACGAAGGGCAACTGGCTTGGTTGGGCGGCTATTGCCACCCCATTCGGGAACAGGACATGCGCGCGCGTGGCGTCATCCCCGCCGATATGCTCGCAAAACTCCCCGACGTTTCCGGCGCAGTATTCCCGACGGTTGCACAGTTGGATGCCGCGAAAGTTCTCATCACTGAAAACTGGGACTCGGCTGTTGGAGCAAACATTCAAGACGCCCCGTAAACACAACTAAATCCTTCAAAATCGTGAGACCCTGCCCAAAGCAGGGTCTCACTCCTAATTTCCAGGCTCTGAGGTGCTGCACAATGACAGAAATGACTCTCTCAGCCCCAAAAACAAACAAAAAAAATATCTCCGATACATGGCGCAAATGGATTGGGGTTATGCCGTTTTTTTTGTTTGCTCTTTTGTTTATGCTGTTACCGTCCATCCGGTTATTTATGGGGAGTTTTACGAATAATGACGGGCAATTTACCCTCGATAACATTCTTCAACTTTTTACGCAATCCACCATTATCAATGCCTATAAATTAAGCATTGAAATTAGCGCCGTCACGGCGTTGGGGGGCGGCATCTTTGGCTTTTTACTAGCCTACACGATTACTGTAGGCGGCTTGCCTAAATTTATGCGAAGTGCCATGATCACCTTTTCAGGCGTGGCCTCCAACTTCGCTGGGGTGCCACTAGCGTTTGCGTTTGTTGCTACGTTGGGTCGCACTGGCATCGTCACTGCGATTCTCAAAAATGTTTTTCAAGTGGATATTTACCAGTCCGGCTTTAACTTATACAGTTTCACCGGATTGAGTCTGACCTATATGTATTTTCAGTTCCCGTTGATGGTGCTGATCATGACGCCCGCATTAGATGGCCTCAAGCGCGAATGGCGCGAGGCCGCCGAAACATTAGGCGCGAGCACCTTTCAATACTGGACAAACATCGCCCTGCCCATTCTTTTGCCCTCCATTTTAGGCTCGATGATTTTGCTCTTCGGGAATGCGTTTGGGGCGTATGCCACAGCCTACGCATTGACGGGCGGTACCCTGCCCATTGTCACCATCCAGATTGGGGCTCAAATCCGTGGGGATGTGCTTCACAATCCCGGTCTGGGGTATGCAATGGCGATGGGGATGGTGTTCATCATGACGATTTCCCTGGCCGGGTATTCCTGGTTGCAAGGCAAAACAGAGAGGTGGTTGAAATGACAACGTCTACCGCAGGAAAACCCGCCAAATCTTTCAAACTCGGCAATCGGTTTTGGAGTTGGTTGTGGTTTATTTTGGGCGCGATTTATTTCATTTTGCCCTTGTATGCCACCCTCGATTTCTCTTTGCAAATGAAAAGGGATACGCTCAGTTTTCTCGCCTACGAAAAAGCTTTTGCCGATCCTGAATTCTTGCAGACCTTTCTCTTTTCCAACGTGTTGGCCCTTTCCACCATTGTTGTGAGCATCGCCCTCACTGTGCCGACCGCCTACTGGATTCGCTTACGCGTGCCGGAAGCCCGCCGGATTGTTGAATTTATCACCCTCCTGCCCTTCGTCATCCCCGCGATCATTCTGGTCTTTGGTTTGATCCGAATTTACAGCACCCCCGTCGGGATACCCTTTACGGACATCATCCTCATCCAACCTCTAACCAACTACAAATTCGGCACGACAGTCCTTATTGTCGCCGGATATACGGTGCTTTCACTTCCATACATGTATCGCTCCGTGGATACCGGGATGCGGACGGTGGACGTGCGAACCTTGACCGAAGCCGCCCAAAGTCTGGGCGCGAGCTGGTTCACCATTATCACGAAAGTGATCTTGCCGAATTTGCGTTCGTCTTTGCTAAGTGGGGCCTTGCTCACTTTTGCCATTGTCGTTGGCGAAGTGGTGCTGGCGTCCTTTTTAGGCGTTCCGACCTTTGGCCCGTACCTGTTTTTGCTCGGCCAACATCTGGCCTACCAACCCGCAGCCCTCACCTTTGTCAGTTTTCTCCTCACCTGGGTCGCCCTCGGCGTCATTCAATTGGTCTCCGGCGAACAAGGACAGGCGGCAGGGGCACACTAACCCAACCAAGAGAAAGATATGTCCTTCCTAGAACTTTCCCACATACAAAAAATGTTCGGCGACACCGTCGCTGTCTCAGAATTTTCATTGAACACCGAACGCGGCGAATTTATCTCCCTGTTAGGGCCAAGCGGGTGCGGAAAAACCACCGTCTTGCGGATGGTGGCCGGGTTTGAAAAGCCCACTGCTGGGGCCATTATCGTTCATGGGCAGGATGTCACCGATGTCCCGCCTAACAAACGCAAGATCGGGATGGTGTTCCAATCCTATGCCCTGTTCCCCAACCTCACCGCCGCAGGGAATATCGGCTTTGGCCTGAAAGTGGCAGGGATGGCCAAGCATGAGATTGACCAACGCGTCAAAGAAATGCTTGACCTTGTCCGCCTCGAGGGGTTTGCTAACCGCTATCCTTATCAACTTTCGGGCGGGCAACAGCAACGCGTCGCCCTCGCCCGCGCACTCGCCATCCAACCCGAACTGCTCCTCCTCGATGAACCCCTCTCCGCCCTCGACGCCAAAGTCCGCGCCGAAGTGCGCGACGAAATTCGTCGCATCCAACGCCAGTTAAATATCACCACGATTTTCGTCACCCACGACCAGGAAGAAGCAATGGCGATCTCTGACCGGATTGTAGTGATGAGCAAAGGCGTGGTGGAGCAAATTGGCACGCCTTTTGAGGTATACAACTTCCCGCAAACGGCGTTTGTTGCCAACTTCGTCGGTACGCTCAACACCGCTACCGCTGAAATTCTTGACCCCGCGGCGGGAACCTTACGCATGGATGGCCTCGTTCTCGAATCGGGCAAGGAAATCAAAGACCAGGCCAAAGGCACAAAAGTCCTCATTGCCATTCGCCCGGAACGGTTTAGCTTTGCCGCCGAGCAGAAAAAAGCGAATGTACTCGATGCCAAAATCGAAAATATTACTTTTCTCGGTTCAATTGTGCGGATTCGAGTCCTTGTAGGCGATACCAAATTCCACATGGATACCTTCAACAACCCCTTCCTTGAGTTACCCCAAATCGGCGACAGCACCCAGATTACCTGTTCCCGGAACGCGGTGTTGGTGTTAGGGGCACAAGGATAATTCACCCCTTTGTTCAAACGGAAACGCCCTGTTATTCAACAGGGCGTTTTTTATAGCGTTGGATACGG
Source organism: Anaerolineales bacterium (assembly GCA_020634875.1). The sequence continues at coordinate 31,303 of JACKAX010000026.1, read as the reverse complement.
CACACGCGATACGATCTCCTGTCTCCGCAGCAAATCTCCAGATCGCACTATAATACCCCTCCTCAAGGTCCTCCAATGCGTTCTTTTTCACCTCCTCTCCTTTTCCCCTCTTCTCTTGTTCTTCTCCTCTTCCTCACCCTCCTCTCGGCCTGTACCCCTTCTTCTGCATCCCCTACTCCACGCCCAACCCCGGTTGTCCACCTCATCACGCCTACTCCACACCTCGCCATATCTCCCCCCGAACCCACCTTCCGCATCATCGGCTACGTTACTGACGAGATTGATCCTGCTCTCATCCCCTACACCCAACTCACCCATCTCAACTACGCTTTTGTCACCCCCAACGCTGACGGCACTTTTCAAGATGTCGCGTACCCCGACAAACTCAAAACCATCGTTGAACAGGCGCACGTGCACGGTGTTAAAATTCTGATTTCTGTCGGTGGATGGGGGTGGGATGCTCAATTTGAAACCCTCACCGCCGATCCCGCGTCGCGCGCGACCTTCGTTTCCGGTCTGGTTGCCTACGCCGCCGAACACCGCCTCGATGGGCTGGACATTGACTGGGAATACCCCGATCCGGGCACGTCCGCCCAAAATTTCCTTGCCCTCATGCAAGACCTTCGCACCGCCCTCCCCGCCGAAAGCCTCCTCACTGCCGCTGTCCTCGCCGAAGGGGATACTGCCACCGGCATTCTCCCCGCTGCCTTCCCTCTTCTGGACTTCGTTAACATCATGGCCTACGATGCCTCAAATACTGACCACTCCCCTTACACCTATGCTGAAGCCGCTATCCACTTCTGGCTCCAGCGCGGCCTCCCCCCCGAAAAGGCTGTTCTCGGTGTGCCTTTCTATGCCCGCCCAAACTGGGTACCCTACCGCGAACTCATCGCTGCTAACCCGGAAGCCGCCTACCTCGATGTCATTGAATACGCGGGGGAAAAGGTGTACTACAATAGCCAGGAAACGATGGCGGCCAAAACCCGTCTCGCCATGCAACAAGGCTCCGGGATTATGATCTGGACGCTCAGTTTTGATACCTTCGGTGAAACATCTCTCCTGACCGTTATCTACAATACTGTCCACATCGCGCCTTGATTGATCTCAAAATCCTACGGATCCTATAAATTTCATCTTAATATGCTTTATCTCGAAAACGCTACGCTCCTTACAGATGCCCGCGCCATTCCAAATGGGGCGATCCTTATCGAAGACAGAAAAATACTTGCGGCAGGGCCTGCCGTAGGTCTTCCTGCCCCTTCCTCCGCCCACCGCGTGGATACGAAAGGCGCGTACATTGCCCCGGGTTTTTTTGACCTCCAACTTAACGGGGGCTTTGGCCTTGACTTTACTGCTGATCCTACGACAATCTGGGCGGTTGCAGCCCAATTGCCGCAGTATGGTGTGACTGCTTTTCTCCCAACCATCATCACCAACCCATTGGAACGCTTCGCAGAGGCCATTGAAGTGCTTCGTGCCGGGCCGCCCTCTGGCTTTCGCGGGGCGATACCGCTTGGATTTCACTTTGAGGGGCCGTTTCTGAACCCGGAAAAGAAAGGCGCACACAACCCCGAGCTGATCCGTCCCCCTGCACCTGAACTGGTCACAAGCTGGACATCTGAAAACCATGTCTTTCTCGTAACGCTGGCACCGGAGAGACCGGGTGCGCTGGAGACCATTCGTGCCCTGCGCGCACAGGGGGTGGTGGTCAGCGCGGGGCACTCGATGGCGACGGTGGCTGAGGGGGTTGCGGGAATTGAGGCGGGGATCACGATGGGGACGCATTTGTTCAATGCGATGCGCCCGTTTGACCACCGCGAACCGGGGCTGATTGGGGCGTTGAGTGGAACGCCTGGCATTTTGCCTGCCCCGTTTGTCGGGCTGATCCCCGATGGGGTACACGTACATCCGACTGGGGTGGCAATGGCGTGGAAAATTTTTGGGTGGCAACGAACGGTGATGGTGACGGATGCCATGGCGGCGATGGGGATGCCGGATGGGGATTACGTTTTGGGTGGGCAAACGGTAAAGGTGAAAGGGCCAGTGCCACGTTTGGCGAACGGGACCCTCGCGGGTAGTGTGTTGACGATGGATGCCGGGGTGCGGAATCTGATCGCGTTCACCGGATGTTCTCCCGCAGAGGCCGTTTATGCCGCGTCCCGCACCCCCGCGCGAGCGATGGGTTTTCCCGACCGGGGCCGTCTCGCACATGGGGCCGTTGCTGATCTGGTGTTCCTCGACCAAAATCTCCAGGTGACGAAGGTATTCCAAGCCGGAGAGATTATCTTTGAAACGTAGCATTCGGAATATAGAACAGTCAATCACTTATCCCAATGAATATCCTTGCTCTTGACGATTATTTCCAATCCCTGGCTGCACAGGATGAATTTTCGGGCGTGGTGCAGGTGACGCGCGGGGATGAAATTTTGTTTACAGGTGCGTATGGATACGCGAGCCGCGCGTGGGGGGTGAAAAACACGCTGGAAACTCGGTTTGACACAGCTTCCCTGACGAAACTATTTACGGCGGTGGCAACTCTCCAATTGGTGGAACTGGGGCACATTTCGCTGGAGACGCGTGTGATGGATTTTTTGGGGTTGATGGATACTGCAATTTCCCCAGAAGTGAACGTGTACCATTTGCTCACACACACGTCGGGTATTGGGGACGATGCGGATGAGGAGGCCGGGGAACTTTACGAAGATTTGTGGAAAACCAAACCGAACTATGCAGTGACGCAAACGGTGGATTTTCTGCCGCAGTTCATCCATAAGCCGCCGAATTTCTCGCCCGGACAGGGATGCCGTTATTGCAATGTCGGGTATGTGTTGTTGGGGTTGGTGATCGAGCGGGTGAGCGGGATGGCGTACAGGGATTATGTGCGGGAACGGATTTTCGTCCCGGCGGGGATGGACCGCGCGGGATTTTTCCGTATGGATCGGGTCAACGAGAACGTCGCGGAGGGGGCGGATCCGCTCCGGGATGAGGCGGGGCGGTGTGTGGGGTGGAAGCGAAATATTTACTCGTATCCGCCGATTGGTTCGCCGGATGCTGGCGCGCACGTCACCGCAGGAGATTTGCAGAAATTTTTGCGGGCGGTGCAATCTGGGCAATTGTTATTCCCTGCGCAAGCGCAGGCTTTTTTGACGCCACAGGTCCTTCACAGTCACCGGGACGGATGGGATATGAAGTATGGGATGGGCTTGTGGTTTAACGCGAATCCCGATGGGGAAGTGGTGTATTATCAAAAAGAAGGGATCAATCCGGGGACGAGCGCAATTTTGCGCCATTATCCAAAGACCGGGACAACCGTCATTTTGCTCTCGAACCTGGAAGATGGTGTTTGGGCACCTGCCCGAAAAATTCATGAGGTTCTCCTTGCAAGTTAAAAAGATATTTCTTTTTGGTATGGGGTTGATAAGTCTTATTTCGCTTGCCTGTGCAGTGACAGGAACGCGCGAAACACCTACTCCTGTACCGCCGGATTTGTTGACTACGCCGACGCCGGAAGGGGGCGTGTTGGGCGGGTTGGAAGGCCTTTATCGGTCCGATCCCATTTCCAACCAGACGGGATGTTTTGACTTTTTACGGTTGTACGAAGATGGCGTGGTGCTTTCTGCCAATGCTTGCACAGATCCGGACACGGGCATGCTAAAGGTGTTGGACTGGTTCCATCGCGACAACCCGGACGTGATCCACGGCATGTATTGGACCACCGCTGACCAAATCTGGATGGAACTCCCGATACCTTACTTGAATAAAGAAATTCGTCTCACCGATCTACGCGGGCGGTATTGTACGGACTCCCTGGCTGTTCAGACTATGCACCGGTATGCCCAGAACTTCCCCTCTGTTTCCGAGCCGGTGACAAAGTACATCCGGCTGGATACCGCGGTTGTTGACCCAGCCTGCCATGTCGCCACGTTCTACTTTTTGATTACCCTGCCAGGAACCCCAGGTGGGACACTGGCCCTTGTCGTGCAAACTGTCCCGGACGAACTCTGTACCCTGACCTATTACAACCCGAACGAATCCACTCCTTTCGTGGAAAATCTTCCTGCAACGGCGGATGCCCAGGGAAAATGCGTCTGGGAATTTTCTCTGCCGGTGGATACCTCCCTCGGCGTGGGGCAAGCGGCAGTTACGGTTGGAGGGGTGATGAAAGTGGTGGATGTCAGGGTTGAAAAATAATGCTCGAAAAACCGAATCTCTCTGATGAAAAAATCATCCAGGGTTTGAAAGAAGGATTTGGCCTCATTGCCAGCCAGGTCGAATTTATACCCCTCGGCAACGATTCGAACGCGTGGGTGTATCGAGTTGCTTCCCCCGAAAAAATGTATTTTCTCAAGGTCAAACGGCGGCTGACCAACCCGCGCGGGATCACGATCCCACGTTTTTTGAAAAACCAGGGCTTGGAGCAAGTTGTTGTCCCTTTTTCCACCCTCGGCGGGGAGCTTTGGCATCTGGTGGGGGATTATTTTTTGTTGTTGTATCCCTTCATCGAGGGGGATAACGGAATGAAGACGGGGCTGACAGACGCGCAATGGGTAGCGTATGGCGCGTTTCTCAAAGCCTTGCACGCCGTCCAACTTCCGCCCGACCTCGCGGAGCAACTCCCCCAAGAAAAATTTGTTCCTACGAACAAAGCGCTGGAATATCTTGAACAAATAGAAACCCGTATCACGCAAAACCAGATATTCACCCCCATGCAAGCCCAACTCGCGGATTTTTGGCGGGAGAAGGCAGAAGCAATCGCTCACGTTGTTCGCCGGACGCTGGAACTTGCGGAAATCCTGCGCCAACAACCCCTCACTTATTTCCTCTGCCACGCGGACATTCACACCGCAAACCTGCTAATCACGCCCGATCAGCAAATGTTTGTCGTAGATTGGGACGAAACCATCCTCGCTCCCCCAGAGCGTGATCTGATGTTTATCATGGAGAGTCCGTTTGTCAGTAACCCGCCCCTGCCATCTCGACAACAAGACCTGTTTTTCCAGGGATACGGTGAAACAGACATCAACTGGACCGCTTTAGCCTATTACCGCTACGAGTGGGCGGTGCAGGACTTGGGAGATTTTGCCGCTCGTGTGTTTTTAATGGACGATGTGGGCGAGGTCACCCAACGGGAAGCGTTGAGAATTTTTAGGGGATTATTCAATCCGGGAGATGAAGTGGATATTGCCCTGAAAACAGAAGAAAAATTACGCTCTTAAAAAATCTTGATAGGACACAGATAAATTTTATGGATTGCCGCGTAGGCTGTGGAGCCTGTTGTATTGCTCTCTCGATTTCCTCCCCTATTCCGGGGATGCCAAATGGCAAACCGTCTGGGACGCGTTGTGTGCAGTTGACAGACGATAACCGGTGCAAAATCTTCGGTCAGCCGGAGCGTCCAGAAGTTTGTGTACGCTTGCGTCCGATGCAGGAAATGTGTGGGGACAGTACGGAGGAGGCATTAGCGTATCTTTATGAGTTGGAAAGGTTGACGGGACCAGGGGAACGATGAAGGATTGACCTTTACCCGTCACTTCATCTCTTATTCGTTTTCCCGATTTGCAAGCTCTTTTCGCACGACCGGCGCGACCTTTGTCCCAAGCAATTCAATGGCCCGCATCATTTTCTTGTGGTCAATCGCCCCAAGGCCGAGTTGAAGAAGGAAGCGTTGGTGGTTGAAGAGTTTGTGCTGGAAGAGAATCTTTTCGATGATTTGATCGGAGTTGCCAACAAAGTCGGAGCCGCGGAGGGAGCGCGCGAAGTCGAATTGTTGGCGATTGGTAGGGGGCCAGCCACGCTCACGCCCGATTTTGTTCATCGCGGCAAGGTAAGAGGGGAAGTAGGTGTCGGCGGCATCTTGGGAATCGTCGGCAATGAAGCCGTGCGAGTTGATGCTCAGGGGGAGAAAATCGTGTCCGGCTTGACGAGTGGCTTCGCGATAGAGATCGGTGAAGGGTTGGAAACGTTCGGGCATCCCGCCGATGATAGCGAGGGCCATCGGGAGGCCGAGAGAGGCTGCGCGGACAACCGATTCGGGCGTTCCGCCGACGGCGATCCAGATGGGGATGGTTTCTTGATGGGGGCGCGGGTACACCGCGAGGTTCTGGAGGGGGGCACGGTGCTTGCCGGACCAGGTCACACGTTCGGATTCACGAATTTTCAGAAGCAGATCTAATTTTTCAGAAAAAAGGGTATCGTAGTCGCGCAGATCATATCCAAATAACGGAAACGACTCAATGAACGAACCACGCCCGGCCATGATCTCCGCCCGGCCTTCGGAGAGGAGATCGAGGGTGGCGAAGTCTTGAAACACGCGCACCGGATCTTCGGAACTGAGGATGGTGACGGCAGTGCTGAGGCGGATACTTTTGGTTCGGGCCGCGGCCATGGCCAGGATGACAACGGGGGAGGAGGCTAAAAAATCCGGGCGGTGATGTTCGCCCACGCCGAATACGTCCAGCCCGACTTGATCGGCGAGTTCGATGGTTTCGATGAGGTCGCGCAGGCGTTGGGTGGGGCTGATCATTTTCCCGGTCTGTGGGTCGGGGACAATTTCGGCGAAGGAGTAGAGGCCGATTTCAAAGGGGGTAGGGTCGGTCATGGGGTTTATTTTGGGGTGGTGAGAACAATGGCGTTGTTGGATGGGTCACGGATCAGTAAGCCTTCGGGGGTGGTTTCGATGGAGATGCCCGCGCGGAGGACATGTTCTTCGACTTGATCGAGTTCCCCCGCGTGGGGCAAGACGAAGGTGAAGTAACGCAGGCCAAGTGCATCTGCCGGGGCAGGTGGGGCGCCTTCGCCGATCCATGTGTTGTAGCCGATGTGATGGTGATACCGCCCTATGGAAACCATGCCCATGCGAAACGATTGGGCGACACCCATGTCGTCGAACCCCAAAATGTCGTGGTAAAAGTGGCGAGTGGTCTCCAGGTTTGCAACATAGAGGTGATAGTGGCCGATGCGGGTTTCGGGGGGCACCGGGGGATCGAACTTGTCTTCCGGGGTCAGATGGGCGAACAAGGCTTCCAGATCGAGTGGTTCACGACCATCGCTGGGGGTGCCGTCGGCGCGGTGGGCGATGGGTTGGTTCTCTTCAAAACCAAAAAAGCCATCCTCGGGGGACTCGGTGTAGAGTTCGATGTTGTTCCCTTCCGGGTCGTCGAGGTAGGTGGTTTTGGTCATGATGTGATCTGTAGGGTAATTACGATAACGAAGGGTGTAGAGGCGTGCAATGGCGCGCGCCAATTCTCGCCGGTTAGGGAAGAGCAGGGCGAAGTGGTACATCCCCGTGGTGCCGCGGTAGCGCCGCGCGGCGCGATTTTCGGTCAACCGCACGAGGTCCGCCCCGCCCGCGCCCAGTCCGGCAGTTGTACCCTCCTGCCAGTGAAGTTTCAGGCCGATCACAGATTGGTAAAAAGTCAGTTGTTTGTCCAGGTCAGCAACAGTGAGGTGGACGTGCCCTGGCAGGGTATCGGGATGGATGCGGAATTCGGTAGGAGAAAAGGGGGTGGGCATAGGGAATGAGATTTAGAAATGGCGGATGGATAATAAGTGTTCACGACCTTATCACATATCACTACTTTTTTAGGGAATGAGCAAGGTGAGTGAAGTTATGACCAGTCCTGCTACGATTGATTTTATGTATACTTTTTGGGCTTGTCGCCGAACCTGGGCGAGTCCTTCCTCGTCCGTAATTCTTTCGTATTTTTCACCAAGTTTGCGCGCGCCGCGCGCGGCAAGTCCTACTCAGGTTTTATCGCGCCATTGGAAATATCCGGTTGCAGAACCTGCAAACAGGGGAAAGAGCAGAAGTCGCCACCAAAGGTTGACGTTTGTTACGGTGAGAACAGTCAAAACAAGCAAGGCAAAAACCAGGCTTATGAGCCCAAAACGGAGCCGTATTTGCCGTTCTTTGAAGTTTATGTTGGGGACACAGACTTCGCCGATGGGGGTGGAGGGGGGAAAATTCATACGCCGGATCGTATCAGAAACAAGGGTTTAAGGCAAAATGCGAAATTGCGGAAGGCCTGAGACTCATTTGCGTTTCTCGAATTCACTCGATATGATTGGGAATAATGGGCATCGTGCCCCTGAAAATCTCCCTCCTAACTGGAAAGATTTATTTTGTGTGTATTTGCTTTTTGTTTCTATTTCCCGCTTGATGTGAGTTTGCACGCGCAGTTGGCATAACATGAATCCAATCCTCAATTTCCTCCAAACCCACCCCCTCCTTGTCCTTGATGGCGGGATGGCGACTGAACTCGAACATCGTGGCGCTGATCTGCACGACACCCTTTGGTCGGCAAAAATCCTGCGTGATGCCCCGGAGATGATCTGCGATGTTCATCTCGATTACTTTCGTGCGGGGGCGGACACTGCCATCACGGCGAGTTACCAGGCAACGATTGAAGGTTTTACTCAGCGTGGAATGAGCCGCGTCACCGCAATTGACCTCATCCAAAAATCCGTCCACCTCGCCCAGGAAGCCCGCACCCTCTACCTTGCCGAAACCCAACGGAATACGGAATCCGCAACACGTCCCACCCCCCTCATCGCCGCCTCCATCGGCCCGTATGGCGCATACCTTGCGGACGGTTCCGAATACCGGGGCGATTACACCCTTACCGAAGACGAACTGATTAAATTTCACCGCCCGCGCATGGCCGCTCTCATCGCCGCCGAACCTGATCTCCTTGCCTGCGAAACGATCCCCTGCCTGTTAGAAGCCCGTGCCCTCGTCCGCTTGCTCGCGCGGTTTCCGAATACCTATGCGTGGTTCACCTTCACCGCCCGCGACGAGACTCATACCAGTCACGGTGAACCCCTCGCAGAATGTGCCGCTTACCTGGATCAGTTTGAGCAGGTTGCCGCCATTGGCATCAACTGCACCGCGCCAAAATATGTCCCCAGCCTGATTAAAGCAATTCGTTCCGCGACCACTAAACCTATCATTGTCTACCCCAATTCCGGCGAAACCTACGACCCCACCACCAAAACCTGGCTCGGCGAAACGGATTGCGACGCGTTCGGGACTCAGGCGCGGGAATGGTACGCCGCAGGAGCACGAATCATTGGCGGGTGTTGCCGGACCACCCCGGAACATATTCGCGCTATTAGAAATAAAGGAATTTGACACCGGATCTTGCCCAGATTGGTGTGTGAGTTCGTATGTAGAATTTATTTTGTGTACGGGATAATCCGCATCGCAAAGCCTTCTCGGGTCTCGCATCCGAGGAGGCTTTTTCCTTCTAAACTGATAAAAAAATCGCCAGGAGTAAAATCCTGGCGATTTTTCGTTTTATGCATTCACGACCCGCACAAACTTCCGCTTCCCCACTTGCAATACCCCCGGCCCCGGAAAAACCTGGAACGGGTCGGTCAACAAATTTCCGTCCAGTTTCACGGCGTTTTGCTGGAGCATCCGGCGGGCGTCGCTGTTGCTATTCACCATACCTCCAGAAACCAGCACATCCAATACCGTTTGCCCCGGTTGGAGTTGGAATTCTGGCATTTCTTCGGGCACATCGCCTTTTTGGAAGACGCGGATAAATTCGCTTTCGGCGTGGGTGGCGTCTTCGGGGCTGTGGTAGATTGAGACGATTTCCCGCGCGAGTTTCATCTTCACATCGCGGGGGTGGACGCTGCCATCGGCCAGACCCTTTTCGAGTTCGGTAATTTCCGCGGGGGTCCAACGCGTGACGAGACGAAAATATTGGGACATGGCTTTGTCGGGGACGCTCATCACTTTGCCGTACATATCTTCGGGGGTGGAGAAGATCGGGATATGGTTACCGAGCGATTTGGACATTTTGATCTCACCGTCCGTACCGGGGAGGATGTCGTTGATGATGGCGATGTTGGGCTTTTCGCCGAGGGCTTGCATGATTTTCCGCGCCGCGGTCATGATGTTGAACATCTGATCGGTGCCGCCCACCTGAATGTCAGTCCGTAACGCGTAGGCATCGTAGCCTTGCATGATGGCGTAGAACGTTTCGTGCAGGTACACCGGGTCGCCCGCGTCAAACCGTTTGCGGAAGTTTTCTCGCGTCAAAAATTGCTGGATGGTGAAATTGGAGGCGAGGTGAATGAGTTCAGCAAAACTCAGTTTGGAAAGCCAGGTGGCGTTGTACTGAATCTGAGTTTTATCCGGGTCGAGGATTTTGTAAGCCTGACTGGCGTAGGTTTGTGCGTTATGTTCGACTTCTTCCGGGGTCAACTGCGGGCGAAGTTTGTCCTTGTCGGATGGGTCACCAATGAGGGAGGTGTAATTACCGATCAGGAAGATGATCTCGTGACCAAGTTCCTGGAACTGGCGCAGTTTCCGCATGGGGACGGTATGGCCCAGGTGCAGGTCGGAGGTGCGCGGGTCTACGCCGAGGTAAATCCGTAGGGGGCGGCCTACTTTTTGGGCCTCGGTCAACCGCTCACGCAGTTCGGCGGCCATGTTGCGTTTGAGGGTGTCGTCCCCGTATTGGGTGCCTTGCATCAGGTATTCGACTTGTTCTTCTATGTTCATTATGGTCTCCAAAAGAGTTTTTAATGGGTCAAATTGTACGATTGGTAGCATCCTGAGCGGAGGGTTGGCCTGCGGTTTTGGGCAGGCCAACCCGTAGTCGAAGGGTGCGGGGTAAAGTCAATCAGCCTGTTTCGCACAACCCGCATCTTTCGACTGCGCTGGACATAAGACACTTTGGAAGGTGGGGCATTTGCCGCTCCGCTCAGGATGCTGCTGTTCTTGTAAATTTCTACTACCAACTATCAAACAAAAAACGCCCTCGCGGTGAGGGCGTTTGAAAACTCACCGTTTTTGGGCTATTTGCGGGCGTAATAGGCGTAGGTTGGGTTGTCAGATGGCACGGATCGCATATTTGCCATCTGTACAATTGTCTCCAATATCTGTTCGCCTTGAGCAAACCCTGTGCGACCCCGTTCCTGGCCCTGGTAATTGACCGTGCCCAATGTGCGGAATTCAAAATGCGCCTTTTCCCCTACGGTCTCGCCGATAACCTGCACCTGCCGCGCTCCCCACTGTGCGGGAAGGACGCGGACGGCCTGAACCTCGCGCCAGGACAGCTCAACCTGCCGCACCCCGTTCGCATAGCTAATCCCGCTCCGGCTCAGGCGGAGGACCGTTTTCCGATCCATCCAATTCCCAAACGAAATGCTTGCTGCTGACAAAACAAAAACCACAGACAAGATCAACCCTAGCGTTGCCCATTTTTGCCCGTTTAAATGCAAAATGGTGGTGGTTGCCAAAATTGTCAAGGCCAGTCCCCACCCGGTAATCTCCCCGCGTAAGGGGATTCTTTCGGGGGTATATTCATGAGGGGTGGTTAACTCGAACATCGCCGGGCATTATAACACTGAACGATTTTGGCTCAATATTTTTGGCGTTTGAGATTGGGGTAACAGAAATTCTCATTTTGTACGAACGGCGTTCCTAAAAAGGTGTCTTTGGAAGCATGGAGTTCATTTTAAGGAACGCCGTTCGTTGGCTTGTGCTATAATTCGGCGGGTATGTTTGGGAAGAAAGGAAGGCATACAACCTTACTTTCTGATAATAATTGAATTGGATTATGACTTTCGATCTGAGTTCTCCTGTCTTGGTATTAAATGCCAACTATGAACCCATCCACGTTTGCAATGTGCGGCGTGCGCTTGGGTTAATCATGGAAGAAAAGGCGACGCTTGTCCTTAACGGGCGCGGCTATATTCGCACCGTCCGCACCCCGGTTCCATGCCCTTCGATCATCCGTCTTGCGAAGATGATCCGCAAACCCCACGCAATTGTGAAATTAAATAAACAGGAAGTTTTCCGGCGGGATAATTTCATCTGCCAGTATTGCGGCCAACGCCCCCCGCGTCCGACTGTGGATCATGTTATTCCACGGCACATGGGTGGCCCCCACTCGTGGGAGAACCTCGTCACTGCATGCCCTGGTTGCAATCATCGTAAAGGGGGGCGCACGGTTGAGCAAGCAGGTATGCACCTTAGCCGTACTCCTTTCTGTCCGCCGGCTTCTGCGAACTATATTTTTGGTCGGTATTTACAAAATAACGAGGATTGGGAGGAGTTTGTGGCTGGGTGGTAGACTCTCCGAAAAAAGAGCGGCGGGTGCTGTACAGCACCCGCCGCTCTTTTTTCGGCAATTTAACCGAGGAGCCAAACCACTACACGCGGTGTCAAAAACACCTCCAAAATCGCCGCGAAAAAGAACAACGGAATGCCCAACCCGACCATCACCTTTGCCCAGTCAGCCATTGCTTCCATCCAGGCATCCCCGATGGTTTTATCGGGTGTGGGGGTCAGCATCATTCCTCCCATATAAACGATCCCCGCCCCAACCAGGATAATGGCAGGAATTTCAAAAATACCGTGCGGTAGGATAAACCCAGCCAAAAATGTGAGGGGGGGAATTCCTGCTCCGGTTAACGTGCCCATAAAATAGCCAATCAATACAAACGGGAGCATCAGGATTAACACCCCAAACACCCCAAATGAGATAATCCCTAACAAAAAGGCCAGGGCTGCGGCCCGCAGATTGTGAAACCAAATGATACCAACCCCTTGTGTCTCAAGCAGACTAATCGTACCAACTTGTGAAAACGCATCTAGCTGAAAATTGTTCAGGTCAAAGGCATCCTTGGGGAGAGCAAACTGCCGGGACTCTTGCAAACCGACGGCAATAGCTCCAATCAAGATCAGCGTCGCCATCATGATAGGCAACCGCATCCGTCTTAACGCAACAGGGATTTCGTGCCGGAACCATTCCCCCAGCGAACGAGCCTCGCCCACAAACCTCTTGCGAAAGAATTTCAAACCCGCCTTCACGTCGAGTGTATCCAACTCTCGTCCAAGCAAAGCTTCTCGGTTGAAATGGGCCAATCCCATGCGGACGAGCAACACCGCCAGCACCACCATCGCCAGAATCACCCACCACAATGCTTTGTAGGCCGCCCAAAACATCACCATACTTTCACCTTGAATGACAAATGACATCGGGATGATGACAAACGATGCAAGGAGGTTCGCTGCTCGGACGGAGGTTGCCTGCGTAGAAATCACCACTGCCCCGGAAACCATCACAATCGCCTGAACGAACGTCAAAAGTAGGATTTGAATGAGCAAAATCGGTTCTGGCGTCCAGCCGAGTTTTTGGTAAACCCCCCACAAATACACTGCAATCCCTAAATAACTGGCGATTAATGGCGGCACCATCACAGCAATCAACTTGCCTAAATACATGTGCCAGTCTTCCAGTGGACTAGATAGCAAGGGTTCGATACTCTTTCGCTCCTTCTCGCCGACAAAACTTTCCAACGCAATCACCAGCGATACCGAAATAGGGAAAAACCCAACCACCATCAATAAAAATGGGATCAGCCGGTCTCCAACAATATTTGCCCCATAACGTTCAACGAAGGTCACAGCACGCTCGGCAGTGAAATTCATGATTGAGGGAAAGATCAGGGTCAAGACAAAGATGGGAATGATGATTCGCCAGTCACGGAACTGGTCGCGCACTTCCCGGCGAGTGATGATCCACGCAGGGCCGAACCGGTGGGTGAATGAACTCATATTTGCGACTCCTTATCCGTAATTTTGCCGTTTGCCATTGCCTTGAGGTAAACCTGTTCTAAACTGCGCGGAACCTCCGCGAGACTGATGACCGCTAAGCCCTGATCGAGCAGGGTACGCAACACCTGGGGGTTATCCTGCGCGCCGTGCGAGGTGCAGAACCGGACGAACGTGTCCCCACGCCCGGTCAGGGTTGCCCCGTCCGGCAGTTTCAGTTCTCGGTCATCTAACGGTTCTCCCAGGATCGCCTCGTATTCTGGTTGCCCCAAATACTGTTGTTTAAGTTGAGAAGGCGTGCCTTTGGCGATGATTTTGCCATCGCGAATGATCGCGATGCGGGCCGCAAGTTCTTCCGCCTCAGCAAGATTATGCGTGCAAAGGATAATCGCCCGTTCATCGGTGCGGAGTTCGTGCAGGGCGTCGCGGACAAGGCGGGCGCTTTCCGGGTCCATTGCGGAGGTGGGTTCGTCCAGCAGGAGAACGGGCGGGCGGTGAATGAGTGCGCGGGCCAGGGCAAGCTTTTGGCGCATCCCTTTGGAAAATTCTCCGATCCGGCGGTGGCGGGCGGCGGAAAGGCCAAAATGATCGAGTAAACGGTCTGCCCGTTCGCGGCGGGTTTTGGCGTCCAGTTGGTAAACCTGTCCAAAGAAGTCCAAATATTCGGCGGCAGGCATCCTGTCGTACAGGCCGTGGTGCTCGGTCAGCACGCCGACCGCGGCGCGGACTTTGGCAGGAGCTTGCACAACATCGTGCCCGGCAATCCACGCATGACCGCTTGTGGGTTTCAGAACAGATGTAAGCATCCGTACCGTAGTCGTTTTCCCCGCGCCGTTGGGGCCGAGCAGGGCGAGCACTTCTCCAGCGGGAACTTCGAAGGTCACTTGTTCGACAGCTTTGAAGTCCCCGAAGTGTTTGGTGAGGTTTTCGGTTTTGATCATGGAGAGGGGATTCCCGAAAAAAAAGGTGTGTTGGGGCTGTACAGCCCCAACACACCTTTTTTTTCGGGGGAATTTTTATTTGTTTATCACACCTGGCAGCAACGCATAAAACTCCGTTGCCTTTACCACATCATCCAAAATCACCGAGTCATTGACGGTGTGGGCGGTTTCTTCTTCGCCGGGGCCAAAGCCGATGCTGGGGATGCCCGCTTTGCCTGCCCAGTAGATACCGTTCGTACTGAAGTTCCACTTGCCGGTGGGGGCGTCGGGAATGCCGATCAATTTGCGGGTTTCGACGCCAGCTTTGACTAGGGGGTGGCTGTCTTCGTAAGCCCACGCGGGGAAGTATTTGTCCACTTCGTAAACAAAGCCCGTGTACGAAGGTTCATCGTAGTACAGCATTTCGACGGAGATCGAGTCTTTGTGTTCAGGCGGGATGAGCGCACGCACCTGTTCGATGACACCTTCCACCGTTTCGCCAAACGTGACGCGGCGATCCACGTAAATGAAAGCTTCGTTCGGGACAGCGTTAATGCTGGGGGTGTTGACGTGCATGTCGCTGACGGTGATTTTGCCGTGGCCCAGAAATTCGTGGTCGCCCAGTTCGGGTTCGAGGTCACGAATGCCCGCGATGACAGGCAGGAGTTTGTAAATGGCGTTGTCACCAAGATGGTTGCTGGCGGCGTGGGCACTGCGGCCTTTGGCGACAACTTTCATCTCGACGCGGCCTTTGTGCCCGCGATAGACGAACATTTTGGTCGGTTCGCCGATGACAACGAAATCGGGGCGCACGCCGGGGTCCACTTCCACGAAGGTGTTGGGGGCAATCCCGTCGCACCATTCTTCCATGTTGCCAAAATAGTAGGCGGTGTATCCGTCAAGCAGACCGAGGTCGCGGGCAATCGCCAGGCCGTAGATCATGCCGGGGGTGGAACCTTTTTCGTCACACGCGCCGCGCGCATAGAAGCGGCCATTTTCGATTTTGCCTTTGAACGGGTCCCACTGCCATTCGGCGGGGTCGCCAATGCCGACGGTGTCAATGTGCGAGTCGTACACGAGCACTTTCGGGCCGTTGCCGATGCGCCCGACGGTGTTGCCCATTTTGTCGAAGCGCACTTCGTCAAAACCGAGGGCGATCATTTCTTCCTGAATGCGTTCACCAACCGGGCCGATTTTTGAGTCCATGCTTGGAATGGCGCAAATTTCGCGCAAGAATTGGATGATGGTCTCGCGGTTTTCTTCGACGCGGGATTGGATTTGGGAAATGGTTTGTTGATTGGTCATATATCCTTCTTTTCGACACGAATTCTCGCGAATTTTTACGAATTATTCGAATAAATTTGTGTCAGTTCGTGTCAAATACTGAAATTAGCTCAAATTTGCTCACATCTACCAGCCCCAAGTCCGAAATCCGCAGTTCGGGGATGACGACAAGGGCGAGGAGGGATAGTTGCATGTTGGCGTTGTTGAGTGTACACCCAATTTCCTGAAATCCGCGCAACAATTTATCCGATTTTTGGGCGACGATGGCGGCGTGTTTGTTGGACATCAACCCGCCGATGGGAAGTTCGACCAGCCCCGTTACTTCCCCGTCTTTGACAACCACCTGCCCCCCCTGGACTTCGGCGAGCGTGTTCGCGGCGAGCGCCATGTCCCCTTCATCCGTCCCTACCACGATCATGTGATGGCTATCGTGCGCGACACTGGTCGCAATGGCCCCCTGTGCGGTGAATCCGAACCCCTGCACGAGACCGACTTTCACTTCCCCGGTCGCGCGGTGCCGTTCCACGAGCGCGATCTTGGCGAGGTCGCGGGACATGTCCACTTTCACTTCACCATCTTCGGGAGTGATCTCGACGTGGAGATGTCGGGTGGGGGCTTGATTTTCGATGACACCGATGACGTTGGCGGTGATAAGTGATGAAGTGATAAGTGAAGGGACGGGGAGACGGAAATCTTCGGGGGTGAGGGGATGACCGAGGTGGATGGAATGGGTGAGCCAGTCGGGGTAGGTGTAGGTGGGGAGTTCGATGAGGAGGTGTCCGTTTTCGGCGAGGTGTTGGCCTTTGGCGAAGACGTGGGTGGGGGTGAATTCGATGAGGTTGGGCACGAGCACGATGTCGGCGTACCGTCCGGGGGCGATCTGGCCGAGGTCGCGGGAGAGGCCGAAGTGATCGGCGGCGTTGAGGGTTGCCATTTGGATCGCGGTGATCGGTTTTAGCCCCTGGGCGATGGCATGGCGGACGACGCGGTCCATGTGCCCCTCGTGGAAGAGCGTGCCCGCGTGGGAGTCGTCGGTGCAGAGGATGAAGTGGCGGGGATCGAGGCCGTGTTCGGTGATGGCTTTAACCTGTTCGGCGACATCGTGCCATGCGGAACCGAGGCGGAGCATCGCTTTCATCCCCTGACGGACGCGGGCGATGGCGTCTTCCGCGCGGGTGCCTTCGTGATCGTCTTCCGGCCCTCCGGCGACGTATCCGTGGAAGGGGTTGCCCAGGTCGGGGGAGGCGTAGTGCCCGCCGATGACTTTGCCCGCGGCGCGGGTGGCGGCCATTTCGGCGTGCATTTTTTCATTGGACAGAAACACGCCGGGGAAGTTCATCATCTCGCCCAGACCGATGATGCCGGGCCAGGCCATCGCCTCGGCGACTTCGTCGGGGCCGATGGTCGCGCCGGGGGTTTCCAGGCCGGGCGCGGAGGGGACGCAGGAGGGCATCTGCACCCAGACGTGGATGGGTTGCAAGGCGGCCTCGTCCACCATCAACCGGACGCCGGGCAGGCCAAAGATGTTCGCCATCTCGTGCGGGTCTACGAACATGCCGGTGGTCCCGCGCGGGGCGACGGCGCGGACGAATTCGGTGACAGTCAGTTGCCCGGATTCGACGTGCATGTGGGCGTCGAGCAGTCCGGGGACTAGATATTGGTTATTGGCCTCGACTACTTTGGTGTCGGGGCCGATGGTGTGGGAGGCATCCGGGCCGACGTAGGCGATGCGTTCGCCTTTGACGGCGATATCGGTGTGGGGGATGATTTCGCCGGATTGCACGCATACCCACTGCCCGTCACGGATGACGAGGTCGGCGGGCGTGCGGCCCATGGCGGTGTCGGTGAGAGAGCGGGTGTGAACAGAGCGCATGTTTCCTCCATAAAATTCAGGTATACAAGTGCACAAGTAGACAGGTAAACAAAGTATGGTTGGTGTATACCTGTCTACTTGTGTACTTTATTTACCTATCTACTTCCCCAACAACCCCTCCAACGCCGCCAAAAACAGCGTGACATTCTCCTGCCGCGCGCTGTATCCCATCAAGCCGATGCGCCAGATTTGCCCGGCGAGGGGGCCGAAGCCGCCGGAGATTTCGATGTTGTATTCGTTGAGCAGGCGCTGGCGGATTTTGAGATCGTCCACGCCCTGGGGGATGACGGCGGTGGTCAGTGTGGGGGAGCGGAGTTCCGCGGGGGGGCGGGGCGGGGCACCGATGCTCTCCAAACCGGCCCACAATTGTTCGGCAACGGTGCGATGTCGGGCGTGGACATTTTCCAAACCTTCTTCCTGCACCAAACGGAGTCCTTCGCGCATGGCGTAGTTCATGTTGACGGGGGCAGTGTGGTGGTAGACGCGTTTGCCGCTGCCCCAGTAGGCGTCGAGGGCTTGCAGGTCGAGGTACCAGTTCGCGACTTTGGTTTTGCGGGCGCGGAGGGCGTCACGGGCACGGGTGCTGAGGGTGATCGGGGCGAGACCCGGCGGGATGGAGAGGGCTTTTTGGGAGCCGGAGTAGGTGACGTCCACATCCCAGCCATCCACTTCAACAGGAACTCCGGGCCAGGAGGCAACGGTGTCGAGCACGCAGAGCGCGCCGTTTTCGTGAGCGGCTTCGGCGATTTCCTGGATGCCAGGCTGGAGGATGCCGGTGGAGGTTTCACAGTGGACGAGGGCAACGAGTTTGTATTTTTTCTTTTGCAGAGCGGCTTTGATTTCCGCGGGGGTGAAGGCTTCGCCCCAGGGTTTTTCGAGACGGTCTACGTTGGGGGTGTAGCGGGTGGCCATATCGTACATGCGCTCGCCGAAGTAGCCGATGATGCAGATGAGGACGGAGTCATCCGGTTCGATGAAGTTGCACAGGGCGGCTTCCATGCCTGCGCTGCCCGTGCCAGAGACGGGGACGGCGAAGTCGTTTTCGGTGCGGAAGGCGTAGCGGAGGAGGTTTTTGACATCGTCCATCACTTCCTGGAAATAGGGATCGAGATGGCCGACAGTAGGCATGGCGAGGGCGGCCAGCACACGGGGATGGACCATGCTGGGGCCGGGGCCGAGGAGAGTGCGTTGTGGGGGATTGAGGGGGGGGAGGGGGGTCAAGGGAGGCTCCTTTGTTGAGTGATGAGTAATAAGTGATAAGTGCAGTGGGTTTGCTTTATTATAAACGCCTATTTTACCCGCGCGCGGTTTGCGGGCCAAAATCTTGAAAGCGATGAATAGGTGGGCGATGAATGGGAATTCATCACCTGATAGCTAAAACCCGTTGAAATGGGTTGGGAAAAATATATTTTTTACCCCCGCTGCTGCACTCGGACAATTTTTCTTCTGTCTCCACCCGGCGATGAAATCGCCGGGCTACCCACGGCACCCACTAAACCGGGCTAAACATCCGGATTCATCTGGCGTAGTTTTGTAGCCGGGAGGTTCAACCTCCGACGGGCCAAAATTAGGAACCCTCACAAACGGGTTAGGAAAATCTTGTTCTTAACGGGTTTTCAACCCGTTTCCCGTACCAGACGCCGAATTCCAATTCGGCGTCTGGTACGGGACGGAAGCTTGGTCGAGGTGGACGGAAGCTTGGTCGAGGTGGACGGAAGCTTGGTCGAGGTGGACGGAAGCTTGGTCGAGGTGGACGGAAGCTTGGTCGAGGTGGACGGAAGCTTGGTCGAGGTGGACGGAAGCTTGGTCGAGGTGGACGGAAGCTTGGTCGAGGTGGACGGAAGCTTGGTCGAGTGGACGGAAGCTTGGTCGAGGTGGACGGAAGCTTGGTCGAGGTGGACGGAAGCTTGGTCGAGGTGGACGGAAGCTTGGTCGAGGTGGACGGAAGCTTGGTCGAGGTGGACGGAAGCTTGGTCGAGGTGGACGGAAGCTTGGTCGAGGTGGACGGAAGCTTGGTCGATGGACGGAAGCTTCGAGGTGGACGGAAGCTTGGTCGAGGTGGACGGAAGCTTGGTCGAGGTGGACGGAAGGTTGGTCGAGGTGGACGGAAGCTTGGTCGAGGTGGACGGAAGCTTGGTCGAGGTGGACGGAAGCTTCCAGTATAATATCCCCACCCTCACCTCAGGAGACCCCACATGTCGTCCCTTCCCAACCCCATCAATACCCTCACCGAAGTGCGCCCCAGCCCCGTGCATGGCCTGGGCGTTTTTGCCAAAGTAGACATCCCCAAAGGTACTGTCTGGTGGCGTGCCCAACCTGCCGACATTCTCCTTGTCGAACAAAACCAGTTCGACACTTTTAGAACCTCTCACCATTCCCCCGTCTCCAGAGCGTTACTCGAGGCCATTTACACCTACAGCTACTACTCCGCTGAAGACGATGCCCTCATTCTCATCCTTGATCACGCCCGCTACACGAATCACTCCTTCCAGCCCACCTCTACCGTCATAGACGAACCTGGCGTTATCGGCTCCATCACCTTGCGCGATGTCAAAGCGGGCGAAGAACTCATGGAAGACTACTCCCACTTCGACCCCTGTCCCTGGCCGGGCTTCGCCGAAGAGGCCTGGATGCCCGATTAGCACCTCTTGCGAATAATACGCAATACGGAATACGAATGATATACTCATTTTTAACGCCTCGGGAGGGCGTTCTTATGTCTATGAATCATCCGAAACTCCGTCCCATCCAACCTGAACCCATCTTCTACCAGGGACAGCACTACTTTCTTCTCCGTGACCCGCTCCGGCTCAAAGAAAACGTCATGCTCCTGCCGGATGCCCTGCTTCCCCTGCTCTTCCTTTGCGACGGCACGCGGGACGAAGAAACTATCCTCCTCCAAATCAAAGACCATTTTGAAATTGAACTTGGCGTAGAGGTCCTCGACCATTTTCTCAACGCCTTTGATGAAATGTGCCTGCTCGAAAACGCCACCGCCGCCCGCGCGCGGCAACAGCTCATAGACGAATACCGCGCCGCCCCCTTCCGTCCCCCGGCTTCCGCGGGTTACTCGTACCCCGACGACCCTGCCGAACTCCATCATCTCCTCCAAAACTACCTCGAAGAAGCCGACGCAGAACCCGACCCCACCCCCGGCAAAGGCCTCCTCTCCCCCCACATAGATTATCCCCGCGGCGGCACCGTCTATGCCGAAGTGTGGAAACGCGCCGCCAACATGATCCAGGCCGCCGACCTCTTCATTGTCCTCGGCACTGACCACAACGGCGGCCACAATCCGATCACCCTCACCCGCCAAAACTACGCCACCCCCTACGGCATCCTCCCCACTGAACAAACTGTCGTAGACGCCCTCGTCGAAGTCCTGGGCGAAGAAAAAGCCTTCGCGGGCGAACTCTACCACCGTAGCGAACACTCCCTCGAACTCGTCCTCACCTGGCTTCACCACCTCCGCGGCGGCGAACCTGTTCCTGTCGTCCCCATCCTCGTCGGTTGGCTCACCACCCCCCACCGCACCAACGGCAACACGCCCCTCAACGAACCCCTCATCCAGGGCTTGGTAGACGCCGTTCACCGCGCCACGCGCGGGCGCAAAGTCTGCTACATTATCTCTGGTGACCTCGCCCACGTTGGCCCCGCGTTCAGCGGTCAACCCCTCGATGACGCCGCCAAAAACGCCATCCGCCTCGCTGACGACGACCTCTTCCGTATCCTCGCCAAAGGCGATACCCGCACCTTCATCAACAAACTCCTCACCGACTATGAACCCAACAACGTCTGTGGTACCTTCCCCGCCTACCTCGCCCTCCGCATGATGGGCGATGTAAAAGGCGAACAAGTTGGCTACGCCCAGTGTCCAGCGGACGAGGAAGGGACTTCGATTGTGTCGGTAGGTGGGGTGGTGTTTCGGTAATTTTGGCAGTGTATAATTGCAGTGGAATGAGTTGACGTAAGGAGAAAAATCCATGCAAAATACGATGCACCGTACCCAAATCTTGCTTGAGCTTGACCAGCATCAAGCCCTCACAGAAATTGCACAAAAAGAAAAGCGCAGTCTTTCTGATGTCGTTCGGGAAATGTTGCGCCAGCAACTCGCTGAACGGAAAAAACGAAACCTTGAAGTCGCTGCCTCGGCCTTATTAGATGATTACCTTAATGATAAAGCCCTCACTGCTTTTACCGCATTAGATGCCGAGGATTTTCATGCGTAAGGGGGAAGTATGGCTTATCAATTTGGAGCCTACCATCGGTGCTGAAATCCGTAAAACGCGTCCGGCTGTGATTGTGAATGATGATGCAATTGGCGTTTTGCCTCTTCGTGTAATTGTCCCTTTTACAGATTGGAAAGACCGATATTCGATTGCCCCTTGGCTTGTAAAAGTTGAACCTCATGCGGGAAATGGATTGGCGAAAACTTCCGCCGCAGATGCTTTTCAAATTCGCTCAGTATCAACTGACAGAATCATTAATCGCCTTGGGGTGCTTTCTTCTTATAAACTCGAAGAGATATTAAACGCAATTGAATCTGTCATTGGAAGATAAAAAAATGACATCCCTCTCCTCAAATCCCCTCTCTGTCCAAACTGCGATCCGTACCAAACGCGCTGTCCGCAAATTCACCGCCGATGCGCTCCCCGACGAAGCCCTCCACGCCATCCTTAACGCGGGACGCCGCGCCCAATCCTCCAAAAACATGCAAGCCTGGCACTTCATCGCCATCCGCGACAAAGCCACCCTTGTCGCCCTCTCTCAATGCGGCGACTTCGCTGGACACCTCGCCGGAGCCGCCCTCGGCCTCGCCATCGTCACCCCCGACCCGGCTATCCGCTTCAACGTTATGTTCGACGCCGGGCAGGCCGCCGCCTACATGCAGCTTGCCGCCTGGGAACTGGGCATTGGCTCTTGCCTTGCCACCATTTACCAGCACGATCAAGCGCGCGAACTCCTCGGCTACCCCGTTGACATGCACCTCCACATTGCCCTCTCTTTCGGCTACCCTCTCGAACCTGAAAAACTCACCCTCCCCGCTCGTAAAACCGGACGCCGCACCTTCGATGAAGTCATCCACTGGGATCATTGGGAGGAGGAGAAGGCGACGTATAATCCGTTTACAAAGTAAAAAGTAGACAGGTAAACAGGTACACAAGTCAACAAACGCAGAAACCTTTCTACCTGCTTACTTGTATACCTGTCCACCTTCCCCCTATGCACCTCGAAATCTCCGACTATACCGCGTCTATCGAAGACTTTCGCACTGCGCGCCGCCGCGCCGCGCTCGAAGCGGTGGTCGCGCGCCTTACCGGAAAATCCGCGGACCTCCTCGCCTTTGAAGAAGTGCGCGAACTTCTCAAAGGCGAACAAACCCTCCCCCGCGGCCTGCAAGAAATCCCCCTCAACGCCATCATCGGCAGCGTCGGACGCTACCACGACTTCACCCGCTCCTTTCTCCCCCTTGATGACCGCGACGCCGAACGCTGGGCACGCGTCCGCGCCAGCATAGACCAGCGCGGCATGCCTCCCATCGAAGTCTACCAAATCGGTGAAGCCTACTTCGTCCTCGATGGCAACCACCGTGTCTCCGTGGCCCGCGCCCGCGGCTTCCAAACCATCCAGGCCAACGTTACCGAAATCCAAACCCGCGTTCCTCTCGAACCCACCGACCAACCCGACGACCTCATCCGCAAAGCCGAATACGCCACCTTCCTCGCCACCACTCGCCTCGACGAATTTCGCCCCCGCGCCGACCTTACCGTCACCGTCCCCGGCAGTTATCGCCTCCTTCTCCATCAAATCGCCGAAGAACGCCGCCAACTCTCCCACGCCCAAAGCCTGGACATCCCTTGGGAAGTTGCCGCTGCCCGTTGGTACGACAAAATCTACACCCCCCTCGTGCAGGTCATCCGCGAAAACGGCCTCCCGCACGACTTCCCCTACCGCACCGAAACCGACCTCTACGTCTGGATCAACCGCCGTCGGGAAGAACTCGTCGCCGAACTTGGATGGCGTGTCCCGGTCGAAGTCGCCGCCGCCAACCTTTCCACCCCCCCCGCACGCGACGGACGCCGCGCCCGCACCGCGCGGCTCACCCCGCCTCCCGCACCTTCCGACGGCGAACCCCTTACCCCGCTCGACTCTACCCCCGATCCGGGTTCCTGGCGCGCTTGGGCCTTTGCCACCCACCCCCGCGAACACCTCTTCCGCGACTACCTCGTCCCCATCAGTGGCACCGAAAATAGCTGGTTGGCCCTCGATCAAGCCCTTGTCCTCGCCAAATTGGAAGGCGACCGGCTCCACGGCCTGCACATTGTTCGCACCGAAGCCGCTCGCACCAGTAAAAAATCGCAACTACTCAAAGAAGAATTTGAACGCCGGTGCATCAAAGCCGGTGTAGAAGGCGAACTCACCATCGAAACCGGCAAAATTGCCAACCTGATTTGTGACCGCGCCTGTTGGACCGACTTCATCATCCTCAACATCAGCCACCCTCCCGGCGACCGCCCCCTCGACCGGCTGACCTCTGGCATCTCGACCATTGTGCGCCATGCCTGCCGTCCGGTGATGTTCGTCCCCCAGGTTGTTCCCAAGGTAGAACGCCTGCTCCTGGCCTTTGATGGTAGCCCCAAATCCCGCGAAGCCCTCTACGTCGCCACCTACCTGAGCGGAAAATGGCACTGGACTCTGGATGTGCTTACGGTCTTGGAAACTGGCCGCGCCACAGATGACACCGTGCAACAAGCCCGCGATTACCTGTCCGAGCGCGGCGTTAATGCCAACTTTATTGCCAAAACTGGCAATATCGCCGACGCGATCCTCGCGACCGCGCAAGAACGCGATAGCCATGAGATCATTATGGGCGGATATAGCTATTCACGGATGATGGAAGTAATGTTTGGGAGTACCGTAGACCGTGTCTTACGGGAGGCAAATGTCCCCGTATTTATTTGTCGTTAGGTAACTGCTCAGGCCAGACCCTAAAGGTTTGGTTTGCAAGAAAAGACCGTTTAAAAAGGGCCACCGTTTGCAAATGCGTTCCCGAATTTACCGAGAGAAACCTTTTGGGTCTGAGCAATTACGTCGTTAGTCTTGTTTTTGGAGGTCGTATGAAACTCTTCGCAAATCGCTTAACCTGGGGGCTGTTACTCATTTTTGCAGGTGCAATTTTTCTCTTGCAAAATCTCCACGTTTTGCCTCCTAGCCCATCGTTGTGGGGAACCACTGCCCTGATCGGCGGAGTCTTTTTCTTTATCGGTTTTCTGATCAACCAAGAATACTGGTGGGCGGCCTTTCCAGCGTTTACATTGCTGGGCATTGCCTTGGTGACATTTTGGGACTTGCTTCACCTGATCCAAGGACACGGCGAAATTCAGGGAGCCGCGTTTATGGGCATGTTGGGCTTGAGTTTCCTTGTCGTGTATCTGCGGACCCTCAAACATTGGTGGGCCATCATCCCTGCCGGGACGATCTTTACCATTGCGGCGATGGCCGCCTGGCCTATGTTTCGGCCCGAAAGTGGCCCGTTTGAAGTGGGTGGCGTGTTTTTCGTCGGGTTGGGGATCACATTTTTGCTCGTGTTTATCCTGCCCGGTGGCGAGCGGCGGCGCGGGTGGGCACTCTGGCCTGCCACCATCCTGCTGATATTTGGCGGGCTGATCATCGCGTCTGCTATGGAATTGTTGGGCTTGTTGTGGCCGGTAGCCCTGATTTTGTTAGGGTTGTTGATTGTCCTCCGCGGCTTCCGGCGATAGAGGGCACGATGCAGTTATCCCCGCGTTTTTCCGATGCCCTGACATACGCCACGACCCTCCACGCGACCCAAACCCGAAAGGGGTCCGGTATCCCATACATCTCCCACCTCCTCGCAGTGTGCGCCCTCGTGATGGAACACGGTGGCGACGAAGATCAAGCCATCGCGGCCCTCCTCCACGACGCCGCTGAAGATCAAGGCGGTTACGC
Source organism: Anaerolineales bacterium (assembly GCA_020634875.1). The sequence continues at coordinate 5,682 of JACKAX010000026.1, read as the reverse complement.
GACCCTGACCGAAATCCGCACCCGGTATGGGGACCGCGTCGCCCGCATGGTTGGGGAATTGAGCGATGCGTTTGAAATCCCTAAACCCCCGTGGCGCACCCGCAAAGAAACTTATCTCGCCCATCTTCTCCACACCCCCGCGGATACCCTGCTCGTTTCCCTCGCTGACAAAGTCCACAACGCTCGCTCCATTTTGGCCGACCATACCCAAATTGGAGACGAAATCTGGAACCGTTTCTCGCAGGGCCGGGATGGCACCCTATGGTATTACCGCTCCCTGGCTAATGCCTTTCGTGAACTTTATCCGGGATACTTGTCCGGCGAATTGGAGCGGATTGTTGCCTCATTGGAAAACATTATGCCCTGAAGCGAGAGGCAGTATTGGGCTAGTTCAACTGAAATGAAACATGCCCTAATCCATTGCCTTCCGCAGATGATGTGGGTTTAGCGGTCATACCCAAAGCCATTGTACGCGACTGTCCAATCCCCAGGAATCGGGGGGATATCATTGGAATTACCAGCAAAGCAAGCGATGGACGCGCCTGCTTTTACCGCCGTCAGCGTTGCGCCACCGTCGTAGCCATCTGGCAAGAAGGCTTCGTAGGTGGAAACTTTTTGGATAGATTCTCCGGGTTGTAACACAGAGGTATTGTAAGCATCGCCTTCGTAACCGGAGTAGGAAAAGTGAATGGCGGTCGCAATCTCCCCCAGGTTTTGACAGGTGATTGCCGTTTTCCAGCCATAAAAAGCTTTGGCAACGTTGGAGACGGCAAAGGTATTATTGCCGAAAGCAATCCCGCGCACCGTATTTGAACGAACTACGGGATAATCTGTGATATTAGTGGTACTTACAATTGCCAGGAGGGGTGTTCCGTTATTCGATGTAATGGTGGCCCCATAACGTCCCGTAGTTTCCACGATGCGCTGAATGATGAGTTTGCACGAAGGGGCAGTATCCGTTAAGTGACAGGTGTCATCCGTCCATTGACTTCCCGCATAGTCAACCGTGACGGTGGTATCAATGGATGGCCCAACTGCCTGTACGGTCAAAGCGGAATACCATCCATAATAATTGTTCGACAACCCCCCGACGTAAATGGTGTCAGACCCTTCGGCGGACCCTTCAAAAGTGTTGGTTTCGCCACTGAGAGGTTTATTTTGCGTGTTGACGGCCACAATAGGTTGATTGGAAACAACAGTTGCAGAGCCATCACAACTGTCATCGGTATTCAAACCAGTTGGTGTGATATTTTTGAGAGGCCAGGTGTAGGATGCTTGTGGGGGAATGTCCGTTTGCGATAATGTCGCAGTGGTCCCGGTCGCGGAGCCGCCGGTACAAATGATGCTAACGGTAACATCTGCCAGATCAGTACCCAGATTTTGGACAGAAAGCATTCCATACCAGCCAAAGTAATTAAAGGAAATGGTGGGGATGTAATAAGTAGTTGCCCCAGAAGATAAACCAGTATAGGCCCCTGTAAAACGAACGGCACCTGACCCAGCAATTCCCACCTCGGCGACAACTTCTACATCGGAGGAAATGACAACGCTGTAACTTCCAAATGGCAGGGAGGGGATTTGAGACACCACAATCTGTTGTGCGACTCCAGGCGCAAGAGTAAAGGGATTGGTAATGCCATTTCCCAGGTTAACTGGGATGTATTCAGTTCCATCTGTACCAATGAAAGTGACGGTAACTGTGGCTTCCGAAACGCCAATATTTTGGATGGTGATGAAAGATAAATTTACATCACTAAGTTGTGCGCGGGCAGGAAAACAAATGATCAAAACCAGGATAAACACTAAAAGAAAAGCGAAACGCGTTATTTTCATTTTTGTTCCTTCTCAAACCGATGACACTAAAAAACGGTGCAATCCGGCATCGTAAAAAAGGGTAAATAAAAATCAGCCTCAAACCGCCTCGAACTTTTAAAGTGCATGTAGCCTTGAAAGCCTCTCTAACAAGTCAAGTGCCTCAAAACTGGAGAAGTTGATATAACGAAAAATATGGTTTAGGTTTCCCCATCTTATCCCCCAAAGGGATGCACGCAACTTTTTGCATCTTAGAAAAAAATCCGGGCACATAATTAGTGCCCGGATTTTTTTTCTAAGAAAATTTATCCCAAATATTCGCGTAATGTTACCGCAACCCCTGGGTGGCGCAACCGCCGAAGCGCCTGTGCTTCGATCTGGCGGACGCGCTCGCGGGTGACACCCATCTTGCGGCCAACTTCTTCAAGTGTGCAGGTTTTGCCATCGAGCAACCCGTAGCGCAGTTGGAGAACACGCACTTCGCGGGGGGGGAGGGTTTCCAGAACAGAGTCGAGTTGTTGCTTCAACAAGTTGTGCGAAGCCGTTTCGTCGGGCGCAGGGGAGTCGGAATCTTCTATGAAATCACCAAGCATGGATTCGCCTTCGTCATCAATGGGCATTTCCAAAGACAGCGGACGGCGGGAGGCTTTGAGCATCTCTTCCACTTTTTTGATCGGCACGTCAAGAAATTCCGCGAGTTCCTGCATGGTTGGTTCGCGGGCATACTTCTGTTTAAGTTGGTTCTGCACGCGTCGCAGGCGGCTGATCTGGTCCCCCATGTGGACGGGAACGCGGATCGTCCGGCCTTGATCGGCGATGGCGCGGGTAACAGCCTGCCGAATCCACCAGGTCGCGTAGGTGCTGAACTTGAAACCGCGTTTGTAATCGAATTTTTTCGCGGCCCGCATCAGGCCGATGTTCCCCTCTTGGATCAAATCCAGAAACGGAACACCACGCCCAATGTATTTCTTTGCGACACTGATCACCAGACGAGAGTTCGAGATGATCAGGCGTTCGCGGGCGCGGGTGCCATCTTCAATGTTTTTGCGTAACTCGTCGCGGCGTTCAAAGGGGGTATTGCCTTTCGCAAGTTCATCGCGGGATTGGCGACCGCGTTCGATAGCTTTGGCGAGGTCAATTTCTTCCTGCTGAGTCAACAAAGGCACTTCTGCCGCTTGTTTGAGATACAACCCCACCATGTCGTTGGTATCAATTTCCGTCAAGGACCCATCCCCGGACAGGAATAAACGATTAATCATCTGGACGGTATCTTCTTCTTCCAGTTCCGGGACGACCGCTCCTTCCCCGGCAGGCAGTGCGGATTTATCCTCAACGTAGGGAATGCCCGCACTCAGGAGCGCGGCGAACACTTCATCGAGTTGGTTAATGTCCTCTTCCGCTTCGGGGAAAAATTGCATCAAGTCATCCAGCGTGACATACCCTTGCTGGCGACCTAGAGCGATAACTTGTTGAACAGAATACGCGTGACCTTGTTCAAGGATTGGCTTTTCCATGGGTTCCATGATCATATCCATAGGCGATTACACCTCAAAAATTTGGGTTTTTAAAACCGTATCAAGATTATAAACCATAAACAGGCCGGATTTAACTATCTGTTTTTGAGCAATCTCACTCAAAACAGTAGTACCAGACTGTTGGATTATCAATTAGCTTAGGGGGCCTGTCCTTCCAGACAGGGATGCAGATTATAGCACAAACGAAATCCTAAAAAAAGCCCCAATATTCAAAAATTGAGTTTTGGAAAGGACGAATTTGTGAAATTCATCTCAAAAACCTGGGGGCAAGAGTACTATGACCGCCTGCTCTACGAAAAGACCTGACAGGTTTCACGCTGTTACGTTTCATCAAGGTAATTGCTTGGAAACCTGTCAGGTCTGCCAGATGACGAAGTGTGGTGTGCGCTTTTGGGAGAACAGATTATGCCCACCCAAATTGCGAAGGCTTGAAATCAATCATGCTCCCGTGATAATACGGGACAATCGCCAGTTCGGGTTCGGCGACGGTGTCAATTAAAGCACAGTCTTCTGCAGTGATATTGATGGAGGTTGCACCCAGATTGTCTTCCAGTTGCGCCTGGGTGCGGGGGCCAATGATCGGGCTGGTAACGCCGGGTTGTTGACCTACCCACGCGAGGGCGAGCTGGCTGGGGGTGCAGTTCTTTTCGGCGGCGAGGCGTTCCACGACTGAGAGAAGATCATAAGCCCGGTCGCTGAAATGTTTTTGGGTACGATGTTTGAACGGGCCTTGCATATCCCCTTCGAGCCGGGTATCGCCGGGGATGGATTCACCACGTTTATATTTGCCGGTCAGGAAACCGCGCGCGAGGGGCGACCAGGGCAGGATCGCGAGTCCGTAAGTTTGGGCAAGGGGGAGCAGTTCGCGTTCGATGCTCCGATCCAGCAAATGGTAGGGGGGCTGTTCACTGACAAAGCGGTTAAGCCCCAATTCTTTCGCGACCCACAACGCTTCCATCACGCGCCAGGAGGGGAAGGTGCTGGTGCCGACGTAGCGCACTTTGCCCGCGCGGATGAGATCGTCGAGGGCGCGCAGGGTTTCGTCAATGGGCATGTCCGATTGGGGGCGGTGAATCTGATACAGGTCAATGTAGTCGGTTTGCAGGCGTTTGAGGGAGGCCTCGCATTGTTGGAGGATGTGCCGCCGGTTGTTGCCCGCGGCGAGAATGTCGTCATCGTCCATGCGCCCGTGGACTTTGGTTGCCAGGACGATTTTGTCGCGTTGGCCGTTGCGTTGCAGGGCCTTGCCGACCACGGTTTCGCTTGCGCCGCGGGAATACACATTTGCTGTATCCAAAAAGTTGACGCCTTGTGCAAGTGCGTAATCAATCATATCCATGGCTTCGGCATCGGGGGTTTTTCCGCCGAAGTTCATGCAGCCTAAACACAGTTCGCTGACTTTGACGCCTGTGCGTCCAAGAGGTTTGTAGTTCATGGTTAACTCCTTTTGAAGTGGGATTGTAGGTTTATTGTAATCCCTGCGGCAGGGGCTTTTGCGCCATCCAATGGCGGCAAGTCCAATGCCCGCACAGCCCACGGAAGGGCGGTATTCAACTGAACTTGTTGAATATGGCGGACGAGGGGCGCGTCGGGGATGATGTCCTGTCCGGCGTATGCGGCGAAATATCCGCTGACAATCCCGGCGATCTCTCCCGCGTAGGGCAAGATCGTTTCGGGGAGCGGACCACCTTCCGTCTGGAGACTGGGAAGGAAAAACCCCAGGTCAACGTCCGGGTTGCCGAGGCAGACAATGTTCCAATCCACGAGGATAACCCGTTCGCTGATAAAACACAGATTATCACTGCGTATATCCGTGTGAAGCAGGGCGTTGCCGTCCACCACTTTTTCCGCTGGAATGGACAATAAGACAGGCAAGGCCGCATCCAGCCATTTTTCGGTGGCGAGTTCGAGCGAGAGAAAAGGTTCGGGGTCTACGGAAACTTCGTCCCAACCCATAAACAGACCGGGACGATCCACCAGCCGGGGCAAGTTAGGCAAGCGGGCGTTCCAGACTTCGGGCAGGGTATTGAGCAAAGTTTGAATTTGCGTCTCGCTCCACGGCGGAGGCCAGTGAGCGTGGCTTAAATCTTCAAGCAACAGGATGGGGTTTTCGCCGTCATCTTCCCAGCCGAGCATTTCGGGCATAAAAGAAGTGTGTAACGTTTCGTAAACGGTTTTTTCGCGACGCAGCCAACCGGAAGTCAGGCGTGTCGTGCCGATTTTTGCGAACGCGGTGGTGTCATCGGCAAAGGTCAGGTGCAGACGAAGTGCGGGCGTGTATCCGCGTTGGATGGGGTGGGCTGTGCGGATGGGTTTTCCCGTGAGCCGTTCGAGC
>JACKAX010000025.1 GCA_020634875.1 Anaerolineales bacterium | reverse complement strand
TCGTCGGTTTTCAGACGAATCTCAAGTTCCCCGAACAACGCCGGGTGTTCCGCCTGATTCCGGGGCTGGAGAATGCCGAATTCGCCCGTTATGGGCAGATGCACCGGAATACGTTCATTTACGCCCCCGCGCTCTTGCGCCCGACCCTGCAATTTCACAACCGGGAGGATTTGTTTTTTGCCGGGCAGATTACGGGGGTGGAGGGGTACGCGGGGAATATCGGGACAGGGCTGTTGGCAGGGATTAACGCGGCGCGGTTGGCACATGGAAAAGCTTTATTGGAACTGCCCCCGACGACGATGCTCGGCGCGCTGTGCCATTATGTGACCCATGCGAGTGCGGTAGACTTCCAGCCGATGAAGGCGAATTTTGGGATTTTGCCGCCGTTGGAAACCAAGAAAAAGTTGGGGAAGCGGGATCGGTATGGGGCGTATGCGCGGCGGGCGTTGGAGGGGATGAGTGATGAAGTGATAAGCGAAGTGATGAGTGACAGAGTAATGAGTGATGAGTAATGAGTAAAAAGGTTTTTGCTGGGTTATTCTGGATTGTTATGATTTTGGGGTTGCCGGGGTGCGGGACGGCAACGACGGTTGTGCCTCATCCATCGTCGACTGCGGTTACGGAGACTGTTGAACCTGTTTCCCCTGTGGCAACGGCGGAGCCTGTGTTCGATGGGGAACGGGCGTATGCGGATGTGGGGTTTCAGGTGGATTTGGGGCCGCGGATTCCGGGGACGGAGGGGCACGCGGCGGTGATTGATTGGATGGTCGGGGAGTTGGAAGCCGCGGGGTGGGTGGCGGAGGTGCAGGCGGGGGAGTATCTGGGGAATCCGATTCGGAATGTGGTGGCAAAACGCGCGGATACCGCACCCGGCGCGGCGTGGATCATTCTCGGCGCGCATTTCGATTCCCGTTCCCGCGCGGATCAGGATCCTGATCCGGCGCGGCAAAATGATCCGGTGCCGGGGGCCAACGATGGGGCGTCAGGGGTGGCGGTATTGTTGGAATTGGCGCGGGTGCTTCCGATAGATTTGGAGAAAAATGTTTGGTTGGTATTTTTTGATGCGGAGGATGATGGGCGGATTGAGGGGAAGGAGTGGATTATGGGGTCGTCGTTTTTTGTGGAACAGCTGACCGCGGAAGCCAACGCGCCTCTGCCGGACGCGGCAGTAGTGGTGGATATGATTGGGGACGCGGATTTGAATGTTTATCTGGAAATGAATTCTGATCCGAAGGTGAGTGCGGAGATTTGGGGCGTGGCGGCAAGTTTGGGGTATCAGCAACAGATTCTGCCTTTTCCAAAATACCGGATGTTAGATGATCATATTCCGTTTAAAAATGTGGGAATTCCCGCGGTGGATTTAATTGATTTCGATTATCCTTATTGGCACACGGTTGAAGATACAACCGATAAGGTTTCGGCGGAGAGTTTGGATATGATCGGTGAAACCTTACTAAAGTGGTTGCTCCTACGCTAATTTTGGCGTTGGCAAAATTTACATCCTGGCGTAAACTATTCAAAATGAGCGTCGTTGATTTGTTGTCACAAATTCGTCCAATTTGGATTTCGCGTGTCTCGCACCAATTAGCACGCGGGGCAGTGTTGCGAGAAAGTTTTTTAGCGCAGTTGAATCGGTTTTACGATGCGGTGATTCAAGCAGTAACAAGCGGCGACCCCTCATGGATGGACCCGATTTTGAATGAATGGGTGGAAGCGCGTACACAGACGGAATTATCTTTAAATGAAGCCAGTCTTTATCCCATTTTGTCGGAAATTTTGCAGATAACGCAGGAGGTTTTGAAGGAGTCCTTGCCTGCGGAGGGGTTGGAGATTTGGGGTACGTTGTTGCCGATTTTTTCGCGGGCCTATGAACAGTCGGCGCACCGGGAAATTGAGATGCGGGTGTTGCATGTTCAACGGGAGTTGCAGTTGGCCCAGTTTTCGCTCGAACGGTTGGATCGAAGTAAATCTGATTTTATTTCGATTGCGGCCCATGAGCTGAAAACGCCGCTGACGTTGATTGAAGGGTATTCCGCGATGATCCGGGATATGTTGCCAAAGGAGCAGGAGGCCATGGGGCAGGTGTTGGTGAAGGGGATTGATAACGGTACGAAACGGTTACGCGAAATTGTAGACGATATGATTGATGTGTCGTTAATTGACAATAATTTGCTGACGTTGACATTTCAGCCGTTGTGGTTGAATCGTTTGTTAGGCACTCTTCGGGAGGAGCTAAAAGAGATCGTGTCCCAGCGCCAACAGACGTTGGTCATTCATAACTTTGAAGGGTGCGAGGAAATGACTTTTGGGGATTCCGAGCGCATTTATCAGGCGTTGCGGAATTTGTTGACGAATGCGATCAAATATACGCCGGATGGGGGGCAAGTTTCTGTGGATGGGCGGAAGTTGCCGGGGTTTTTAGAGATCGTGATTCAGGATACGGGCATCGGGATTGACCCTGATGATCATGCCGTAATATTTGAAAAATTTGGGCGTTTAGGGAATGTTTCGCTTCATTCGAGTGGAAAAACGAAATTTAAAGGCGGCGGCCCCGGTTTGGGATTGCCGATCACCAAAGGGTTGATCGAAGCCCATGGGGGAACGATTTGGGTTGAGTCGGAGGGTTATGATGAGGTTCAGTGTCCTGGCACAACCTTCCACGTTCTTCTGCCCATGCGGAAAGAACCCCCGGATGATAAGATTGCCAAACTCTTTAGCCCGCTAACCGATGGAAAACAACGTTAATGTGATGCAACCTGCTAATCGAATTTCAAACCAAAAACCTTATTTTTTTGCTAACTTAACCAAACGGATTCTGGCTTTGCAGGAGCAAGGTCGGGAAGTGATTCGCCTGGATATTGGCTCCCCGGATTTGCCTCCGGCGGATTTTATTATTAGGACAATGACTGAAGGTGCGTGCAAACCGAACACGCATGGGTATACGCCGTACGGGGGCACGCCTGCCTACCGTAAAGCGATTGTGCATTATTACGGACAGCGCTTTGGTGTTGAACTGGACTGGCGTTCGCAAGTTGTCGGGTTAATCGGCTCGAAAGAAGGACTTTTCACCATTGGACAGGTGGTCTTAAATCCTGGTGATGTGTCCCTCGTACCCGATCCTTCCTATATCACTTACACCTCCAGCAGTGAAATCGCTGGCGCAGAAGTCTATAAGATGCCTTTGTTGGAGCAGAATAATTTTCTCCCCGACCTAGACTCTATTCCCGAAGATATTCTCAAACGTGCGAAACTTCTCTGGTTGAATTATCCCAATAACCCTACTGGGGCGATAGCGCCCATCGAGTTCTTTGTAAAGGTTGTAGCGTTTGCTCAAAAACATAATCTGATCATTGCCCATGACGCGCCTTATGCGGACATTTGCTACGACGGCTATACCGCCCCTAGCATTTTACAGGTTCCCGGCGCGTTCGATGTGGCGGTGGAATTCAATTCGCTCTCAAAAACCTACAACATGGCCGGGTGGCGGTTAGGGATGGCGGTCGGAAACCCTGACCTTATTCATTACATCGCCTCCTATAAAGAACAGGTGGATACCTCCCACTTTGAGCCGATCCTGGCGGGCGGGATTGCGGCCTTGACTGGAGATCAGACTTGGGTACAAAGTCGGAATCAAATATACCAAGATCGTCGGGACGCAGTAGTAGAGGGGCTGGAAGCTATTGGCTTGCCCGCGCACATCCCACAGGCCGCGCTCTATGCCTGGGCGCGTGTTCCCGAAAGCGTAGACGAATTTGACTTTTGCGCGCGCTTGCTCCAGGATACCGGTGTCAGTGTAACGCCCGGTGCGGTCTTCGGTCAGTATGGGAAAGGTTTTATACGCATCTCTTTCTGCACCCCCCTTGAAATTCTACAAGAAGGTATGAGGCGGATGGTCAACTGGATGCACGAAAATGTAGAAATGGTACATGGCTAAAAAATATTCGGAACCCACACAAGCGATTCAACATGAAAGGGCTTTTCTTGTGGGGGTTGAGCTGCAAAACCAAACCAGCCTTTTGACAGTTGAAGATTCACTGTCCGAGTTAGAACTCCTGGCGGATACCGCTGGATTAGAGGTGGTAGGCTATACTACCCAACGCCTCGACCGGCCCTATCCCAAAACGTTTATTGGCCCTGGAAAAATCGAAGAAATCCTGGCGCTTATCCGCGAATTGGATGCTCAAATGGTTGTGTTCGACGATGAACTATCCCCGCGTCATCAGCGAGAATTGGAAGAAATCTTCAGTGACAAAGTACGGGTTATTGATCGGACGGCGCTCATTCTTGACATTTTTGCCCAGCATGCCCAAACCCGCGAAGGGATATTACAAGTGGAACTAGCCCAGTACGAATACCGTTTACCCCGATTAACACGGGCGTGGACACACCTTGCCCGGCAAGCAGGTGGGAAAGGTAGTCAGAGTGGTGTGGGTCTACGCGGTCCAGGCGAAACCCAACTCGAAGTGGATCGCCGCGATATCTCTCGCCGGATCGATCATCTGAAAGCTGAACTCGAAAAAGTGCGCGCACATCGAGAACGTCATCGAAACCAACGACGCAAATCGGAAATTCCTGTTGTCGCACTGGTTGGGTACACCAACGCGGGAAAATCTACCCTCCTCAACCGGTTGGCAGGCGCGGACGTGTACGTTGCCAATCAACTTTTCGCTACCCTCGACCCAACCACGCGGCGAGTGGAACTTCCCGGTGGTCATCTGGCTCTATTTACTGATACGGTAGGCTTCATTCAAAAACTGCCCACTGGACTTGTCGCTGCCTTTCGCGCCACGCTGGAAGAAATTGCTGAAGCCGACATGATCTTACACGTTTTGGATATTACCCATCCTAACGTTCATGCCCAGGCCGAAGCGGTTTTGCAGACCCTCGAAGAACTGAACGCCGATCATATTCCGGTTTTGACCGTGTTGAACAAAATTGATCGCCTGCCTGACCCCGAGGGGGCGCGTGTCTCGGTGGAGGAAAATCCTGATGCTGTCGCTATTTCCGCTCTCACCGGGGATGGAAACGAAGATTTGCTTGGGGCGGTTAATCGGAAATTATATGAGGCTTTTGAACAGGTCAGTGTCCGACTGCCATACCAAGAGGGGGCGTTGCAAGCATTGTTCCATCATCAAGGACAAGTGGATCGGGTGGAACATGATCGGAATGATGTGATTATTTATGGTAGGATTCCTGGACGTTTATTAGCGCGTTTTCAACCTTTTATTCAAATCGAAAGCCATGCTTGATAGATTAAACCGTTTTCTGGATGACTTTTCTGAATTTATTGCTCACCGTAAAGGGCTATTACCAATTATTGGTTTGATACTGGTCGCGCTTAGTTTGATTTTTCAATTTTTCCCCGGAAGTTGGTTAGGAGAGACAGACATTTTGTTACACGTCGGTGTGATCCTGGCAATAGTGGGGTTTTTATTAGCTTGGGCACTTTAGCCTAGTGAATTTTGTATTCCCGGCGGATTTCTCGTTCTGTATCTCTTTTGGCAATCGTTTCCCGTTTATCGTAATTCTTTTTCCCTTTTGCAATAGCGATTTCCACCTTGGCCCGTCCGTCTTTAAGATAAACCTGGATAGGGATAATGGTCAATGTCTTTTGTTTAGCCTCGTTCCACAAGTGGTAGATCTCTTTTTTGTGTAAGAGGAGTTTGCGGGGTCTTTTGGGATCGTGATTCATCCGGCTGGCAGGATCATAAGGGGCGATATGAGATTCGATTAGCCAGGCCTCGCGCCCATCTACGCGAACATAGGCTTCTTTAATGCTCATTTGACCGGCACGAATAGATTTGATCTCGCTCCCTGTGAGAACGATCCCTGCCTCTAAGCGTTCGAGCAGGAAATACTCATGATGGGCTTTGCGGTTTGAAGCGACAACTTTTACATTCATAATGGCAGGACTGCAATAACATATGAAGGAAAATTCCAAAAAAAGATGTGGTAGGGGGTAGAGAAGCCCCACCACACCTTTTTTCGAGAACTTTATGGATGCCTATGGTTTGAAAATAAGGGGCAGATGAATCGCGGGGATAACGGGGGAGTGGGAAAGCACGGCGATCATGGAAGGTTCACCCTGGGGATGGACATTGGGATCACCTGGATCAGGATCAATCACTTTGAACTGGATTGCATCTACGCTTGCGCCTGAGGGGATGTCAAAGTCTGCTAAATCAATGAGCAGGCCTAGATTGGTGTTTGGATCGGCACAAACCGAATCAGTGTTCTGAAATTCAGCGGAATCATAGGAAATAAAATTGGTGAAATCAGGCTCATCCTCTACATGGACAGCAATTTCATAAGAATTGTTATTGCCAGGAAAATGGCATTCAAACAGAACTAAATCAGGCCCGAAATGATTTTCTGCGATAACATCTGTAAAATCTGCCTGGAACCAGTTTGAACCGGTATCTTGTGGCGTCCCAACGTTTGCTAAAAGGGTTTCCGGGGAATAGCCAGCAAGGGCGAGGTTCAGACATGTTTGAAATTGGGCTGCACCAAGTTCAAGCTCCGTACCTGAACAGTTATCTACACCAATCACATCAATTCTTTTGACTGAATCGAGAACCGTAATGTAATCTGCAAAATCGGCTTCGTCAAACTCCCAGTTTCCGATAACGATCAAATTTGTTTCGGCATAAGATAATTGCGAGGTTTTTAGCCCCACGATTACCAAAATACCCGCAAATATCAGGAAGAGCGGTAATTTTGAAATGACTTTCATGGAAATCTCCTTGACAAATACATTGCAAATTCAATGTAATTTGAAAGTTTTGCACGAAATTATAACATCAAAAACATGGTACAAATGAACGATACTTTCCTTTAAGTTTCCAATGTTATAATGCAATTGGATAATTAGGTTAATATTAAAAAATTTCTTGACTGTTCTCATGCTTAGAGGATAAATATTATGGTGAATAGATTTAAAGCACGATTTGCAAATTCAAAAGGACAGGGGTTAGTTGAATTTGCCCTGATCCTGCCCTTATTATTATTGCTGGTTTGGGGCGTCATTGAAAGTGGTCGGTATCTCTTCATGTGGATTTCGGTTACCAATGCAAGCCGGGAAGCCGCACGTTTTGGATCTTCTGTAGGTCCTGGAGAGATCGATCCAACAGTACCCCGGTTTCTTGATTGTGCGGGGATTCGTTCGACGGCACAGCGGGTTGGAACTCTTGCCGGGGTTGTCCCCAACGCGACCGGAGTTGTGATTCAGTATGACGGTGGGGGGGGCAGTTCTACTTTACCCACCCCTACCCCTTATGGTATTTGTGGCGGGCCAAGCGGGGTAACCGAGTCCCAAGTTACTTTGGGGGATCGGATTGTGGTTGAGGTTGCTGTGACGTATGTGCCTTTAGTCCCTCTAATTCCGTGGGCTCCTCATGAAATTAGCTCTATCACGGCGCGAACAATTATCAAAGATGTTCAAATCGCTACGGCTCAACCGGCTCCAACGGCGACCAATACCCCAACAGCTTCGCCTACCCCAACCACAACGCTGACTCCTACTGCCACTCCGCCGCCCTCATGTGACTTGATCACAGCCGGTTCCTTTGTCGTCAGTGGTACTTATCTCGATTTTTATGTTAATAATGGGAATACAAGTGTGGTCTATCTGACTTATACAAATTTGGAATGGGCCGCATTGGATGGGATTGATACGAACGCGTATTCAGATTTCTTTACATTGGATGGGTATAAATACTATGATACCAACGATAGTAGCTCCCCCACAAATGTGAATAGTACAGGTAATACGAATTTAGACATACCTGCAGGCGGTACCTCACTTTGGCGTGTCCGTTTTAGAAATATTGATACGATTTATGGGATTACCCATACTGTTGGCCCATTCCATTTAGATATGATCTTTAATAGTGAGTGTCCTATTAGTGTGGATATTCCACTGGTGAACGCCTGGATTATCAAACCAAATAATGGGGATACCATCACAAATATCAATCAGACCAAATTTGAGGTTGGTGCGAATGATACGAGCCAGGGGAATCCGAATGGGTCTGGTATAGAATTGGTTCACTATGCTGTAGTAGATGCAAACGGCAGTTTGATAACAGCCTCAGCTGCAACAGATGATACACAACCTTACTGTGTTTGGGGACTCCAAAGCCCTTGCCCTAAAATGCCGGATGCCCTTTGGAATAGCCTTCCCAACGGAACCTATACCTTAATCGCATGGGGACAATCGAGCGTGACATATTCCTGGTCAGCACCTGCCCAGGTCACATTCACGTTGAGCCGGGATTTGCCCACTCCTACGCCTACCTTTACCCCTACCATTACTCCTACCCGGACGAACACCCCAACGGTTACCCCTACCCGGACACCAACCCAGACACCAACACCTACGAACACAGTTTGCCCGGTTCCGATTTGTACGGCCACTCCTACCCCGACGGATACCAAGACAGCTACACCTACAAAGACACCGAAACCATCCAATACCCCAACGGTTACGAAGACATCCACGTTGACACCCACCACAACCCTAACCCCAACTGTAACCAAGACCCAAACACCGATTCCGACTGGTACCCCCGCGCCTACGGCAACGCCCGTCTGCCCGGTGTATGCTTCACCTTATACTGTCACGAACAACAAATTAAGTTTCCAAATTACGAATAATAGTGGTGAAGACTATATCATCTCAACATTGTTCCTCTCTTGGCCTGATACTGCAACACAAAATCTTGTTGGAATTGATCTTGCAGGAAATACTTTCTGGTCAGGGAATCAAGCGACTTCGCCATTTAGTGGCAACCAGAGCAGTTGGAGTGGTTCTCCCGCCGACCGGACAATTCCACCATATAGTTCTCGGACCATTACGTTTACGTTTACCGAGGATTTGCCACCTTATTCTTACTTTACATTGATTTCCTTTACCAATGGATGCTCCATCTCGATTAGTAACTAAAACTTCCCGGCATCTCAAAATCGCTATCCCCCTTGCCCTTGGGTTTGTTATTCTAGCACTGGTTTTTCAAACTGGTAGGGCAAGGGAGACATCTCTCCCCGCATCGAATTTCAATTCCCCTGAGACTTCTCTCAGGGGAATTGAGTTCAATCCCCTGGCATTTTTAACGCCTGGAACGCCAGATGCTTATGGCTATCAATGGGATGACGCGGTGCCTTATGCCTGGAAAGACACCACAGGAGGTAATACTGTTTTTCTGACCAGCGCGGATGACGGTTATGCCGGGCCAATTTCTTTGGGGTTTAATTTTCCATTTTACGAAAACACCTATTCTGAAATTTACGTCAGTGCGAATGGATATATAAGTTTTGATTCGATAGAAGGGTTTGCTGGGCGAGATGCCGTGAATAAAGATATTCCCTCCGATACCCTTCCCAATAATTTTATTGCCCCATTTTGGAATGATCTGGCGGTTGGTGGTGGCTTTAATAGTGGAGTGATTTCAACAAAGTCAGGAAGCGATGCAAACGGCACTTTTCTGGCTGTAAATTACCTTAACGTTTCAAAACGTAATACAACCAGCGACTTGCTGAGTTTTCAAATTCTCCTCTATGCGAACGGGGATGTTTGGTTCCAGTACCAAACCCTGGCGGGTGATTTATCCGCCACTGTGGGAATTGAAGATGGTGATGCGCTAGATGGTTCTCAATACGCTTTACCCTTGACGAATAATTTAGCTATTCGCTTTGAACGCCCGCCTGCGATGGCGCGCATTAAGTTGCTATCTACCTTGCAAAGTGCTTTAACACAATCTAACCTTCACGAGTTTTCACTACAAATTCGCAATACGGGCGAACTTGGTAGTGATACCTATGAACTGACATCCTTGGATGAAGGGCTTGGTAATCCTAATTGGACAATTTCTTTATCGAATGAGCAGGGCGCGGCCCTGACAGATACCAATGGTGATGGGAATAAAGATACAGGTGCAGTTTCACAAGGAGAAACGATCACAATCTTAGTCCGTTTAACAGCTCCATCAGGGGCTTCTGTGGGGGATTTCACTTCCTTCAAATTGTTCGCCACCTCTGATCTCGATTCTAATCAGACGGATGAAGTTCGTTTTCTTACGGCTATCCCCTCACGTCACATGACTGCATTTGGCAATAGCGCGGGGCTGGATATGGGGCGGGTAACCAAAGACCGCCAAATAGTGTTTGACGTAACGGATTTTGGAGATTTTCCCTCGCTCATTGTGTCAGGAAAGGCTTATTTCAATGTGTGGGAAGATGCAGATTTTAATCCTGGTACCGATATAGAATATGCCATAATGGATTATTATGGCAAATACATTGAAGCTCCTACCAAACTGACCACCAATGCGAACTCATCGTATCTAGTTCGCGATTATTCACCATTTCTTGCCCTCTCAAAGGATGATCGGGTAGGCGTGGTTTGGGTGCGCAGGTTAATTGACCCTATGAATCCAGGCCAGGGTGAAAACTATAACCTGTTTTGGGCGATTTTAGATACGCGAGGAAATGTCATCCTCCCCCCGACGAACATTACCAATAATGGTCCTTGCGAGTCTGACCCAACCATTTGTTGGCAGAATGGACAAAATGATAATGTTCCGATATTTAATTCCCCCGTTATCATAGTGACCTCGGATAATCGCTTTGTGATTTCATGGATTGATTCAAGGCTGTTTGCCCCGGATGTTGCCACCCAAATAAGTTATGCGATATTTGATACGAATGGAAATCCATTACGCTCTATTTCTACGCTCAAAGCGGGCACGGCTGGCGGGAATCAATATGAAGGACTGCACTTAACAGAATTGTTCAATGAGCGTATGATTGTAGCCTATACAATTTACACTCCGCTGACAGGACAATTTACTCCTGCTTTAGATGTATATTCCACTTCTTCGACGGATCCAACTCCAGCCATTCAGACGGATATCCTGATGAATGGCACCCATGGACGCAATCTGATTACACAACCTATGAATTCCTCCAAGATTCTCATGGCTTGGACAAACACGGATACAGAGCAGATTGAATATACTATCCTTTCTGACAATGGCTCTCAGGTCAGTACCAATAATCTCTACACGAGTTTACCTAACCCTGATGAGCGAGGAAGTAACTTTGTGTCTGCCGCGACGAACGGCGATGAACAATGTATCTTATCTTGGGTAGATACTGAGAAGGGAAATCGAGTCTACTATGCCTTAATCGGCGCAAATGGAAATATAATTACCCCTGCAATGATTGCATGGGAAGACAACGAGCCGATTGTAGTGAGCCAAACCGGCCAGGGAATTGTTTACATTCCCGATTGGTTGATTGGACTCCCTGTCATAAAGCGATAGGCTGTTGAGGAAATGGAGAAATACCATGTATAAATCATATATAAATCCCCCAAAATTGGATGGTCAAGAAAAAGAAAAAGGTCAAAGTTTAATGGAAATGGCTTTTGCCCTCATTGTTTTATTACTCCTCCTTGCTGGCATTGTAGATTTAGGCCGTCTGTTTTTTACCTATATCGCGATTCGGGAGGCGGCTCAGGAAGGGGCAACCTATGCATCCATTTGTCCACCGGACGCTACGGTCCCTGAGAATAGTGAAAAGATCAGAGATCACGTTAAGACGAGTTCTCAATTTCCAGTTAACTTGGCGTTACCCAATATTTTAGTTGTCTCTGCGTTTACAAGTACACCTACCCCTGGTAGCCAGTTATATGTCACTGTCACCTACACAAATTTCAACTTTATCATGCCTATCCTAAACTTAGTAGATATGAACGTCTCAGCAACGGCTTATGATGTAGCTTTACAATTCGAGTGTCCGATTGATAATTAACAGGGGAAGAATCTTCAGATGAAACTCAAATTCACAATAAGTCCGTCATCAAGGCGGACTTATTTTTTATGGCGTTCCCTTAAATACTTGAGTGGCCAACTCTATCCATTCTCCTTCAGTTTGCCCTCCTGCCAAATCAGGTCTTAACCCCCTGCCATCTACAGGAAATTCCAGTTCAGGGAACCACCAATGCGCGGAAGTCACATGTAAGCTGGACCCATCTTGAAGTTCAAATACCTGTTGGATCGTATTCTTGCCGTATGTAGGTTCGCCCATCAAAACCGCCCGGCCATTCGCCTGCAAAGCGCCTGCTACGATCTCAGCCGCACTGGCAGTATAGTAATTGACAAAAACCACTAGCGGGATATCGGCCAGCTTTCCTGCCTCTGTCACCCGAAATTGATCCACATCTTTCCCCTGGTATTGCTCCTCAATCACAACCCCCTCCTTAAGAAAAAGGCGAGCAACTTCGATCCCGGCATTTAACAACCCTCCCCCATTCTCCCGCAAATCAAGAATAAAATATACTGCTCCCTCATTTTTTAAGCTCTCCACACCCTTGAGCAGCTCCTCCACCGTTGTACTTGCAATAATCTTAACCTTGAGAATGCCAACCAATGGTGCCTCCTCCGCCAGATGATACACCACTGAAGGCAAAGCCGCCTCTTGTCGTTTGATATCAAATAACAATTCACCCGCTTGTTCCCGGAAAATTGCCAGATGTACCGCTTCTCCTACTGGCCCTCGTAAAGCGGCCTCAACACCATCGTTCGTCGTTTCCTGCAGAATTTCTAACCCATCCACCGAAATCAGCACATCACCATTCAGCACCCCTGCCTCTGCCGCCGGTCCTTCGGGAAAAGGATAAAGCAAAACCCCCTTATCGCCGCGTTCGAGATGCACTCCAATCCCGCCAAAAGTTCCTTCGAGTTGGTCCGTTTGCAATTCGTGCTGGGGCGGCTCCAGAAAGATCGTATAAGGGTCTCCATAAGCCTCCAACATCCCGCGGATCATGCCATATTCCAAAACCTTTTGTTCGGGCAATGGTTGCAACGCATTCGCCTGAAAAATATCCACTGCTTGTTGCAACAACGGATACTCACTTGAGTAACGTGCCACAAAATCATTTGCTACGAAACCGGAGACAAAAGCTAACCCCAAAGCCATAAGAAGCAAAAGAAGATTCAAGAAAAAATTTTTATTCATAAGACAGGTCAGAGCCGCCTCAAAAATTGCTAGAATGAAACGGTTTTGATTAAGGTGTTAAGGAAAGTTGCGGTAAAATCCAAGCAGAACAATCAGGGAAAGTATCGGCACAAGCCCATCCATCCATTATACCTGTCAACGTATGGAGATAAACGCGTGCAAATAGCTGTTTTGAGTGATACTCACGATAACATCTGGAAACTCGATCAGGCCCTCCCCCTTATACGGACCGCCGACGCCATTATCCATTGTGGCGATCTGTGTTCACCCTTTATGGTTGTCCGTTTGGGAAAAGGCGTTGGCGATAAACCAGTCCATGTGGTCTTTGGCAATAATGATGGCGATCCGCGGCTCCTAACCCTTAAAGCGCTGGAAACCGGAAATGTCCACCTCCACGGACAGTTTGCCTCCCTGGAATTCGACGGATTACACCTCGCGGTCAATCACTACCCCGAGATCGCCCGCCCCCTGGCCCTTTCCCAACAATTCGACCTCGTCTGTTACGGACACGATCACCTCGCCCACGAATCCTGGCAAGGCTCAACCCTCCTCCTCAACCCAGGCGAACTATCCGGGATCAATGGTCGCAGTAGTTTTACCCTTGTGGACACCCAAACCCGCGCGGTCAAATGGCTGGACTTATAACGCCCGTACTTCTTATTGACTTGCACCCCCCTTTCTCTTCTCTATAATAATTCTCTGTGACCTCCGAAGACCCTACCGCGCGCCT
Source organism: Anaerolineales bacterium (assembly GCA_020634875.1). Next base: position 39,834 of record JACKAX010000025.1, on the reverse strand, counting down.
CCAACAATACCTTACTGTAGCTCAAGGATATTATGCCCAACACCAATGGGAAGATGCCGCCCACTATTTTCGCGCGGCCCTTACCGCCGTGCCCAATCACCTTCAAGCGGCCCTAAAACTAGGGGAAGTTCTAAACCACTTAGAACGCTTTGAAGAAGCCCTCGTAGTTCTTGAACCTGCCTTCCAAAACGATCCCAAAGCCAGCCGTGTCCTATACTCCAATGCCCTGGTTGGAAAAGCCAAACAGATCGCATTAAAAGATGACGAAACGGCCATCACTCTTTGTGAACAAGCCCTCCAAATCTCCCCTAATCATGGACAGGCCTACCAAATAAACCTCTCCATTTGGATGCGCCGGGCCGATGCTGCACTTCTTCACGACGATCTCGAAACCGCCTCTTTCGCGTACCGTCAGGCCGGCGATACTTCTCGCGCCGATCACATCGAAACCCTGTACCGTTGGCAAATTGAATCCGAACTTGAAAAACAAGCCCGCTCCCTGGAAATGTCCGGGAAATGGGCCGATGCCGCGGGGATGTACCAGAAACTCCTTGCTACCGCTGCCAAAAAAGAAATCAAAAAATCCTGGGAAGATGCCTATCAACGCTGCCAGGAAGAAGAAAAACTTCTCCAAGTTTTTACAGCAGGTCTTGCTGCGTATAAGGTCCAGAATTGGGAAGAAGCCAAAGCCCGGTTCCTCGAACTCGTCAACCTACGTGCCGATTATCATCATAAAGAGCAGTGGGGGGCGGAACTGTTATATCTGTCCGTTCGGGCAAGTTCCTCTATCGTGATTTCCGACACTCCTGCCTCTACCCTAAGCCTGGCTCCTGGCATTCTCTCCGCCCAAAACGTACGCCGGCTCGTGCGTCTTGCACGCCTGGGCAATGGGCAGGTTCATCACATCGCCTTCACCCCCGATCAACGGTACCTCGTCGTATCCTCCTCGATTGGGTTATATCTATACAGTACCCAAGCCTTTGAACGGATGCGCTTCATAGATACTGATGCCTGGGTTACTGCCTTTGCGATTTCCCCGGATAGCGCCACCATTGCCTCCGGTTTTGAAGATGGGCTAATCTGGCTCTGGCGCGTCTTCGACGGTTCACCGCTTCGCAAAATGCGCGGCCACAATCGGCAAGTTAATGCCCTCTCTTTCTCTCCCGACGCCTCCTGGCTAGCCTCTGGCTCCGATGACGGCTTTGTACGTTTCTGGCAGACCGCCGATGGACGCACCCTTCAGGTTTTGGAAGGACGCCTTGAATCCGTGCGCAATCTAGCGATTGCCCCCGACAGTTCAACTTTAGCCGTCGTTGCCACCGATGCAGTCGTGCGTCTGCGCCGTGCCCCGGACGGAATGATGACCCACGCCCTTTCCGGGCACAAAACCCCGGTTTTGCACGTCGCCTACGCCCCCAATGGAAAAAGCCTGGCCTCTGGCTCTGAGGATGGTGACATCCGTATTTGGAACCTTAAAAACGGACGGTTACAGGGTGAATTGGGCGGTACAACCCAAAAAATTACTGGGCTTTCCTATTCCCCCAATGGGGAATATCTGGCTGCCAGCAATAACCGTGGCGAAACCGTTCTGTGGAATGCCGCCTCGGGAAAATTTCTCCGCACCCTGCCCAAGATCTCAGCCCCCCTCAAAAGCCTGGCCTTTTCTCCCGATTCTCAACAAATCGCGGGAACTACCGAGGATCAGACTGTCCAAATCTGGCACACAGAAGATGGGTTAGTCGGTCCCAATATTGAAGAATTTACGGGAAGTCTCACGAGCCTGAGTTTTTCCCGGGATGGAAAAACGCTTGCCGCCGGATATCAGGATGGCAATTTGCGGCTTTGGGCTATCTCCAGGGGGGCGGAAATCCGTAAAATTCGTGCCCATGCCTCAGGTATGATGCATATCACATATTCGCCCGATGGTCACATTCTTGCCTCGGGCGGTCAAGATAGCCTCGTCCGGTTGTGGAATTCTGATACTCTTGACCTGACTCAATCCCTCACCGCCCATACCAGCCCAATCACTACCTTATCCTTTGCCCCGGATGGGAAAATCCTCGCAACGGGGTCCGCGGATGGCGTTTTGAAACTTTGGCGGATGCCTGAAGGTAGTTTAATTCATTCCCTGTCTGGGACGGGGGGGGCGGTTCGGCAAGTGAGTTTTTCCCCGCGAGGGGCTATGGTTGCCGCCACTGCGGATGATGGGAGCGTACGTATCTGGTTGGCTTCTGCAGGCCACCTGATTTATACCCTTCGCGGCAATTGGGGCAAAGTAACTTCCCTTTGTTTTTCCCATAATGGGGCGGAATTGATCTGCGGAACTGCCGATGGCCTGATTCTGGTCTGGCGCACAACCACCGACTGGCCTTTTTTGAAGCGTTTTCAAGCCCATAAAGGCCTGATTACCCGGTTAGCCGTTTCCCCTGTCAATGGCCTGCTTGCCGTGGGAACCAAAGATAACACGATAAGCCTGTGGACTATTGGGGATGAATCCCATTTGAACACCCTGGAAGGCTCTGGAAGGGCCATTACGGATCTTTCTTTTTCCCCGGATGGTACACTTTTGGCGACTGCCGCTGAAGAAGGGGTAATTCGGCTATGGGGTGTTGTAGGGGGATAATAGGGGCGTTCAGTTTTTTTATATTGACGAATCATCCTCTGCCAGCTAAAATACCCGCCGTTTTGTGCCCTATCAATAAGGGATAATAATCGTTTGCAAGAATTGCAAACACACTCTTTTCAAAAGAGCGAAGGTAACAGAGTTTATTTCTGTGAGAGGCGCTCGAGGAAGAAACATGTCTACTGAAGTTGTTCTCAATGCTACCCGCCGAATCGTCATTGGCAAGCAGGTCAATGCGATGCGCCGCGCGGGCCAACTGCCTGCCGTGGTCTATGGCAAGCAAACCACTCCTTTCCCCATTATGCTGGATTTGCGGGAGACCGCTCTGACCTTGCGTGGGGTTCCCTCCTCCCACTTGATCAAACTGGTTGTGGATGGTGTGAACCACACCGTGTTGGTGCGCGAAAAGCAATATCATGTCATTAAACGACACTTGATCCACATTGATTTTCAGGCGATTTCGATGGATGAGAAACTGGTAACCAGAGTTCCTGTGCGCCTGGTTGGTACCGCACCCGCCATCAAAGCCCACGATGCCATGTTGATGACCGAATTGGACGAACTCGAAGTGGAGGCTTTCCCCGCCGATTTGCCCGATTACATTGACGTGGATGTTTCTAGTCTCGCGGAACTTGGTGATACCATAACGGTAAGTAAACTCTCTTTGGGCGATAAAGTTGAAGTTCGCCATGAGGGGGATGAAATCATCGTCCTTGCAATTTCTGCCGTATCCGAAGAAATTTCCGATGAAGTAAGTGGTGACGTTGCTGAACCGGAAGTTATTACGAAAGGCAAGAAAGAAGAAGAAGAGTAATCTCTGTTTTATTGCTCAAAAAAAAGCCAGGAAATCTTTCCTGGCTTTTTTGTTTGGTATAGATTTACTTGTTTTGTGTCAGAATTCTAACTAACTGCATCACGACCTGGGCGGTGAAACCCCACAAAGCTTCACCATCGTATGGGTCGAAATACACAATGGGCCACGCCCGGCTTTGAGGAAAATGACGTTGCATGATCTGGTAATTGCTGGGGTCAGCTAGCCAGGCGAGGGGAATGGTAAATGTTCGGCTGACTTCATGTGGATCGATTTCAAAGGTGTACGGCCAGGGAAAGACTCCCACGATGGGTGTAACATTGTAGTTGGTGACAGAGTGAAATTCATGCATACGGCCCAGGATTTGTATATCCGTTGGACGTAGTCCCACTTCTTCTTCAGCTTCCCGCAAGGCTACCGCGGTGACATCGGGATCGGTAGGGTCCATGCGTCCGCCGGGGAAAGCAACCTGCCCGCCATGCCGATCATGTTCGTTTTTGGTTCGGCGGATAAACAACAGATGCCAGTTATCCTGGATGCAAACAAACGGCACAAGGATTGCTGCAGAACGCGCGGGTTCGGTGAAGAAACCCGTCGGGAAGGGATTGTAATTTTCCTGAAAAGGTGTTTCAGCCAGGCGGCGGACAATATCGTTTGTGGAAAGGCTGGGAAGTGCGGGCATGAGGGCAAAAAATCACGCTTCGGGTTCGTCGGTTTCGAGGTCTTCTTCTGGCTCGAGGGGGGCATCTTCGGATGTGGGGGTTTCGTGGACGGCGCGGGCGAAGATCAGGAAGCCGGTGTGTGCCACCATCCGGTCAGTGGGGCGAAACCGGGTGTAGTCATCTTTGTAGTAGCGCAAAAGAATTTCACATACATCTACAAACGCAAACTGATGGGTGTGCAGGGCTTGGAGCAGGAGCGTGACCTGATTGGTCGTGGGGAGGAGGGTGCCAAACGTCCCGCCCGCTTTGAGGGCGGCGCGCACCTGGGGCAGGTAGTCGTAAGGGTTGGGGACATCGAGAAAGACGGAGTCTACGTTTTGTTCGTCAAAACCTTCCGCGATGTTCCGCAATTTGAAGGTGACGCGGTCTTCAAAGCCGACTTTGGCGATATTTTTGCGGGCGACTTCCTGAAAATCGGGCACTTGTTCGTAGGTGTACACATGCCCGGTGGGGCCAACGGCGTGCGCTAGCGCGGTGGTAAAGCCCCCGGAACCAGTGCCTGCTTCAAGCACGCGCCGCCCCGGCCCAATCCCCATCGTGATCAGAATGAAGCCGATTTCTTTGGCGTACATAATTTGTGTGCGCCGCGGAAGTTCGTTGAGAACTTCGGCTAGGGTGGGTTCGAGCAGGTAAAACGTCCGATTGATATGGCTTTTGACGAGGCTGCCCCACGGTTGGCCGATCAACGCGTCGTGGTACAGCTCGCCCCGGTGGGTTTGCAGTTTGCTGCCGGGGGTGAGGCGGAGGAGGTAATATTTATGGTTGTGCCCCACGAGCAGGGCGAGGTCCCCCGCGTGAGCGATGGAGGGGTTGGGGGAGGAGGGATTCATAGGGGGTAGGGAGGATAATGAGTAACGAGTAATGAGTGATAAGTGATGAAGTAAATTACTCATTACTCATTACTTATCACTTCATTACGGCTTCAAATGTACTCTAAAAAACTCGGTAATCGCGTTGTAACACGTCACCCGATTCTCGAACTTCAGCACGTCGTGGCCTTCATTTTCAAACATCAGGTATTCCACTTCTTTGCCGAGGGAACGCAGATATTCGACGAGGTCGCGGGATTCTTGTTCGATGACGCGGGGATCGTTTTTGCCTTGAATAACGAGCATGGGGGCGGTGACGTTTTCGATGTGGGTGCGGGGCGAACGTTCGATGAGGAAATCTTTGTCTTTTTCGGGGTGGCCGACGGAGAGGTGGAAGTAGGGTTTCCAGGTGGCGGGGAGGCGATCCATGAAGGTGAAAAGGTTGTAGGGGCCAAACATATCGCACGAGGCGGTCCAGAGTTCGGGGTGGCGGGCGGCGAGGGTGAGAGTCATGTAACCGCCATACGAACGGCCCACGACGGCCGCACGGGACACGTCCACCCGTTGGTCGTGGGGCAAAATTTGCGTCATTGCGTGGACGTGGTCGAGCCGGTCATCGCCGCCCCAATCGCGATCCACTTTTTTCATGTAGCTAAACCCGTACCCACTGCTCCCGCGCACGTTGGGCACGAAGACGGCAAATCCGTTGAGCGTGAGGAATTGGATGAGCGGCATGGAAAACCACGCAAAATCGGGGCGCTCCTGGCTTTGCGGGCCGCCGTGGATGTAATAGACCAGGGGCCGCGGACCTTCAAAGCCTAGACTCGCGGCGGGGAGGTACATCCGGGCCGAGATGCGGAGGCCATCGTAAGAGGTGAAGGAGGCGTCTTCGCCGGGGGATAGCAGCGCGGTGGGCAGGCCGAGGAGCCGTTCTCGCGTATGTTGAACGAGGGTGGCACGGTCTTCGCCTTCAATGGTATAGATTTGGATGGGGGAGGTGGCGGTGGAGTAGGAGAGGGGAAGACGGAGGTTTGGGCTGTCAAGTTCGGTGTGCAGGTGTTCGAGCACGCCGTTGGCGAGCGTGCCCTTTCCGACAAGGACTTTTTCGTGGGTGAAGGTCAGGGTGTCTTCGTCAAAAGTGCCTTCGTACACCCAGTTGCACCCGTCAATATTGTAGTAAGCGAGGTAACGGTTGCCAGTCAGATGGGTGAGGCCATCGAACTCGCCAATTCCGGTGTGGACTGCGCCCCGCATCGTGATAGGTTTGACGACCGGATCATCGAGGGCGAACCAGCCCAGGCCGCTCGTATCCTCGAACACAGTCGTGTGGAACATGAGCGCGGTTTCGTTGCGGATGAAATGGGTGGAGTGGATGCCGTTGTATTCGGGTTGGTGGCCTTCCGCGCGTTGCTCAAGGGGAGTGCCGTAGATCAGACGGGTTTTGCCGGTGGCTTTTTCCCAGAGATAAATAACGTGATCGCCGCTTGTGTAACCTTCGATGAGGACAACTTTGGTGTGATCGTCATTGGGATTGCCGCCGCCTGTGCCGTGTTCGCTGGCGAAAAGCTCGGTGAGTTCGCCCGTATCCAGGTTTGCTCGATAGGTAATATTCCAGGCTTTTTGGTGGGAGGCGGCGTTGAAATAGATGAGCGATTTTTCGGGGTAACTGCCCCCGAGGTAGATGCGGTAATCGTCAAACTGATTTCCAAAGACAGGTTCGGGGTAGCCACCTTCGAGGGGAATGAACATCGGCTTGTAATCTTCGTTCCCATCTTTGTCGAGCATGATCAGGATTTTGCCGAGTTTGGGGAAGACTTGATAAAGATTGCCAACGAGTTCAGGGTTTTGCAGGGCGATGTCGGGGGGGAGAAGGGGTTCGGGGATGCTGCCGCCGGAGTCCATTGCGTATAGGCTCAAGCGACCACTCAGGTTGCTGACGAAATACAGACGGTTGCCTACGATTTGGGGGGCAAGAAAAAGACGAGCAGAGAGAAGGGATTCGATTTTGTACATGATAGATAGAGCGGTAGATGGGGTGAATAAAAGTTTATATTTCGTAAGTCTTTAATTTGGTGAAAATATACCCCCCCATGGTTGCGCCCCAGACTTGTTTGCCGCCCCGGTCATAGCCCCGATCCCAACTGATCATCCGGTGGGCGTTGATCACGACTTGGGATGTCGTGTACATCGCCCCGCGCAATTCGCTGGGGCATCCTTCGCCGAGCGTGCTTCCAGCGAAGGACTCAGCGTTGAGACGGCGCAAAATAATTGAACACCCTGGGCGGAGCGAGATCATGTCCGGGGTGAGGTTTTCCAGGATGGGGAGATTTTCATGGGCACGGACAAATCGCGCGGTGTCCGCAAGTGCATAAATTTTGGATTCCATTAAGTCTTTGTTGACGCGATCCAGGTGGTAGATTCGCTGGCGGTATGGGGCATCGAGTTGATTGGCTATTGCTTGCTCAACGTAAAACCAGTATCCATCAGTTCGTGAAGGCCAAACTGGGATCATGAACAGATATACATACGAGTACGTGTCTGTGTCACGTGCCTGTTCTTGATTACTGTATGCCCCTGCCATCCAACTGGCGAGGAGATGCAAGTCTTCGTCTACACTTTCTTTTTTCTTGGTCTTAAAAATACTTGTCATCTTACGGTTTTCCTTTCCGTTGAATTTTACTTAACCAGTGTCCGACCAAAAGAAAAAACACACTACCCACTGTCGCACCGCCTAACTGTAATGCGCCAAGCTGGAATATATTCCATGTCTGGGCCGTTGCCAAGAGATGTCCTGCCCAAAAACCAGCTATACTAAGCACAACGTACAGTACCAAACGCCCTAACCCCCCACCGCGCCAAAAGTGAAACGCTGTCCCGTATAAGGTAGCAAGAAGAAGGCCTAGCAGGAAGATAGGGGTAGTCATAAGCTTTAAGAAAAATTAGGTGTAGGTGGTGGCAGGATAATTCCATTGCCCAGCACCTGATCTTGAACAAAAAAAACCGCGGCCTGTCCGGGCGTAATGTCTCGCAAGGGTGTCTCGAACCGAACGTGTGCACTGCCTGTCGCCAGTGGGGTTACGATTCCCCATACCTCGCGGGCCGTGTACCGGATTTTGACCTCCGCCCGGAAAGGGGCTTCAGGGGCCTCACCGCTGATCCAATGCACAGAGGCTGTCCACAGTTCATCGGTGCCCAATTCTTCCCGCGTCCCAACGATGAGCGCGTTCCGCACCAAATCTTTGTGCAGAACATAAAGTGGTTGTGGGGCGGCAATTCCCAACCCTTTCCGTTGTCCAATCGTGTACCCGGCTAACCCATTATGCTGGCCGAGCATCTGCCCCTCCGTTGTAAAAATCGGTCCGGCAACTTCTAGCTCCGGTCTGTGCCGGTGCAGAAAATCCCGGTAATCGCCACCCGCCAGAAAACACAAATCCTGACTGTCGGGGCGGCTGGCGGTGGGTAGGCCAAAGCGTTCGGCAACCGCACGGATTTCGGGTTTCGTGAATTTCCCGACAGGAAACATAGCCTGCGCGAGTTGGGTTTGGTTCAACACGCTTAAAACATACGACTGGTCTTTGCTGTGGTCAACAGCTCGGTGAAGTTGGATTTTTCCATCTTCAGCCTGGTGGAGGCGAGCATAATGTCCTGTGGCAAGAAAATCTGCTTGTAAAGTTTGGGCGTGTTGGAGCAAAGCTCCAAACCGAATATGACGGTTGCACATCATGCAAGGGTTGGGGGTAATGCCTTGTGCGTAGCCGTCCATAAAAAACTGGACAATATTTTCATAAAAGGTTTCCCGTACATCATGCACGTAAAAAGGGATGTCTAAATGTGCTGCCACGCGCCGTGCCAGCCCCATCGCTTCGGGGGTACAGCAACGGTTAAACGCCTCCAGACCGGGTTCGCTCCACAACCGGAGCATGATCCCGATCACATCGTATCCTTGTTCAACAAGCAACGCCGCAGCTACTGAACTATCTACGCCTCCGCTCATGGCGACTACCACACGTGTTTGAGAATTAGGTGAGGGCGATAACACGATGTAATTATAAACGCAAAGCAGAGAGATGGTTCTTTTGGCTTTTGCTGTGGAAATTTCGCATATGTGAATTTTTCCATAGAGTTATATAAGGGAATAAAAAACGTGTCTATGTGAGAAAGGTATGACCAAAAACAACGGGTTCGCAGGCATGAAAAAAAAGCTTTTATGGTAAACTCATATCAAACTTATCTAAGTACCATACTCGAAAAACCGGGATTTTTCCTAAATGTTGGGGTTTCTCGCTTATCAAACGCCCAACAAGCAGAACACCTCATGGAGAGAACCTCCCGGTTTTTTGTCTAAAAGGTGCTCAAATTCCATCAATCCTATTCGGAGGAGTATTTTTATGAAACATCATGCCTTTAAACCTTTTCTCTGGCTGGGCCTATTAATCATGATCGTAGGCCTCGCCTGTGGTGCGGCGGCGAGTACCCCTACCGCGGTTCCTCCCACGCCCGAACCCCCGACAGCAGTCCCGCCAACGGATACACCTGTTCCGACAGAAATCCCAGCCACCGATACCCCTGTCCCTACCGAAGTGCCTCCAACAGATGTACCGCCCACCGATATCCCCGCGACGGAAGTCCCGCCCCCAACCGTGCCCCCTGCGAATGAAGCGCCCGCTTTCTATGTGGAAGAGTTTGATAGTAGCTCCTCCAGCTTTTACCCAAGCGACTATTATTACTTTATTCCCAGTGGACCGGATAATTTTGGTTCAGCCGTCACGCTTAACAACGGTTATTTGTCCTTCAACATAGACACTATGCAAACCTACATCTACGTGTACTATGGTGCCTGGACGTATTCCGATGTTGGCATCATGATGGAAGCAGAAAACCTGGGCGCAAATAGCCAATATGTTAGCCTGTTCTGCCGCTACAACCCTGACCGGGGCTGGATCGAATTCAACATTGCCGGGGATGGCACCTACTCCATCTTAGCGAATAATATTCTTGAAGGTTCCGGTTATCAAGCCATTTACAACGGTGGTTCAACGGCCATTAAGATCGGCAAACAGAATAATATCTATGATGCTGCTTGTGTTGGCGATAATATTAGTCTCTTTGTAAACGGAACTGAAGTTCGCACGATGGCGATCCCCAATGCCTTCCGTTTCTTGAAGGAAGGGTATGCTGGCTTTTCCGTTGGTTCCGAGCGTTCCACGCCTGTGGTTGTGGATATTAATTGGTTTGAAATTTACTCACCTTAGTTTATAAATCGAACCCCTAAAAAACAGCCAGGAATTTTCCTGGCTGTTTTTTTTAATGCCTTACCATCCGAACAAGCTCTGGTAACTGCGCCAAAAAATGTGAAATCTCCTCTGCCGTAGACCCCTTCCCCAACGTCACCCGCAACGATCCCAACGCCCAATCGCGCGCCAACCCCATCGCCACCAATACCTCGGACGGTTCGGGCAACCCCGTCTTGCACGCCGACCCCGACGAACATGCAAACCCCGCCACGTCCAAGGCCGCCAACAACGCATTCCCATCCATGCCCTTAAACACAAAGCTGGCGTGATTGGGCAACCGTTGCGAAGGATGCCCCGTCAACTGCGCATCCTCAATCTCTTCCAACACCTGCCCAATGATCCGATCCCGGAGCGGGATCGCCTGTGCGACGTGCGCCGTTACCTCGCGTTGCGCCAGCTCAAACGCGGTCGCCATCCCCACAATGTACGGAATGTTCGACGTGCCTGCCCGCAACCCAAACTCCTGACCCCCACCGGTTTGCGTGGGCACAATCGCAGTCCCTTCCCGTACATATAATGCCCCCACCCCCTTTGGCCCATAAAACTTATGCGCGCCGAGGGACATCAAATCCACGTTCAACGCCTGCACATCCAACCGGAGATGTCCACCCACCTGCACGGCATCCGTGTGGAGGGGCACCCCCCGCGCCCGACAAATCGCCCCAATTTCGGCAATGGGGTTAATCGTGCCGATCTCGTTGTTTCCCAAAATGATCGAAACCAGCGCAGTGTCTGGGCGCAGGCGTTCCGCGACCGTTTCCGGGTGAACCATCCCAAAGTTATCCACTGGCAAATATTCGAGTTCAAACCCGAACAAATCCGCGAGTTGTTCCGCCGTATGCGAAACCGCGTGATGTTCGACGGGGCTGATCAGCAAATGCCTGGCCCCGCGTTGTTTTCGGGCTGCCAGTGCCACCCCGCGCAAGGCGAGATTATCGCTTTCCGAGCCGCAAGATGTAAAAATGACTTCATTCGGTTTGGCATTCAACCACGTCGCCATCGTTTCCCGTGCCGTTTCTAACGCAGCCTCAGCTTTTTGTCCAAACCGATGAATGGAAGAAGGATTTCCAAAAGTTTCCGTAAAATAGGGTTGCATCACCGCAAACACCCGCGGATCAACCGGGGTTGTCGCCGCATAATCAAGGTAAATTTTATTCATGCCGCCAATTATACCCAGCAGCCTGCTTTTTTCAGCATGTTATAATCCCGACCTGTTTACTCAACCTGCTTTACGTTCCACATTTTTAAATACTCACGTAATGTAGAGATTTCCGAAAAAAAGGATGGAAGGGGGGATGTACACCCCCCCTTCCATCCTTTTTTTCGGGGATTCCCCATCCACACTGTGAGTAATTACCTACGTTTCAAGGAGACTACATGGCACAAAAAATCAAATTTGGCACCGATGGCTGGCGGGGCATGATCGCCGAAGACTACACGTTCGCCAACCTGCGCCGCACCACACAAGGCTTTGCAGACTACATGCTTTCCCGGGGGCACGCGGGAGAATGGATCATCTTAGGGCATGACAAACGCTTCCACTCCGAAAATTTTGCCGCCGCCGCCGCGGAAGTGCTTGCTGCGAACGGGTTGCGCGTCTACCTGACGAACGGCCCCACTCCCACGCCCGTGATTTCCTACGCGGTCGTCGCGAAAAAAGCCGTAGGCGCAGTCAACATCACCGCATCCCACAATCCCCCGACCGATAACGGTTTCAAAGTCCGCGACCGACACGGCGGCGCGATTGACCCCATGGGCCTCAAAGAAATTGAAGCCCGCATTCCCGATGACGAAAGCGGCGTAAAGCGCGTCCCTCTTGCGGAAGCCAAAGCCGACGGGCGCGTAGTCGTTTTCGACGCCGCCCCCGATTATATCGAGCATTTGAAAGACTTGATTGACCTTGAACCGATTCGCAATGCGGGCCTGAACGTGTTAGTGGACCCAATGTGGGGGAATGGCGCAGGCTGGTTTACCCGACTCCTGGCAGGTGGCACCACCCGCGTGACCGAAATCCACAATGTCCGCAACCCTGTCTTCCCTGAGATGAAACGCCCCGAACCCATCCCCCCGAACGTAGACGTGGGCCTCGCTAAAACCACCGAACTTGACGCGGACGTGTTACTCATCCTCGATGGCGATGCGGACCGCGTCGGTGCGGGCGACGAAAACGGTACCTTCCTCCACCAGCTTCAAATGTACGGGCTGATGGCCTTTTACCTGCTCGAAGTGCGCGGCCAGCGCGGCCCGATTGTCAAAACCATTTCGACCACCAAAATGCTCAACAAACTCGGCAAGTTATATGACGTGCCCGTGTATGAAACCGGGGTCGGGTTTAAGTTTATTGCTCCGAAGATGATCGAAACCGATGCGATGATCGGCGGGGAAGAGTCGGGTGGGTATGCTTTCCGGGGCAACGTGCCCGAACGAGATGGCATTTTGGCTGGGTTGTATTTCCTCGACATGATGGTCAAGCTGGGCAAAAAACCGAGCGAATTGCTCCAAATGCTCTTCGGCAAAGTGGGCGCGCACTACTACGACCGGGTGGACTCCCGCTTCTCCGGCGATCGCGCCGCCCGCGAAGCCATCATCCGCAACGCTAACCCTGCCACCCTCGGCGGCCTGAAAGTGACCGGCCTCAACACGCTGGATGGTTTTCAATTCATCCTAGAAGACGGCGGCTGGCTCCTTATCCGCTTCTCCGGCACCGAACCCCTCCTCCGCGTCTACACCGAAACCACCCACGGCGACAAAGTGCAGGCAATCTTGCGGGATGGGCTACGCGTCGCAGGCATCGAATAATGCGTGATAAGTGATGAAGTGAAACCACTTGTCACTTATCACTCGCCACTCTTGCCCCATGCTCACCGATACCCACTGCCACCTCGACATCGAACATTTTGACGCGGACCGGGACGCGGTCATCGCCCGCGCGTGGGATACCGGTCTCGAACGGATTATGATCCCCGCCCTGGATGTGGCCTCCTGCCATCAAGTCCTGGCCCTCGCGGATACCGATCCCCGACTGTTTGCTGCCGTCGGGGTGCATCCCAACTCCGCCAAAACTTGGGATGACACCACGCTGGAGGCACTCCGAACCCTCGCCGCGCACCCCAAAGTGCGGGCCATCGGCGAAATCGGCTTGGATTATTATTGGGACTTCGCACCAAAAGAACTGCAACACCCTGTCCTGCAAGCCCAACTGGCCCTGGCCGCCGAACTGCAACTCCCCGTCATCATCCACAACCGCGATTCCACGGAAGATGTGCTGGCAATGTTGGTCGCCTGGCAGGCTGAACTGGCGGCGACTGGTAACCCCCTCGCCGAACGTCCGGGGGTGCTCCATTCCTATTCCGGGGATGTGGACGCGGCCGAACGCGCGTTGGCCGCGAATTTTTTGTTGGGGGTGACGGGACCGGTCACGTTCAAAAATGCCCCCGCCCTTCAAAAACTGGTGATTGATCTCCCGCTGGAAAAATTATTGATCGAAACAGATTCGCCTTATCTCGCCCCCCACCCCAACCGAGGCAAACGCAACGAACCTGCATATGTTAAGTTGGTTGCTGAAAAAATTGCCGTCTTAAAAAATATGGCTTATGAAGAGGTGATTCGGCAAACAAGCGAAAACGCAAAGCAATTATTTGGATGGTCATAAATCAAAAAACCCCGCTTAGCGGGGTTTTTTTGATCCATTAATTAGATGTTAGAAGATGAAATTATCGGGTTTCTTGGGTGGTAATTCAACCGTTTCTTCCTCTTCAATCTGTGTTTGTTCACGTGCTGTGTACGGCAATCCAAGGCGTAACTTTGCACCACACCAGGGGCAGTTCTTGAACGCCGCCCCGTCATATCGAGCATCTTGTGCCCAGGCCACGGTAAAGGTATTTTGTAACTTTGGCCAACTACGTAGCCATTCTTTGCAATCGCAGGCGTACATGTCAGGTGTTCCTCTCATAAGCTTAAATCGTTTGGTTACATTTTATAAAACGATATAGCCTAGAAAAGGATTCAAATTCGATTGAATTTCATACTTTGAATTAAAGGGCACAGGTCTTTTTCTGCGTAGTATGTGCAGGAAGCACATCGCACGACCCCTGGCTTGTAGTGAAGATTTGTTTTTACAATCAGAGAGGCGGCCCGATTCTGGGGGGTCAGGCGAACCCGGTGACATTGCCCTGCGGGAATAGTGTACGTTTCGAAGGCACGAAGCTCCCTGACCTGAACTTTCCCATGAACTAGAATTTCCAGCGTTAATTGTCCCTGGAAGGGATGGTAAGTCTCCTCGCTCCCAGGATGGTAGCCGGGAAGGGCAGCTTTTTCCCCATCCTCGGGGAGAACCGAAAGGAGAATGCCTAAATCCCCGCTTACAAGGCCGTAAGCATGATCGAGGCGGGAACCGGACAGGTAAAGGGCGCTTTGCCCGGTTTGGCGCATTTGTTCGAGAAGGGTGTCCAGCATGTGGGTGGGAGTGGCTAGCGTCTGGCGGATGATTTCCGTTTGGGCAGCAAAGCGATCTGTGGGAGGATGAAGATGTTTAGTGAAGTACAATGTCAGGTCATGGTCCACCCGCGCGGTGTCACCACACGTCACCCATTTTTCCCCTGTAAACATCCCGCGCCCATCAGGGATGTATCCGCGTTTGGCGTACAGGATTTGTGCATTGCCATAATCGTGCATTAGACCGACCCCAATTCCAGCTACTGAACCTCGCATCGCAACGCACCGTTCTGCTTCGTCCATAAGTGCTGTGCCAATGCCCCGCCGTTGAAACTTTAGCAGAACATTGAAATCCACTATTTCGGGGATGTTGGCTTCCCGAAATGGGGGATACCAGGAGTTCCAAACGATGGTTAGATATCCTGCAAATTCATCATCCCATTCAGCGATCAGCACGTCGCGCGCGCCAGATTGATGCTCGTGCCAGTAGGCTTCATATTGAGCAACGGGTTTATCCCACCCCTGTGCGGCAAAGGCAGCGGAGATAATGAGAGGATCGGTAGATTTTAGTTTGCGGAGTGTGAGGAAGTTCATGTTATTGGAGAGTATCCCAATAGATCGGATGGTTGAGATTGGCGACACACCACGCATAATGCCCATCAGAACAGTCCGGCGCATAGATATTTGCCGAGATAAAGCTAAAGATGAGAATATACCTGTGTAAGATGGGGATAACAGAAGCCCCATATACTTCCGCAGCAAGAGAAAGCAGACGTTGGCGAATGTTTAAGCCGAGTTGGTCATACATGTCGAAAAACACACACCCAGTCGCCACATCAAATAGATGATCGCCAAACATGGTGAATAGCCCGAAATCTAACAAACTGGTCACTTTGAGGGATTCATCAATCAATAAATTACCAGGGAAGAAATCACCGTGGATGGGTGAAAGTGGACCTGTATAGGGCATAGAGAGGATTTGTTCCAACCGTTCAAGTTTTTCTCCCAGTTTGGACACATGATGTTGAAAACAAGGCGTCTCCCCGACGCGTTGGGCAATATACCGTTTCAAAAAACTATGCCAATCTCCATCTTTAACCTGGCTGATTCCTTTTTCATCAAAGAGTTTATATTGTGTAATGGGGGTCTTATAGGTGATACGAGAGAACGCGTAAAGCGCTTGTATATATTTCCCCAACATTTGCTCTATAACAACAGGATTAACCTCACGCGTAACCTGTTCCATATTTTTGCCATAGAGACGTTTCTCGATGACATAGACTTGCTCGTTTTCAACGCCGATTTCATGGATGAGGGGCAGAACGAGGGGAAAATCTTGGGCGTTGAGCTGTTCGTAAAAATGTTTAAGCGTTTTGAGGTGGGACAGATGCGGGGGACGGTGATAAATTTTTAGGACGCGGGATTTGTCCAGGGCAAAAACTCGTGCTTCCATCCCTTGCCCTAGTGACATGGCTTGTTCTATGTTGAATTGTTTGAAGGGAAACATTTCACTCCAGTAACTTAAACGTTGACCGCCAGGGTGAGGGGGGCACCCTGGCGGTCAACGTTTGTAATTCTAACACTCAGGAGAGATGTGTCAAGGGTTTTTATTAAAATGAATAAAGAAAACCTAAGGCAAACTTTCACATGCAACGCCATCCGCATTCCCATCAAGCCGGTGAATATCGCCCACCCCTTGGCCGACACAATACTCATAGCAAGTTTGGGCCTTTTCGTGAGTGGAAAAGTCGGAGCAATTAAGCGTGTTTGCCGTGCAACTGCATGGAGTCTCTGAAAGATTTTCGGCTTGGAAACCCTCTGGGGTGGGGGTGATGAGGTGTGGTGTGGCAACGAGACGCCATAGACCCACTTGTTGGTTTTGGGCGGTTTTTTGGGCTGCTTCAAAAGTGTGCTGGCAGGCAAGGTCGGGGGCATATGCGGTTGCACGAGCATATCCCTCGCGCGCAAGTTGATAATTGACGAAGACTTCGCCCACAAGCACGTAGCGGAGCAGGCGCCCAAAGACATCCGTTTCTGATTGATCTTTGATGAGAGTCACTTCTTTTCCGGCAACCATTTCAATGTTTCGATTCATAGCCAACCCACCATAGAATTGATCAGGTTCAGGCGCATCAATGCCAATGTAACGCACGCGAAAATCCTTCCCTTCGATTTGTACTTCGATAGTGTCCCCATCTATGATACGGCTCACAATCCCAGTTTGGGTAGAACCAGCCGTCGGCAGGCAACTCATTTCTTCGGGCACAGGGGTATTGGTAGGAGATGAAAGCATCTGTATCTGAGATAGGCGTGTCTCACGCGCCATCGTTTGTGCGGCAAAAATACTTAACCCTCCCTGCATAAGTAGTAATCCCCAAACCATAAGGTGAACCACACTTGCCCCTAGCCGGTATGAAGCCCGATTTGTTCCCAATGCACATCCCAAAACCAGATTGAAAAATTGTTGAAAGTTGATGCGGGCGAAGGCTTGCTGTTGTTTTGTGAGAACATTCAATTTGTCTTGTAACCCTCGCTGTGCACTTCTGGACGCGTTAAGACTGGTTTTATTGCGTTCACGGATTTTGCCAGCATTTTCTCGAATTTCGTACAGGTCTTTCTCGACAGCCACTTTCGCAACCATTTCGATTTGTTCTAATTGTATAATCTGGGTTTGAAATTCTTGACTAATGGGTTCGATCTCGGAAGGCGAAAGCTCAACAGGTTGTGTGCGCTGTATTTCGCTTTCAAGTTCCTGACGCCATGTCAACAAACCTTGAATTTGCCCAGATGACAATTCTACTTTTTCCAGCCACTCAGGAATCACATCATTGGCTGTAAAGATTTGGGCTTCGCTTAAACGAGCCCAAAAATTCTGATCTGCAGTTGCCGTCGTGCGCGGAAGTTGTGCCTCGGTGAGTTTTTCCCTTAACAGACCGTTGCGGATATGTTCGTTTTGCTGGTGCCGTAAAGCATTTTGCAGGGTTTGACGATAGGTGATTTCTATTTGTAGACGTTTTTCGCTGAATTCACGCACCTGATCCTGAAACAGACCATTTCGCCGGGCCAGTTCATCTTGTTCAGCTTTATCAATCTGCACCCGGTCTTCTTCCAACCTGGCAATTTGCTGAGTAGTAGACGCGATTTTTTCCTCTAAATTTTGCTGTTCCTCCACAAGGGTCGCTTTTTCTGAAACTTCTGGTTGGTTGGTGAAGCGTAACCAAAGATAACTCCCCATAAGCACCACCCCTATAAGAATCCCAAACAATCCGATGATCACACTCCACCCCATGACGGTTGACCTTAAATTCCAAATATTCATCGCGCTTAAGAGCACAACGATGAATTCGATCAAAAGCGCGAGTCGGATAGCACGGCTTTCGATTTTAAGATCACTGCTAAAATCTTTATTCAAAATCGCACTCCTCTAAAATATCCGGGTTCTCCAGGCCGCGTTGCAAATGTTAAGGTTGTTAGAATAACCGATCTTCGATAATTGTACCTCGTTTTTTGCCGCAAGCTTTTTGGGCAATTCTTTTCGTTACCGCCGCACACTAGGCAAAAACACCTGCAAGATTTCCAACAACGGCCAGGATTTACCTGCCATTCCGTTGACTTCGATTTCGTTCAGGGCAGCTACCTCTTGCCAATACCAACTCCCCGAAATCATCTCAACGGTGAACCGGAGTTGATCGATCTCTATAGGCGCGTCTAAAACAAGTAACGTGCCGCCGTTTTCAAGCGGTTCAACTCGTCCGACCGCAAGGCTATCTACCTCAATCCCGTTCAGAAATAAGTGCAACGTTCCCCCCTCAACATAATAATCACCAAATTGCGCGGGGTCGCCGAACCCACCCCAATCCCCCCCATTCGGCGGGGGACCGACGAGCCGAATGGATTTAACGAGCATTTTCGTTGGCCATCGAAGTTCCACCCACTCGCCCACTGCTTGATTATCTTCGGTGAGCCAGCCCGTTTCGTTGTCTATGTAAGGTTCTTCAGGATCGAGCACGGGACCACCTTCGGGCAAGGGAACCCATCCGCGCCGGTCGTTGATATGATTGGGCGTGAAAGGCTGGTAGTCTGGTTCCCCATCGTTGTAACGATAACTACTTGCGGTCACGGTGGCATAAGGTGCGACGTTCGTCCAACCCTGTTCCACCTCATCCATCACATCGTCCAATGAACCGCTCACATGGCCCATGTGACACCCCACGCAGGTAACCGTTTCCCCCGCGCGTGCCCACGCACTCCCCTGTGCGATGGAAATGTAACCCCGATTCCACTCCCGCACGACATTGTGTTCCGCATCCCGCAGAACGAAGAACCCCATCACGTCGGCGGGCACGGTCATGGTGAATGCGCCCTGAAGGGTGACAGGGGTCTCATCCCACAGCACCGCGCGGACCTGGTTATCCCACTCGAAACCCGCGCACGGATCGGGCCAGTCGTTGTAGCAGTACGCGCCGGTAAATTGGTTGGCGTCAATCCACAATTGGGCGAAGGCGACACTTCCGGGCGGGGGGGAGTTGTTCACAAAGGGAGCGTAAAGCGAGGCATTGGCATACACGTTCGGGTTATGGACAGTAGCGGTTTCGATGTCGTTAAGGCCGTTATTGCTGAACCAGTAAGCTGCCAGGGAGTTGGGCACATTCCACTCCACAGGGTTATCGGTGGGGGTGGCGGTATATTGATCGGGTAACGCGGTCCACCCGACGCGGGCAACGATAGGTTTGGCATCCATTACGTCTGCGGTGCCCAGGCCGACGCTGGTGAGGTTGACCGGAAGCAGCGTTTGACTTGAGCCGTCCAGGTTCATCGTATACAACTGGTAGCGAAGGTTGGAGCCTTGCAGGTCGAAGATATGCGCGCCTTCGGTATATTGCCCGTTAGTCGGGAGGCTGTTGTCTTCGGATGATTGGGAGTAGAGAATGGTGCCATCGGGCAGGCCCCAGGGGTGGAGGGCGTAAACGGTGGTGTCTTCGCCATTCCAGGTTTGCTCAATGGTTTGCCCGACGAGGGCGTCGAAGGTATTGGCATAGAGCATATCCAGGCCAGGGCGGGCGATGCGGATACCGGTATGTTGGGTAGAGTGAACCATGCTCCCATCGGCTTGCGAGGTGAAGGCGACAAAGATTTGCCCATTGTTGAGGATGACGGCGGGTTGGGTAGCCTGATAGGTGTCGTGCCCGCTATCGTAGGTTGCGGCCCAAGGGAAGGCGGGGGTCCAGGCGTAGCGTTTGAAATCGGTGCCGTCAGGGTTGACGACCATCAGGTGCCAGGTGTTGGGCGCGTCGCGGATGTAAGTCCCGCCAGGGAGAATACCGTTAGCCGGGTTGAACGGTGCGTCGGAATTCGCGAAGATGACTGTGCCATCCGCGAGGGTTTGAGTGAAATCGGCGTTGTCTACGCGGTTGTAAATGCCCTGGTTGCTCGGTTGGTTGAACTGGTTCCACCAGCGGGTGAGGAGAATGCGCCCGTCGGGGAGAGGGGTGGGATGGAGCAGGCCTGCGCGCTCGGTGGTGACGCGGTGGAGGTTGCTCCCGTCGCCGTTCACGATGTAGAGGTTGGTGCCTGCGCGCTCATCGTAATGTGCGCGGGTGGGATAACGTGTGGACACGAAGGCGATGTGTCCATCCGCGAGATAAGCAGGAAAGAGATCATTGTAGGTGCCATAAGTTTCCTGATTTCCCCAAAGATCGGCATTCGGAATCGTGATTTCTCGATCGGAAAAGGTGAGTTGGTGAAAGCCTGTGCCATCTACATTGATTTCGTATAGCCGCCACCCAGAGTTAGTTGTTCCAGCGATAAGGGTCGTCGCACCGGAGAAAATAATTTTTGTGCCATCGAAGTTGACATCAGGGGATTGCAAATCTACCAGTCCGGGCGTGTTGTACACGAACAGACTGCCATCCGGGTCGCGGCGGATGAGTTTACTCCCCGGCGCGTACTTCGGCAGGCCAGTGCCGAATTGCCCCGCAGGACCAAGTTCATCCCCAAATATATCGTCAGGGGTGGCGAGGTGGGCGCGAGCAACGAAGATGATCGCGGGGAGGGTATTGTCTGGTTCCAGCGCGGTGGCGGTTTGGGCGGGAATGAGCGCACTCAGAATCAGGCCGGCAAGCAGCGACAAACTACCGAGGAATAACACAACACGGGACATAAGTTGGCTCCTAAAAAGGGAAAAGGAAATTGGACAAAAGCCCAAGCGCGCCTCCCATTGTAAAGGGCTTGTTTTAGGTTTAGGAAACCAGCCTAGTACTTTTGGCTACCCGATCCTGTACTATTCTGAGGTCAATCCTGTCTTACTCCGAACGGTTCAACAACTTTTCTAAAGCTTTTGGCGTGGTGACAGGTTGTTGGCAGACGAAATGTTCGCAAACGTATGCAGTGGGCAAATTATTCAGCAAAGGCCGGGCATCCAAGAGTGATGGTGACCCGGACGGGGGCGACCCATTGGGGTTACCATCGCTGATCGCGACTACCTGCCGGGGATTGTATCGCCCCCAAAGAACCTCCGCTAACGCGTCTCGCGCGGGTGGCGGACCCACGATCGCGATCTCCTGCCCCGGGCCGAGGGCGAAATCCAGCCCGAACAACCACTGGGCAAACGCCGTCGGGTAGCGAGCCAGCACAGATTGTACGCCTCCCAACGCCCGTTCCGCCACATCCCGCCAGTCGCCGTTCCCCGTAAATGCGGCGAGTTGGAGCAGGGCGGTGACCGCCAACGCACTCCCGGACGGGGTCGCGTTATCCTGCACATCTTTGGGACGCACAATCAGGGTTTCGTGGTCGTCGCGGGTGTCGAAAAAGCCGCCGTTCGGGTCGCTGAAATGGGCAAGCATATCTTGGGCTAACCGTGCGGCTTCGGCGAACCAGCGGGGGTTGGGATTAGTTTGGTACAGCGCGAGCAGGCCGAGGATGAGGGCGGCGTAATCTTCGAGGTAGGCGTTGTGTTTGGCCGCGCCCGCCCGCCAGGAGCGGAGAAGACGGTCGGTGGGGTGAAGTTGGGTGAGGAGGAAGTCGGCGTTGCGAAGTGCTTGGGAAGTGTAATCCGCGCGGTGCAGGTAACGTCCGGCTTCGGCAAAGGCGATGAGCATGAGGCCGTTCCACGCGGTCAGGATTTTGTCATCCGTGTGTGGGCGGACACGTTCGGCGCGGCGGGCGAGGAGTTGGGCGTGGGCCGTTTGCAGGCGGGGCAGCACCTTTTCGAGGGGGAGGTCAAACTGTGCGGCAAGGGCTTCGTCGGATAGGGCACGCTGGAGGACAGTGTGTCCTTCAAAATTGCCGCCCTCGGTGAGGTGGTACGCAGCGATGAAGAAGTTGGCATCTTTTTGGAGCACCTCGCGAATTTCTTTGAGTGTCCAAATGTAGAACTTCCCTTCCTCGCCCTCAGAATCCGCGTCCAGGCTGGAGTAAAAGCCGCCGTCTGGGTGGGTGAGTTCGCGGGCGACAAAATCGAGCGTCTCTTCGGTGATGCGGCGGTAAAACGGGTTTTTCGTGATGAGGTAGGCGTGCAGGTACACCCGCGCGAGTTGGGCGTTGTCGTACAGCATCTTCTCAAAATGGGGGACGAGCCAGTGAGCATCCACGCTGTACCGGGCAAATCCGCCCCCGACGACATCGTACATGCCCCCGCGCGCCATCGCGTCCAGCGCGTGGGTGGCGATTTCGAGGGCGAACTTGTCCCCCCGCGTGGCGCGGCTCAGGAGGAAGTCCACGGTCATCGGTTGGGGGAATTTGGGCGCAGGCCCCCATCCGCCGTTTTGCCAATCGTAATTTTGCGCCAACCCCATCGCCGCCTTGTCGAGCGTTTCGGCGGAAAGGGTGACGGTTGCGGGTGCAGGGCGGATTTCTTGTTGGAGGTGTGCCCTGAGTTGTTCCCCGGATTTCAGGGCACGTTGACGGTCATGCTGCCAGGTGTTGGCGATGGCGGTCAGCAGTTCGGTGAACGAGGGCATGTTGTACCGTCGCACGGGGGGGAAGTACGTTCCGCCGTAAAATGGTTCGCCGTCGGGGGTGAGGAAAACGCTCATCGGCCACCCGCCTTGCCCGGTCATCGCGACGACTGCTTGCATGTAGATGCCGTCCAAATCGGGGCGTTCTTCGCGATCCACTTTGATGCTGACGAAGTGTTCATTCATCAGCGCGGCGGTGCGGGGGTCTTCAAAGGATTCATGTTCCATGACGTGACACCAGTGGCAGGCCGCATAGCCTATGCTCAGGAAAATGGGCTTGTCTTCGCGTTTGGCTTTTTCGAGCGCTTCCGGTCCCCAGGGATACCAGTCCACCGGGTTATTTTGATGTTGCAGTAAATACGGGGAGTTTTCGTGGGCGAGGCGATTGGGCACTTTATTCTCCAAATTCCAACTCGAAATTCTCACTGTCATCCCAGGCGGTGGCAGGGGAGATTTCAAAGTCTTGGAACATGGCGGTTTGGTGGGCGGTGACGCGTTTGAGTTTGATCAGTTCGAGGACGGCGAGGAAGGAGACAACGATTTCCAGCCGCGTGCGGACCCGCCCAATCAGCCCGAAAAACCGCGCGTGGCCCGTTTGCCGGATGGTGGCGACGATTTGCCGGATTTTCTCGCGGATGGTTACTTTGGGCTGGGCGACGACGTTTTTGAGCGGCGTTTTGTTGGTCGGCACGGCGAAGGCGCGTTCTGCTGCTTTGAGCAGGTCTTCGAGGGTGATGCCTTCCATGTCGAAGTGGACGTTGGCGGGTTTGGGCGGAGCGGCGAGGCGCAGGAAGGTGTGTAGACCAGCCTGGTCGCGTTCCCCCAGCCAGGCGGCGATTTCTTTGTAGCGTTTGTAGACGAGGAGTTGTTGGGCCAGGGCTTCGCCGGGGTCTTCTTCTCCGACCTCGCGTGTGGGCGGGCGGGGGAGCAGGGCCTCGGACTTGATCTGCACCAGCCGCGCGGCGATCACGAGAAACCCGGACACTTCACTGGCGGTACGGTTTTCCAAATTGGACAGGTAGGCCAGAAATTGATCCGTCACTTGCGCCAGGGCCAGTTTGGTGATGTCCAGTTCGGCGCGTTCGATGAGTTGGAACAGCAAATCGAGCGGGCCTTCGTAAACGGGCGTGCTAACAAGGTATGCGCGGGCGTGGTGGGTAGCGGTGTCCAGGGACATGATGGGGCGATTATACCTGTTTTTGCGTCAGGTCAATTGCCCTAACGAATTGAGTACACCTGCCTGTTGTGTTGGGATGTGATTTTGGATGTACTAGAAGTATAAGGTTTTTTCTTTTTGAAAGGGGGCACTCCTCGCCCCTTTTCGTATTGGTATTTTGGAGGTGTGCGATGTTAGCTAACCAATCCTCACAACCGAAGAAAATTTTGCTAGCCGTGGATGGTTCGGAACATTCCCTGGCAGCAGCCCAATTTGTGCATGATTTGCCGTTACCGCTGGGCAGTCGGATTTGTATTTTGAGCGTCTTGATTCCTCGCGAGGCGGGGCTGAAAACCTATGCGCTAGAGCATTTTATGGAGCGGGTGTCTCAAATGCTTCAAGATAAGGGCGCGGAAATTTCCACGTGCCTGATTGCGGGGAATCCGGCGACAGAAATTGTTCGGGAAGCAAAGGAAGTAGGGACAGACGTAATTGTAATGGGGGCGAAGGGGTTACGGGCGACGTTAGGCATTTTGTTGGGAGGGGTAGCCCAACAGGTCGTAGAACACGCTGGGGAACCCGTCATGGTGATCCGTGCCCCCTATGTAGGGATGCGGAACATTTTGCTAGTGGTAGATGGTTCTTCACAAAGCATGGAGGCCGTCAATTATTTAGCGCAGTTCCCCTTCTCGCAAGAGGCTGAAGTTCAGGTGCTTCATATCTTACCCCCCATGCCCTCGACAGACGCCCTGGCGCAAGCCTTTCCGGGGGTGACAGAAGGGGTGTATTACCCCATGCCCGAAGATCTCGACGCGCTGAACCGATTAGCAGAGGAAGAACAGGAAGAAGGCGAAGCCTTGTTGAAAAACATTCAGCAACAGTTAGAGAAAAGTGGCATCTTTGCCCAAACGATTCTTCTTCGCGGCGACGCGGCAACCGAGATTATCGAATATACAAAACGCCATCAGATGGATTTGGTCGTGGCTGGGTCACGCGGGCTGGGTGGGTTTGAGGGCTGGGTGTTGGGCAGTGTCTCACGGAAGTTGGTGCATTATGCAGGGTGCTCAGTGTTAATTGTTAAGAGTTGATGTTCTCCGTGCGGGCTAACACCTGCGCGAGTTTTTCAGGATCGATATTCCCTCCACTGACGACCGCGCCCGTGACGCGGTCGTTAGTGCGAATCTTGCCTGCCAACACTGCCGCCAACCCCACCGCGCCACTCCCTTCCACCGTCTCTCCCAACTCCCGGTACAGATAAGCAACTGCCGCCGCGACTTCTTCCTCCGTTACCTGAATAATGGCATCACATGCCTGGGTGATCAAGTCCAAAGTGATTGAGCCGGGTTCGATAGCACCGGCCAGGCCATCTGTCAGGGTGGGGTATTCCACCACATCCTGCGTGTGTCCGTAATAAAACTGGTGGTACAGATACGGGGATGCTTCCGCCAACACCCCAATCACTTCGACCGCAGGCTTGATTGCCTTCGCCGCCAATCCAACACCGCTGATCAATCCCCCACCCCCCGCGGGAACGAGAATTCGTTCGAGAAGAGGCAATTCCGCAAACATTTCCAGCGCAATTGTCCCAGCCCCAGCGATTACCTCAGGGTCGTTGTAGGCAGAAATAAACGGGACGCCCATCTCCCGCGCGGTTTGGATGGCTTTCGCTTCCGCATCCCCAAACAGGCCGGGAACGCGTTCCACTTTGGCACCAAGGTCCAACATACGGTTCACCTTAACATTGGGGGTATGTTCGGGGACGAATACCCAGGCCTCAGGCGAGTTCCCCTCGCTTGAGGTAATCTGCCGGACAATCTGCGCCGCGCGGGCTACGGCTTGCCCGTGATTTCCTGCCGAACCTGTAATCAGCGCCGGGGGGATGGTTTGCATCGAAAGGATTTTATTGATGGCCCCGCGCACTTTAAAGGAGTGGGTGGGTTGGTGATTTTCCCATTTAAGATACAAATGGGTGCGGGGATCAACCGTAAGTGGGGTTTGGTTTATGTGTGGATGGATGCGCGCATGTGCGTTTTGGAAAGTTATAAGAGGGAACATGGGGCAAATGGGGGAAGAGGGTGAATAGTCTTAGGGTTTTCCTGGGCGTGTGTTTAATTATGAATGATATATAATGAACGAAGCAATTTCAATGAGAAGCTTACTATCTTAGGGCGACTTCCATTTATTTTTCCATTGCGGTTTTCCAAAGATCGTCGCAAAATCTTTGGAAGTCTACCTTGCTTTTAAAGAATAACCCAGGTAAAACGCCGTATCAAGGCCAAAAGCGAAAAAGCCTGTTTTTTGTATTTATAACCTGGAAAATTAGTAATTCGCAAAAGAGATACGATCTCGTTTATATTCGGTTGAAGGATTTTATATATCTATGCAAGAGTTCGAGAACAGCGGTTTGATAGATAAAAATGTCACTCACTTAGAGCAGTTAAAAGAAATTTATGACCTCTCCGTGAGTGTCAATCACGTGCTCGAACAACAACGGGAAACCCTGTCGCGTCACGGGATTTTGTTACCGCGTGAAATTTTTCATAGCCTGGCGCGTATCTCAAATTCCCTCAGATATGTAACGCAAGGTTTTTCCGAGCAGGAACAGGAATTAGAACGTCTCTACGCTTTGGTAGATGTGAGCAAAGTGATCAATTCTTCCCTTGACTTGACGACAGTGCTCAACGAAGTAATGGATACCATTATTAGCTTAACAGGGGCGGAACGCGGCTTTTTGATGCTCTCGAATTTGAATGGAACTTTGGATTTTCGGGTAGCTCGGAACATGGCCCGTGAGACACTGGACGAAGAAGAATTCAAAATCAGTTCAACCATTGCTCACCGGGTCGCGGCGCAGGGCGAACCTGTGCTAACCACCAATGCACAAGAAGACCCTCGTTTTACCGGCCAGCACAGTGTGGCGATATATAATTTGCGTTCGATCCTTTGTGTTCCGCTAAAAGTGAAAGGCAATGTGACTGGCCTGATTTACGCCGACAACCGCATCCGGTCAGGTGCGTTTACCCAACGTGATCTGAATATTCTCACCGCGTTTGCCAACCAGGCTGCCGTCGCCCTCGAAAATGCTCGTTTGTTTAACGACCTCCAACGCTCCAACTTTGAACTAGCCCAAACGTATGACATCACCCTCGAAGGGTGGGCGCGTGCCCTCGAATTGCGTGATCAGGAAACGGAAGGCCACACCCGCCGCGTCACTGAACTAACGGTGCGGTTGGCGAAAGCAATGGGCTACGAAGGCGAAGAACTCAACCACATCCGTCGGGGCGCGCTGCTACACGATATTGGCAAAATGGGCATTCCTGACCGGATTTTGCTCAAGCCGGGCAAACTCACGGATGAAGAGCAGAAAATCATGAAAAGACATCCGGTGTATGCCTACGAAATGCTCTACCCCATTGAAAAACTTCGTCCAGCCTTAGACATTCCCCATCGCCATCACGAAAAATGGGATGGTTCAGGGTATCCCGATGGTTTGAGAGGAAAAGAAATCCCCTTGGCGGCGCGTATTTTTGCCATTGTAGATGTGTGGGATGCCCTACGCTCGGACCGGCCTTACCGCGAGGCCTGGCCAGCGGAACGCGTTCGTATCCATGTACGCGAGCAAAGTAACACCCACTTCGACCCGCGCGTAGTAGAGGCCTTTTTAGAATTGGATTTGGGAGAATTGGGGTAATTTCGTCCACAAAGGGCGAAAGCTTATTCGTATTTATCGTGGAGCGTTTCCACCCCGCTCCAACTATCGGTAACGCCAACCTCTGTACGTTGGCGGATACGATCCAGATATAGTTTCGCGACCGGGTCTTGGGGGTGTTGGATGAGAACGTCCTCAAAAAGTTGCCTGGCTTCCTCAAATTTTTTCTCCGCGTAATATTCCAGCCCCTGTTCAAACACACCCTTTGTCGCCAATTTCTTGGCAAACATCTCTGGCGCGTCACCGTCGAATACCTCACACACCACGGTCGTCTGTTGTTTGCCTTTGACGCGTACCCGGTCAATGATCCGGTAGTGAACCTGATCGGGCGTGAATAACCGCACCAGCGTTTCCTGGGTTGTCAGGATCGTGGTTCCGTAAAGTTTGTTCAACCCCTCCAGTCGCGAGGCCACATTGACCACATCGGAGATCACTGTCCCCTGCAAACGGCGCTCCTCCCCTAAAATTCCGAGCATCAGACTCCCGATATTGAAGGCGATTCCAATTTTGAGCGGGGGCTTTCCTTGTTGCCTGTTATATGCGTTGTATTGTGCAATCTCGCCTCGCATTCCTACTGCTGCTTCCAGCGCACAATCCACCGATTCGGGAAACAGCGCCATGATGCCATCTCCCATGTATTTATCAATGAACCCTTTGTGGAGGCGAATAATCGGCCCGATCTGGTTCAGGTAATTGTTCAAAAAGTTGAAGTTTTCCTGCGGAGTCATCTGCTCGGACAGGGTGGTGAAACTTCGGATGTCCGAAAACATCACGGTCATTTCGCGCTGAACCTGATCGCCTAGATTCACTTCCGTGATGGCTTGTTTGTTCAATTGGCTAAGAAATTCCTGAGGCACGAACCGGTCGGAGGCGTTGTGTAGGCGAACCAATTCTGCTGTGCGTTCCTGTACGCGCTTTTCCAGATACTGGTTGGCTTCTTCGAGTTTTTGACGGAGCCAGCGCAGGGTCAGATGTGTTTCGATGCGTGCCATCACCTCTTCAAATTGAAAAGGTTTGGTGACGTAATCCACTCCACCAACCTCAAACGCCTTCACTTTGTCCGTCACCTCATCGAGTGCGCTGATAAAAATGATCGGAATATCCCGTGTTGCCTCCTCGGATTTGAGCGCTTTGCAAACCTCATAACCATTCATCCCCGGCATGTTGATGTCTAGCAGAATCAAATCGGGAGGTGCGGCCTTGGCGGCGCCTAACGCCAGCATCCCATTTGGAACCGGCCGGACCTTATAATGATTTTCGGTCAGCATCCCCGCCAGCAGGCGAAGATTCGCGGGGGTGTCGTCTACAACGAGAATATTGCCGTGGGGCGCGCCATCGTCAGGGTGCATTAGTAGTCTCCAGAGAAGTGCCTTTTTGAGTCAGCAGAATGATTTGATTGTAATCGAAGTTCTGTGCCAGTTCGGCGAAGACCCGTGCCGCCTGGGGATTGAACGTCTCGATTTCACCAATCAATGTCACAACGCGGTCAAGGTCTGCTTGCACGGTCGCATCATGCAATTGTCCCAACAGGGCTTCTGGAACGCCTACTAGCCCGCCGGTTTCAATCACTTCTGTTGCCTGTATGGGTGGCGGAGCGGGTTGAGTATCCTGGTACAGGAAGCGCACCCCTAAATAATGCGTTAGCCGCTCAAAAATCTCGCCCTCGCGGAAGGGTTTGCTGATAAAGTCATCACACCCTGCTGAAAGAATCATCGCCCGGTCTTCCTCGAATGCACTTGCTGTCAGGGCAATGATCACCGTTCCCTGGCCTTTTAGCGTGCCTTTAATGCGTTGGGTCGCCTCGTATCCGCCCATCACCGGCATTCGCATATCCATCCAGATCAGGTGCGGCTGCCATTCCTCCCACACTTCAATCCCCTCCTTGCCATTGACTGCCTCCCGTAGCTCAAACCCGAATGGGCGGAGCAAACGAACGAGTAAACGGCGGTTCTCCTCGCGGTCTTCTACAACGAGCAAGCGATAGGTGGGTTGGCCGGGTTCAATGCCTACCACCTTGCGCGTGGGCTTTTCCACAATCAAATCACTGGCACTAGCAAGCTGGATGGGAATGTCAAAACTAAAGATCGATCCTTTGCCCAGTTCGCTTTCCACACGGATGCTCCCACCCATCAACTGGACAAATTGCTGGCTAATTGATAACCCTAACCCCGTCCCTTCTTTCACCTCGATCCCGGCCTGGGTTTGGACAAAGGCTTTGAACAGGGAATTTAACTCTTCGGGGGCGATGCCCGGCCCAGTATCTTCCACCTCGATGCGAAGGTGGTGCTCCTCTCCCATAATCGTAGTTCTGGCTCGAACCGAAACGCCGCCCTCCACCGTAAACTTGACCGCGTTCCCGATCAGGTTGATCAACACCTGCCGCAATTTCCCCTCATCCGCAAGAATGTAGTGGGGCAAGTGCTCTTGTTGATCCAGAATGATGTGGAGCCCTTTGTTGGCAGCCCGCAAGTGGAACATATCTTCCAGGTCAGTGAGCAGGCTGTGCAGATCAAAGGTGTTTTCACGAAGGATGGTACGTCCGGCCTCGATTTTGGAGAGTTCCAGAATATCGTTGATCAAGGCCAGTAAATGCTCACCACTGCGAACGATGATTTGCAGGTTTTCCTGTTGGTCAGGGGCCAGGCTTGGGTCACGCGCCATCAATTGGCTAAAGCCGAGAATGGCATTAAGTGGGGTACGGAGTTCGTGGCTCATATTCGCCAGGAACGCGCTTTTAGCCCGGTTGGCAGCCTCAGCCGCTTCTTTGGCATTTTGCAGGTCGCGCTCGGTTTTCTTTAGTTCAGTGATGTCCCGCAAAATGGTGGAGATGGCAGTCAGATTGCCTTCGGAGTCATTAATGGGGGAGAAGGTGGCAGAAACATCAATACGTTCACCGCTCTTGGTAAAGCTGAGGATTTCGGTGGGACGAACCGGCGTGCCGCACGTCAGGGCCATAAAGATATTCGTGGCTTTGGCATGATCTTCATCTGTTGCGATCAGGTCAGGGAGAAATTTACCGATAGCTTCTTCGGCTTTATAACCAAACATCCGCTCCGCCGCCGGGTTCCAACTGATCACGATCCCATTCAAATCCGCGCTCAAAATCGCATCATCAGAGTTTTTGACGATAGCGGCGAGTTTGCCCAACTCCAACTGCGTTTCTTTGCGGACGGTGTAATCGTAGGCGGCCCCCAAGATGCTCACTACTCGACCCTGGGCTTCGTCCCATGTTGGGCGACGGTGGTCGCGAATCCATTTGATCTTCCCCTCTTTGGTGATGATCCGGTATTCGGCAACATCCGTTTTGCCTGTCGAGAGCAATTCCTGCCGTTTTTCGAGATAAAACGGCTGATCTTCCTGGTGAACGAGGGTGCTCCACCCGCCTCGCTCTTCAACTTCCTCGGGCGTAAAGCCGGTGAGGGTGAGAAATGCCCCGGTCATCCAGTCCACAATGAACTGGCCGTCGGGGGTAACGTTCAGGTTGTAAATGTAATCGTTGGTGAGGGTAGCAGTGGAGCGGTAGCGTGCTTCGCTTTCGCGCAGGGCAGCCTCGGTTTGTTTCCGGGTGAAAACTTCTTTCTCAAGGTCATAGGTGCGGTCTTCCAGCCCGCGGAGGAGACTGCCTACCTGTTCGGCCATCCGGTTGAAACTACGGGCAAGCACCCCAATTTCGTCCGAGGAGTCAATGTCGGCACGGGCATTCAGATTGCCGCGCGTAAACTGTGCAACAGATTGGCTCAACTGCACGATAGGCCGCCCCAAAAAATTTCCCATCCAAAACGCACCAACGATGGCGGCTACCCCCAACACCACGAGGAGTAACAACGGATTACGCTCATGGGCTTCGATAGGGCTGAGAAAGGCATCTTGGGGTTGGAAGAAGGCGACAATCCACGGGCGAGTGGACATTTCAGCAACAGCGACTTGATTGATATCCGCGCCGGTGGCAACATCTTTGGCTTCAAAGAAAGGTTGGGTGCGCATCGCTGAAAGGTTCGTTTCCAGGTCGGCCAGGTTTAGGGTATAAAGCTGCTCCTCTGGCAGGTCGGGAAGCCGGTGTTCATTTTTGAGGAGTTGGTAATCTTGTTCGGTCAGGCGGGTAATGGGGAAGTAGTTAACCTCGGGAGCCAGGCCATGTGCCAAATGCAAATGATAATCATCGAACAAGACGCCGAACGAGCCAGCCCCCACGATCCCGTTCTTTTCTTCCAATAAATCCTGCAGCACTGTGGCCTGATACCGCACGCGCAACACCCCCAACAATTGCCCGCTCCGGCTGATGATCGGACTACTAAAATATAACGAGGGATCTCCGGTGGTCGGCGAAAACATAATCGGGGAGACATAGGTACGGAGATTGTCCTGATCTACAAATACAGTGAAGTAGCGCCGGTCGGATTTGTCTGTCCCCACTTCATTGATCGCGGTATCTATCACGTCCATCCCTTTGGCATCGAGGAGGGCATAGGAGGAGATGTGAGAATCTTTGCGGGTGAGGGTGTCCAAAAATGCCGCAACCGTGCGTTCTTCTTCGCTATCCTGGCGGCGGTCGGAGGTCAGGGAGAGAAATTCGAACAACAAGGGGAATTGGGCCTCGGCGCGTACAGCTTCCAGGTTGTTTTGCATGAACGCATCGAGCGAGTTTGCTGTTTCGGAGGCGGCAGTGAAGAGTGTTTGGTTGGCGTCGTCAATGAGAATTTGCCGGGCGCTGTAGGTATTGATGGCAGTGATTAATGAAAGTGGCACGAGCGCAACAATCATAAAAACGACCGCCAGTTTTTGACGCATATTGAAGCGAGAACGGAAGCGATTCATGGGACGATCCTATCAAAAATTTGGCAAAGTAAACGACATTTCAATTTTATTCCCAGTTCATAGAAAAATGATTATGGTTTGCTTACAGATTACCAAAGAAAACTTACCCGAAGCGGCATGTTCTATTTATCTGTTCCCAAAGATCTAGACTATGAGTTGCTAAAACCTCAATTCCTTCCGCCACCCTTCCGGCGTGTGCCCGTTCAGATAAATCGCCTGTGCTCCCAAAAAATCCCCCAATTCCTGCACGGCACTCGCCACCGCGCGGCCTGTCACCTCGTTCACATCCACTCCTGGCTCAGCGTGGATGGCATTCAGGGTCAGCACGCCGGTTTTGCGGTCCATCCGAGGGTCAAGACGGGCAATAAATCGGTCGCCATCCAGTACGGAAAGGACATAATAACCGTATTTGCGTTTGGCTGGAGGCACATAAATCTCGATGCGAAAATCGTAATTAAACATCCATGCAGTGCGCGCGCGGTCGCAGATCAAGTTATCAAAGGGGGAAAGCAAAACAGTACGCTGGCCCCAGGCGTCTTCTTTTAGCCGCTCCAACAAAGGCAAGTCCCCCGCGTGGATATACCAGGCTCCCGCGGGGGCCGGATACGCGGACGCTTCCCCTTCCCCCACCACCTCCACTTCCTCCAAAACCCCTTCTTTGACCAGTTCCTTCAACACCTTCCCCAACCCCGGATACCGCCCGCGTGTAAAGTGATATTTGATGTGTTTTTCCGTCGCCACGCCCAATGCGCGGATAGCGATCACTGCCGCGCGGCGCACCATTTCCTCGGTCGAAATCTGCTCAACCATTTCCAGACCGGGGAGTACCCGCTCAGGAATATCCCAAAACCGCCGCGTCCCATTCCGCCCCGCGACAAAAATCTGCCCCCGATCCCACAACAACTCCAACATCAGGTTGACATTCCGGTTGGATGACCACCCGCTCGACTCCCAATTGAGCACGGCCCGGTCTTCGATCTCCTCCGCCGCCAGTGGCCCACGCTCCCGTAGGGATTCCAACACATATTCTCGAAAGCCATCATTTGCCTGTGCCCAATTCCGAAACCGCTTCACCCACTCGGATTTCGTTTCATGGTGAATAGGCCGGTTCATAAAATGGCGGTGAATAGGCAGATCGGCTACCCTGACAATGGAAGCGGCATGTGCCCAAAACTCGAACAGTTGGCGGTCTTCATAAACCAATTTATCGAACGCACCCCGGTCATACGACCCCACCCGGCTAAACATGACGAGATACTGGGTGCGATCTACGACTGGGATCGGATCAATTTGGATGCACCCCAAATGATCAAATACGGTCATCATTCCATCGGAAGTGGGGGCCGGGCGTGGGCCTGCGAGTAACTGTTTGGTAACGGCGAGCCGTCGGGCAAGGGAGACAGGGATGGAGAGGGTCATCAGGTTATTGTACCGTGAAAGAGCTAATATTTGGAACAAATGTGTTAGTTAAGGCGGGTTGGCAAGGTACTTAAAGAAAAAAGGTGTACATTTACTTGTACACCTTTGAATTTTTGTGGCGCGATTTATCCAATTGCAGTTATATCCCTGCTAATTCTGCGAAAGGGTTTTCAAGGCGTTTTGTGCGGCGAAGGGCACGGCGATTTCTGACTCGATGGCACGCAGGGCGTTTAACACTTGCAGGGTTTCCGGGGGTAATTGTCCCGCGCGTTCCAGGCTGTGCAAGACGTGATGTGCGCCGTTCCGAAAGTTGAGAGAGTCGAAGTGTCGGATTAACCCTGTCATCAAAGGGGCTAAGGCTTGTTGGCCTAATTTGATCAACGCTTCTGCCGCGAGCCAACTTACGCTGTATACCTCGTCGGTCATAGCTTCTACCAGGTAAGGGGCGGCGTCCGGGGCTGGTTGGGCGCCGAAAATTTTTGCCGCTTCCCAACGGGTGTGTTCATTTTCACTGTGGAGCGCAGGTTCCAGGTAGGGGGTGATTCCTTGTCCATAGGTGAGTAGGGTTTTTCGGGCGGCCTCACGGGTGGGGCCGTCTTCACTGCCCAAAAGGGCGATTTGTGCGGATACTTCAGCCTGTTGTTGGGAACTGAGGGGGTGGGTGTAGAGGGTCTTTTCCATTGTAATTCTCCTTTTATGCAACTTTGACCTTCCCATTTTGGGCGGGGAGGGTACCCAAGATTGAAGCGGATTCATCGTTGGCGGGACGGGGGCCGAGGAGGGAGATCATCTCTTCCTGTGTCACGGTTTCGGAATCCAGCAAGGCATTCACGAGTTTGTTGAGGGCTTCCCGGTGGGTGGAAAGACAATGACGCGTGAATTCGTAGCGCTCTTTCAAGAGGGTTTGAATTTCATTGTCCACGCGGGCGGCGGTGGCCTCACTGTGGCTGCGCCCCTGCGCGATTTCGTACCCCAGGAAGGGTTGCTCTTCGTCTTCATCCACTGCCATCAAACCGAAGTTGGTCATCGCCCAACGAGTGACCATCCGGCGGGCGAGGCGGGTGGCCTGTTGCAGATCGTTTTCAGCCCCGGTCGTGATTTCGCCGATGGCGATTTCTTCCGCAACCCGACCGCCAAACATTACGGCGAGACGGGTCATCAAGTATTTGCGTCCGTAGTTGTATTTGTCTTCGCCGGGAACTTGCTCGGTTACGCCCAGTGCGCGGCCGTGGGGGATGATCGTCACTTTGTGCACGGAGTCGGCGTCGGGGGTGAACCACGCGGTGATGGCGTGTCCGGCTTCGTGGTAGGCGATCACTTTGCGGTCTTTTTCCGACATGATCAGCGGGCGAGCTTCGCCGAGGATGATTTTGTCGAGGGCGGTCTCGAAGTCATTCATTTGAATGGCGGCGTGACCGAGACGGGCGGCGAGGAGGGCGGCTTCGTTGCACAGGTTGGCTAGATCGGCCCCGCTCATTCCGGCGGTGACGCCTGCTACGGTTTCCAGGCGCACGTCATCCGCGAGGCGCAGGCCGCGTGTGTGGATGGTGAGGATGCCCAGACGTCCTTTTCGATCCGGGGCACCGACCATGACTTCCCGGTCAAAACGCCCGGGGCGGAGCAGCGCGGGGTCAAGGACATCGGGGCGGTTGGTGGCGGCGAGGAGGATCACTTCGTGACGTTCGTCGAATCCATCCAATTCCACGAGGAGTTGGTTGAGGGTTTGTTCACGTTCGTCGTTCACCGCACCCAGCCCCGTGCCGCGGCGGCGTCCGACTGCATCCAGTTCATCAATGAAGATGATAGCGGGGGAGGCCTGTTTAGCCTGGGTGAAAAGGTCGCGCACCCGGCTAGCTCCTACGCCGACGAACATCTCGACGAATTCGGAGGCGCTCAGGTTGAAGAAGGGGACGTTCGCTTCCCCGGCGACCGCGCGGGCCAGGAGAGTTTTTCCGGTTCCCGGAGGGCCAACGAGGAGTACCCCGCGCGGAATCTTGGCCCCGAGTTCGTGATATTTTTCGGGGTGGCGCAGAAATTCTACGACTTCTTGCAAATCGCGTTTGGCTTCGTCGGCTCCGGCGACATCTTCAAAGGTCACTTTGGGTTGGTCGGCGACGGTTTGGCGCGGGCGGCTCCGTCCGAAAGAGAACAAGCCGTTTTGCGAGCGCATCGCCTGACGGCCCATCCAGACCATCAACACGAGGAGGAGGATGAAGGGCAGACCATCCGTGAGGAGGAGGGTGAACCAGGGGACGGCGGGAGACTGGGCGGTGATTGCAACTTGGTTGGCTTCCAGGAGCAGGATGAGGCTGGGGTCGCCTACCGTGTCGGGGAAGAGGGTACTAAAGGCCGTGTAATCCGCGGGGGTGGGGGCGTTTGCGGAGGTGTCCGGGGCTGCGCCAGGGGTGGGGACGGGCCAGGAGAATGGGTTGGTAAAATCTCCGGTGATCTCATTCCCCGAAATGGTGACCTGGGTGACGTTACCCTGTTTGACCTGTTGGAGAAAGGTGCTGTACGGGATTTTGACAGCGGTTTGGGTGGTGGGCAGGTAGGAAAAGATGTTCCAGATCATCAAGGCGATGAAGACGAGCCACCAAAACAAGCCCAGACGGAGGCGGGGATGGGTGGGTTGTGGGTCGGGCGGTTGCGGGGTCATGGGGTCTCCTTACCAGGGACGGACAGGGATGGCGGGCAATTTTTCGATGGCGTCCCGGGTCATGTTGAGGAGAATGGTGTCATTTTCGATGTCGGTGATGGCTGTGACCGGAATGGTGATGTGTTTTTTGCCCCACAAATGCCCTTCTTCGAGGACAAGGTGGGAGATGTGATGATCGGTCGGGGAGATGAGCAGTTCGTCCACCTGCCCGACGCGGCCATCCGTGGCACGGACGCTGGCCCCGCGATGCAAGGTCAACTCTTCCTCGGGGATTTTTTCGACTTCGGTGAAGAGGGCGTCCTGGGTGATGGTGTCCGGGTAGAGGTAGGGGTGGTAGTAGTGATGGGCGGCTTCGTAGCTCAAGTAATCATCATTCGCGGGAATGTAGTGATATTTGATGAAGTTTTCCATTTGACCAAGTTCGGCACGGGTGCAGCGTAGTTGGATTTTGGCGGGGGTGCTTTCGCTGATCAGATCAACAGGAACGAGGTGTTCTTCGCCCATGAGAACTTTTTCTTTGACAACGACATGGGTGACTTCGCGATGGTAAGGGTGAACGATTACGCAAACCGTTTCTCCGGCTTCGCCATCGGCGCAATAGACTGGGGCATGAATAGGGATATCCATCGTAAACTCCTTTGGGAACGAATTCCGCAAAAAAAGATGGGTGAGGGAACTCCCCCACCCATCCAGAAGATAAGTGACGTTGTGTGGGCGTTATCGCCGTCGTCCACCGAGACGTAAGAGGAACAGGAACAGGTTGATAAAGTCCAGGTAGAGGCTCAAAGCCCCTAAAATGCCGAGGCGGGCTTGGACGTTTTCATCGCCTTGATAGAGGGCGTTGGCGGTCATTTGCTTGATACGTTGGGTGTCGTACACGGTCAAGCCCAAAAAGAGAATGATGCCTGCAAAGGTAACGAGCCATCCCAGGGCGGAATTGGCCCAGAACATATTGACCAACATGGCAATGAACAAGCCAATGATGCCCATGATGAGGAAGGAACCCATCTTGCTCAAATCCATTTTTGTGGTGTAGCCAAGCACGCTCATCACCCCAAACAGGGCGGCGGTGGCAACGAAGGTTTGGGCGACACTGCCGAGGGTGTACACGACAAACAGCACCGAAAGGGTCAAGCCGTTGAGTATCGCGTATCCGAAAAAGAGGAGCGTTGCCATTTCCGGAGAGAGTTTGTTAATGCCCCACGACAAGCCGACGACTAACCCAAGTTCAGCGATCATCAGGCCGAAGAAGATCAGTGGTTGCCCGGCGATCACTTGAAAGATAGGGGAGACACTGACAAATGCGGCGGTGGCAGCTGTGACTAACAAGCCTAGCGCCATCCAGACATACACACGGCGTAACACGGCGGCGAAGGTTTCGCTAAAGCCGACATTCGAGAAGTTTTGGGTTTGGGAACCCAGGTAGTTATTCATCATCGTTGTTCTCCTTGATTGAACTGTACCCATGATACTCCCCCTTAACAGGCATGGCTTTATGCCTTCATTATCTGAACCTTAAGCCCGGCTTAAGGAATTTCGGTTTTCATTACATCTACGAACTAGAAAAAACCAGCTTTTTCTTCGACAGAGTCTGTTGGGGGTCCACATTTTCACCTAACGCTTTCCGACAGGCTAGCGAAATGAGATACCCCGACGAACCGCCATTTTGTAAGGGAGCAAGTTCCCGGAGCATGTCCAGGTCGAAGTAGGAGTGACATTCCTTCCCCAACGCCAGCCCGTTGTACACGCACGAGGAGTATTGGGTGATCAGCACATCACAATTCGCGATCATTTGTTCCAAAGGCCCATCCGTAAAAATACGCGCTTGTGGGGCTATTTCGTGAATCTCATCAACGGCTCGTAGAATCTTTTCATTAGGATGCAACTTGAAAATCATCGGGCGATTCCCGGCAATCTCCACTGCCCACTGCAAAAAGGCTCGCCGGTTATCTCGTTTGAACGTTTCTCGCGCGTCCGAGGTGGCTACCAGTACATATCCTTGGTACGGAAAATCGTTGTCCAGATATTGGGTAGCATGATCAAAATTGGGAATCCCGGTCACGAGAATCTTTTCGGGTTTGACCCCTTTCCGAATAAACAAATCCCGGTAGCCTGCCGAGGCGACACAGAAGTAATCGTAAGCATCTGACAACCCCGTGGTGGATGTTCCGGCGAGGTAACGGGGGAGGTGCAACGCTTTGACGAGGTGATATCGCCAGGTTTCGGGATCGGTCATCCCCTCCTGGATCAGAATCACCTTTTTCCTGTGCACATTGGCCGGAACGATCAGATCGGAAACCATCACAACCAGATCATACTCGTGCCACTTTCCCCCGTAATCCATCCGTAAGCCGTGCTCTCGGAGATAGGCTTCTGCCATTAACCTGCGCGGGTGGCCGATCACCGTGAAATCCAACCACCCCCAGCGCCGCGCCACTTCCAGCACGCCATCTGTGTAAAAGGGCGTAAAATAGCAATCGTATCCCCCCTCCAAATGCCGCGCGACGCTGTGGGCAATCGTCGTTTGGTTGAGTGAGCCGCCGATGAATAAAATTTTTGGTTTTATCATTTTGTGCAGATCAGCCCCATGCCCCCGCAGGTTTGGAAGTAGAAATATAGTCCCATCAGGGTGAAGGCGATCCCGGCCAACGTTCCCGCCAGCGTCTGCCATCGGTCGTGGCGGCTTAACCGCACGCGTGACCACGCCACGAGCGGAATCGTCAACAGCAGTGGCCAGGCGTGTATCCCAAAAATCCCGAACAAAAAGACCGCCATCCCCGCTACAGTCATGCTATGCCCACTGATTTTCCACTTGAACGTCACCAGGAGCATGAACACAGCTTGCAAAATCGCCACCCCACTAAAGATCATTAAAGCGGTGGGGGCATTCAATATTTTCATCACCGTCCAGCTTACCCCTGATAAAACCAGTGCCAGGATCAAAGGCCGGATCCGTTGCTCACGTACTTTCATGTGAAAATCGGTGATATTGCCCTGCTGTACCTCATAAACGATGTAAATGACTGGTAGCAAAATTCCGAACCCAATCTGGAACAATGCCCAATTAACACCTTCCGCCCCGATTTGCTGCCCGACAAAAAGCAGCCCCAACGTAACGATCAACGGCGGGCTAAAAACACTTGAAATCAATTTGGCGAACACATATTGCCAACGCGGCAAGGGAATTTCGACCGGGGTACTTAAAATAGTCTCAAAAGGTTGTTCGACATCCATAAAAATCTCCTCAATAAAATTGCGCTTTCATTCTACAAAGCCATTGTTAACCCTGATTCCCCCTTGGCTTAACCCTTTGACAAGAGTTGGTAAAGAAAAGATTAACGAAAAAAAGGTGCCCCGAATCGAATAGTTGGTTCGGGGCACCTGGGATTTTTAAACAGGGGAAAATACCTGTTTGATCTTCTTCAGCGATA
>JACKAX010000024.1 GCA_020634875.1 Anaerolineales bacterium | reverse complement strand
AGAATCCGCAGGGCGTAGAGGCCGCTGTTATAGCTGATGCTCCGCTCCAGCACCGCGTCGAACGTTTGCCAGTGACCAGGTACTTCCAAGTTAAAGGAAATCAGGCGGTCATCGAGCCGTTCGTAATCAAGCCCGCGCTTTTCCATCGCGGCGAAGATCCACTTTTCTTCGACCCGCACACGGGAGTAGAGGACGCCAATTTTGAGTCGTTTGTGCATAGAGGATTCCTATTTGAGAAACTTTTTAACACAAAGTTCACAAAGGTTTTCACAAAGATCACAAAGTTATTTTCTTTGTAGTCTTTGTGCCTCTTCCCTTCGTGTCCTTCGTGTCTAAAAATTACTCTCCCCAATCTTCCTGCTCCATTGGGGCTAACTCGACAGAGGCAGGGGTCAGTGAGGTCACTTCCAAATCCACGCCACAGTCGGGGCAGACAAGGATTTCGCCAACGACGGTGCTGGCTTCGAGGGTGATTTCAGCTTCACATTCAGGACAGGTTACAGTATTCATGAGGGTTCTCCTATTTTTGGGTATTTTGTACACAGATGGCACAGAGAAAACAGAGGGGCACAGAAGGTTTTTATAAAAATTTTTCTGCGGGTTTCTGTTTCATCTGTGTTTTCTGTGTACGATTTCTTTTGCTTGTTCCAATTGATTTTTAACCGCATCGGAGGCTGTGCCACCGATGGTGTTTCGGTTTTCGATGGATTGCTGGGGGTCAAAGACCTGGGTCACAGCCGGGTCGGTCACGCCCAGGGTTTGCCAGTCTTCCATCGTGAGTTGATCAAGTTGGGTTTCTTTTTCAATTGCCAGCCGGACCGCTTTTCCGGCGATAGCGTGCGCTTCGCGGAAGGGAATGCCTTTTTTTACGAGAAAATCGGCGAGGTCGGTGGCGAGCATGGCAGGGTCAATGGCGGCGCGCATCCGCGCAGGGTGGAGGGTGATCGTGTCCAGCGCCCCCGCTAAAACCGGGAGCAGGGCCAGGAGAGTGTCCGTCGCCTGAAACACGGGCACTTTATCCTCCTGCAAATCTTTGTCGTAGGTTGAAGGTAACCCTTTCAACGTTGCCAACATCCCCGTCAACAGCCCCACCAGCGTGCCCGCCTTCCCCCGCGTCAGTTCAAATACATCCGGGTTTTTCTTCTGCGGCATCAGACTGGAGCCAGTGGAATACGCGTCGGATAGCGTGAAAAAGCCGAATTCCGCCGTGGTGAACAGGATGACCGCTTCCGCCAGTTTACTAAGATGAACGCCCGCCGTTGCTGCGATGAACAGAAACTCCACGACAAAATCCCGATCCGACACTGCATCCAAACTATTTTGTGCCGGGTGGCTGAACCCCAACGCGGCCGCCAACCCTGCGCGATCCACCGGGAATGCCGTCCCCGCGAGGGCACCGCACCCCAGCGGAAACACCGCCGTCCGCGCGGCCAGTTGCGCCAGCCGTTCGCGGTCCCTTTGCAGGGGCCAGAAAAACGACAGCCACCAATGCGAAAGCAAAATCGGTTGCGCCCGTTGCAAGTGCGTGTACCCCGGCATGATCACATCCAAATCCGCCTCCGCCCGTTGAACGAGAGTCGTTTGTAAACTTTGTATCGCAGTGTCCACTTGGGGGATCGCTTCCAGCATCCACAATCGGAAATCCGTCGCCACCTGATCGTTGCGGCTGCGTCCGGTGTGCAGTTTCCCGGCGAGCGGGCCAATCAAAGCTCCGAGACGGCGTTCGACCGCGGTGTGGATGTCTTCGTCGGACGGTTCGAAGGTGAAGGTCGCTTCGGCAAATTCGGTAACAATAGCTTCCAAACCGGAAACGATTTGAGCATGTTCTTCGGGGGTCAGCACGCCCACGCCTAGGAGCGCGCCCGCCCAGGCTACGCTTCCCTGCACATCTTGCGCGGCGAGGCGTTGGTCAAAGGGCAGGGAGGTGTTGAGGTCCCACGCGGTGGGGTTCATATTTCCGGTAAAGCGTCCGCTCCAGAGGGGCATTTGAGAATCCTTTAATAATGATTTACCAAGTCCACTAAGGGCACGAAGATCTAAAAATCCTTAGTGAACTTAGTGGTCTTAGTGGATCAATTTCTAGTCGCGTTTGAAGCGGGAGTAATCGGGTTTGGGCATGTTCATGCCGGAGATGGGGAGGTTGTTGAGGGCACGGACTTTGAGGGAGAGCCCATACAGGTTAATAAACCCTTCGGCATCGCTTTGGTCGTACACATCTTCTTGCCCAAACGTGGCGAAATCTTCGCGGTACAGGCTGAATTTGCTCTTGCGCCCGGCGGAAATGATGTTGCCTTTGTAGAGTTTGAGGCGAACTGTGCCAGTGACAGGCCCCTGAGTGCTATCCACAAACGCATCGAGGGCTTCGCGCAAGGGGGTGAACCACAGACCGTTGTAGGTTAGTTCGGCGTATTTGAGGGCGACGAGGTCTTTAAAGTGGATGGTTTCGCGGTCGAGCACGAGGGATTCGAGTTCACGATGGGCGGCGAGGAGGATTGTGCCACCCGGGGTTTCGTACACGCCGTGGGATTTCATGCCGACGAGCCGATTTTCGACGAGGTCTACACGCCCAACGCCATGGGTACCGCCGACTGCGTTCAGGTAGGCGATCAGCGCGGCGGGGGTCATTTTTTCGCCGTTCACCGCGATGGGGGTGCCGGAGTCAAATTCGATTTCGACATACGCAGGCTCGTCGGGGGCGTTTTCGGGCGAGGCGCTGATCTGGAACATCGACTCTTCGGGTTCGTTCCAGGGCGTTTCGAGCAGACCGCCCTCGTGGGAGAGGTGCCAGAGATTGGCGTCGCGGCTGTAGATGGATTTGAGGGTTGCGGTGACGGGGACGTTGTGGGCGTCCGCGTAGGCAATGGCGTCCTCGCGGGAGCGGATGTCCCATTCCCGCCAGGGGGCGATGATCTTGAGCCGAGGGTCGAGGGCCATGACGGTCAGTTCAAAGCGAACCTGATCGTTGCCTTTGCCGGTCGCGCCGTGAGCGATGGCGTCTCCGCCGACTTCGTGGGCCACGTCTACGAGATGCTTGGCGATCAGCGGGCGGGCGACGGACGTGCCGAGGAGGTATTTACGTTCGTAAACGGCGCCCGCGCGGAGCATGGGGATGAGGTAATCGGCGGCGAATTCCTCGCGGAGGTCGCGCACAATTAACTGGCTCGCCCCGCTCGCGAGGGCTTTCGCTTCCAGGCCGGATAAATCTTCGCCCTGGCCAACATCGGCACAAAAGCAAATAACTTCACAGCCGTAGTTTTCTTTGAGCCAGGGCACAATGACCGAGGTATCTAATCCGCCAGAGTAGGCGAGGATGACTTTTTTGATGGGGT
This sequence comes from Anaerolineales bacterium, assembly GCA_020634875.1. The sequence goes on along the minus strand of JACKAX010000024.1, from coordinate 51,979 downwards.
GGGAGGGGTTGGGGGGCATGGGGAGTCCTTTGTTTTAGGGATTGAGGGATTAGGTATGTTTGTTAGTTTACTGATTTGTTGGTCCGTAGGCTGGATTTAGGCAAAAAAAACCGCCCTCCGAGAAGGAGAGCGGTTTAGTTCCGTGGGGGTCAGCGCATTGTCAACGCAAAAGTTCCCATCCTTCTCGGAGAGAGGCGGGTTGGGGACGACGAGCGCGGCGAATGTTTACATTGAACATAGTGGGGCAGATTTTAACATCGGGAGGAAATGTGTCAATGCAAAGGGGGTTGGAGGATAGACACAAAAAATTCGGGGGTTTCGTTGTGCATTAACGTTAATTGTTCCAGAAGTGTCGTTTCTAAAGCGTATTGCGTATTGTGATTTTACGCAACACGGAATACACAATATTCGAGGAAAATTTATTCTGCAATCGGCAGGTACAAATCGAGGGTGAACTGGCCTTCTGGTAGATGTGCCGTTTCGATGTGCTCTTCCAGCCACTGATGGGATGCACCCTGATAGCGGCTTTGCTCACGCCAAAGCACGAGGGACCGCCACGCGGCGGGAATCTGCTCGCCCGGATCGGCAGTCACTTCACAGCGGGCAACAGCGTACAGGCCACCGGGGAAAGTTTTGATTTCCACATCCCCTCCCACCTCCAAATCTGGGCTAACGACGATCATTAACTCGTACCCGTAATTCGGGCTGCCTGGCGATGGTGAAGGATTGTTGAACCCGAATATCTGGGGAGCGGTATCCATCAGGCCGAGGGGTTGTGCCCAGGCGATGAGTTTTTTCCAGGCCTGATCTTCGGGTTGTGGGCCGTAGCCCAATACGCTGGCTACGCGCATTTCGTTGAGTTTAACGATTCGGATTTCTGTTGAAGACATGAGGGTGCTCCTTGTTTGTGGTGTACAGAGGTAATTTCGTATTCCGTATTCCATATGATGGTCCTACGTAGCAACACAATACGAAATACGCCATAAAGAAATTTCCCTGGAGTTATTATTCGATACTCATATGATAATCCGCAACCCTGACATCTTCTGTCAGGGTTAAGCGGTAGAATCAAAATATGCGCGCAGACCGTTTACTTTCCCTTCTCATGCTCTTACAAACCCGCGGGCGAATGACTGCTCGCGCCCTTGCAAACGAATTGGAAGTCTCCGAGCGCACCATTTATCGCGATATTATCGCACTCAGCACCTCAGGGATACCGGTGTATGGAGAGGCCGGTCCAGACGGAGGTTTTTCTTTGGTGGACAATTACCGCACAAGCCTGACCGGATTAACCGAGGGCGAAGTCCGTGCGCTGTTTATGCTCAACATCCCAACCCCACTCGCCGATCTGGGAGTCACACAGGAACTCAAAACAGCCCTGCTCAAACTCTCTGCTGCCCTGCCCGCCCACCGCCGCGCCGATGAAACCCTTATGCGCCAGCGTTTTTACCTCGATTCGTCTGGCTGGAAAACCGGTACAGAAAGCGTGCCTTATCTGCAAGCCATCCAGCACGCGGTGTGGCACGATCAAAAACTACTGCTGACCTACCGCCCACTTCCCACGCTCGAACTCGAACAACTTGTAGAACCTTATGGGCTCGTTGCGAAAGCAGGAATCTGGTACGTGGTCTGTTTGCAAACGGGACGGTTTCAGGTTCACCGAATTTCCCACCTGCGAGACGTTCAATCAATTGAAGAAACCTTTGCGCGGGTAGCCGATTTAGATTTGGGCGCGTTCTGGCAGAAGTATTGCGATGAACGGGATCAGCAACACGCGATCTACCCCGTTCAAGTCCGGGTTGCGCCGAATTTTATCCTTGCCCTGCCTTACTATTTCGGAAATTCGCTTCATGCACAGATCGAAGCCGCCCAGCCTGATAGTGAAGGACAGATCACGCTCACTCTGGCATTTTCCTCGTTAGAGGAAGCGCGTAATCGGTTACTGGACTTTGGACAGGGGGTAGAAGTGTTAAAACCGTTCGCTTTACGCCTGAGTATGGCAGACTTCGCCCGGCAAATTTTGAAGGTTTATGAGACAAAAATTGGCGCTTTGTAAGGGATATTTCCATTTTCTGAGCTTCAGAACCGCTTAAAGGACAAATATACCCATGCAGTGGGGATAGTTGACCCTGTTCGATTGATACCGATTGGGAAAAAATCATTACATGCCGGGATGGTTGTTTTTTTACCATCCATCTCAATTGTTTTAACTTAATAAAGTTTTTTGGCTTTCCGGGCGGGAGTTTGTTTTGGGGGCCGACAATTAAATATTTCTTGGGCTTCACTTTTTTATTCTGCGGAGGTACCACCAATGGAGAGCCTAACTCTAAAATTGCCTGCGATGTATGCGGATCACCATGTGATTGAGGTGAGACGCGTGCTTTCATGTTTGTCTGGTATAGGGGACATCTATGCCAGTAGCGCTTTTCAATCTGTTGAAATTGAATACGACTCAACCCAAACTAATCCCCAAGCCATTGAGTATGCACTTGATGGAGCTGGGTATCTTTCCGAGTTATCTGTTCCTGTGGAAATCGGCACTCAAGCCGGTCAGGTTGAGAAACCCTTTTTCCGCCACACAACCGCCTATACCCAGGTGGGACGCACCGTAAGTTTCGCTCAGGAAATTTCAGCTACCAGTCGCCCATTGTGGCCGTGCCCAGGGATGGGCGTTATCCGTAGTTCTCAACTTAAGGAGGCTGATCATGCCTAAAGGTGTACGAACTCCCGAAGAACGCTCGGCTGACCCAGCCGCGCAAGAAATGTTAATTTTTGCCGATGACATTGGCCTCTCGACGGCGTTTAGCCGGGCGGATGCAATGGTGCCCTGCAACATAGGTTCGGCGGGCATGTGCTGTAAGTTGTGTGGCATGGGACCTTGCCGGTTAACCAAAGACGGCCAAACAGGTGTGTGCGGCGCGACGATTGATACGATCCAGGCCCGGAACCTGATCCGCGCCATTGCGGCGGGAGGGGCTGCACATTCCGACCATGGCCGAGATATGGCCTTCACCCTAAAAGCTGTTGCGAATGGGGAAACTGAAGGTTACTTCATCCGCGACGTGGCAAAACTCCGTACGGTCGCGGCAAGCTACAAAATCCCCGTCGAGGGTCGTGCCCCCGAGGCAATTGCTAACGACCTAGCCGACCTCTACATCTCCCAATTCGGCCAACAGCGCGGGGAAATTGTTCCGATCCAACGTGCCCCTGCCAAGCGACAAAAAATCTGGAAAGAGCAAGGTGTCATCCCGAGAGGCGTGGATCGCGAAGTAGTTGAAGCTCTGCACCGTACCCACATCGGGGACGACCAAGATCCTGCTCACATCCTTCACCATGCCGTTCGCACTGCCCTGGCTGACGGTTGGGGCGGTAGTATGATGGCAACAGACATCTCTGATATTTTATTCGGGACCCCTGCCCCAATCCTCGGTCAAGCCAATCTGGGTGTACTAAAAGAAGATATGGTTAACGTTGTTGTCCACGGGCATGAACCGACTTTAAGCGAGATGATCGTTGCGGCATCCCAAACCCCCGAAATCATTGAATATGCAAAAGCAGCTGGCGCTAACGGGGTAAATCTTACGGGGATTTGCTGTACAGCGAATGAAATCCTGATGCGTCAGGGCATTCCGGCTGCGGGCAACTTTCTGCACCAAGAACTATCCATTTTAACAGGCGCAGTTGAAGCAATGGTCGTAGATGTTCAATGCGTGATGCAAGCTCTTGTCAGCCTTGCTGAAAATTTCCACACCAAAATTATCACCACCTCGCCGAAGGTAAAAATTAAGGGCGCGACCCACATCGAATTCAACGAGCACAAAGCCCTTACTATTGCCAAAGACATCCTAAAAGTGGCGATTGACAACTTTGCCAACCGCAAAAAGACCCGCATTCCACAGGTGCGCGAGAGCCTCATCCCTGGTTTTTCGCACGAATACATCAACTACATGCTCGGTGGTAGTTACCGGGCATCCTTCCGCCCGCTCAATGATGCGATCATGACCGGACGCATTCGCGGCGTTGCTGCCATCGTTGGCTGCAACAACCCACGTAGTCAACAGGATTTCTCCCACACTTACGTCACTCAAAAACTGCTCAAAGAAGATGTGCTGGTGGTCGAAACGGGTTGTGGCGCCATTGCCAGTGCCAAACTTGGTCTCCTACTCGGCGAGGCGGGACTGGACAAAGTCGGACCTGGTCTGCGCGAGGTCTGCGAAACGGTAGGGATTCCGCCTGTGCTGCACATGGGCTCGTGCGTAGATAACACCCGCATCCTGACTGTGCTTACCCAAATGGCTGAAGAAGGCGGCCTGGGTGACGACATTAGTGATATTCCCGCCGTTGGTTTGGCTCCCGAATGGATGAGCGAAAAAGCGCTCGCCATCGGCACCTACTGTGTGGCCTCAGGTGCGTATGTCATCTTCGGTGGTTCGTCCCCTGTGAGTGGGATGCCCGACCGAGTGTCGGATAGCGATCAGGTGTTGAAATACATCAGCCAGGGTTGGGAAGAACTGTATGGCGGTAAGCTAGAGTTCATCGCCGATCCCGATGTGATGATCGAAAAAACGCTCGAACACATTGACAAAAAGCGCGCCGCCCTCGGCCTGCCCGCTTACGAACCCACCCGGTTCGGCAAAGGCGGCGACGACCGGATGGTTGAAATTGAAGCGTTGCCGTTTGCCCAACGGCGCGAAGCCCTTTACGGGGTTAGCCCGAACTGAGTATTCCGTACTGCGTTTTTCGTTTTGCGTAAAGATCCGGAATACGAAATACACAGTACGTCAGGAGAATCCTATGTCTCGATACATTGCTACACGCGCCATCCGGGGAGCAAACGCCCTTGTCGCCGAAGCGGAATTTATGCTCGATAAAGCCCTGGCCGAAAAAGGGCCGGACACTCCGGTTGCGTTTCCAAATACAGCTTATTACTTACCTTTAATTTATGGGATGACCGGACAAGCGGTAGAAACGCTCGGCCAACTGAAACCGGTCATTCACCACGCCCGAGAATTGCTCCACCCCCTGCCCGCACAGGCCCACTGGACCCCCTACTTGGGGGAAACTCTCGATAGTGGCATGGCGACCCTGCTCGCAGCGGAATCTATTGAGGCGATGCGATTTGCCTACGGCCTCCAGCCCGAACCTGCTACCGGATACCACACTGGTGGCGCGGCCTTCACCAGCCCGGACGCCGGAAACGGTGAAAACGGGAATGGCAACGGTCACCTCAACGGCCCCATTGATGACATCCAACTCCGTTCATGGGGGATTCAATTGGTAGACGGACGGATGCCCGGTTTTGCTGCCATCGTGGGGTGTGCGAAATCAAACGATGTCGCGGTCAAAATCGTCCGCGAACTCCAACGCCGCAACATTCTCACCTTCCTTTCAGGGAACGTCAACGGGCGGAGTATCATTCATCAATTAATGGAAGAAGGGGTTGAATTAGGATATGACACCTACACCGTCCCCTTCGGCACGGATACCCTGAGTGCAATCTACGCCCTCGGGTTTGCAACCCGCTCCGCCCTAACGTTTGGCGGCTTAAAAGCCGGGCAAGCACGGGACATTCTGCTATACAACAAAGAGCGTGTGTTTGCCTTCGTTCTCGCCCTTGGGGAGGTGGATGATCTGAAATACGCAGCCGCCGCGGGAGCGATCAACTTCGGGTTCCCGGTCATTGCCGACACCGTCATCCCCGAAATTCTGCCCACTGGCGTAACCACCTACGAACATGTTGTTTCCCTGCCATTCAACGAAATTGATGGGAAGGATGATCTGGAAAAGGCCGAACAACTCGTACAAAAGTGCATCGAAGTCCGAGGGGTAAAAGTGAAAGTGGCCAACGTGCCCGTTCCGGTTCCGTATGGTTCTGCTTTTGAAGGCGAGGTTGTCCGGAAATCGGCGATGCGGGTGGAGTTCGGCGGGAAGAATTCGCGAGCGTTTGAATATCTGCGAATGCGAGCAATGGATGAAGTGGTGGACGGAAAAATCGAAGTCGTTGGCCGAAACTTTGACGCCATTCCATTGCAAGGGTATATGGATTTGGGAATAGTGATTGATGTCGCTGGACGTCAGATGCAGAAAGACTTTGAACCCGTGCTCGAACGGCAGGTTCACTACTTTGTGAACGGTGCCTCTGGTATCCAGCACATTGGACAGCGCGACATTGCGTGGATACGCATCTCACAAGCCGCCGCCGACAAAGGCTTCAACCTTGAACACTTTGGCAAAATCCTGCACGCCCGGTTCCACTCGGACTTTGGCGCGATCGTGGACAAGGTGCAAGTCACCATCTACACCGAAGCCGATAAGTTTGCTGAATACCTCAAACTCGCCCGCGACGCCTACGACTACCGCAACAAACGCCTCGCCGACCTTACTGACGACAAAGTAGACGAGTTCTACTCCTGTACCCTGTGCCAATCCTTCGCCCCAAACCACGTTTGCATCGTCAGCCCCGAACGACTTGGCTTGTGTGGTGCGTACAACTGGCTAGACTGCAAAGCCTCGTTCAGCATCAACCCCACTGGCCCGAACCAGCCAATCAAACTTGGTAAAAGCGTTGACAAACAGAAAGGCTACTGGGAAGGCACAAACGACTACGCTGGCGTTGGTTCACACGGCGTAGTTCAAGAAGTAGCCATGTACTCGATCATGGAAAACCCGATGACTGCGTGTGGATGTTTTGAGTGCATTGTCATGCTCATCCCCGAAGGGAACGGCGTGATGGTTGTCAGCCGGGAAGATACCAGTATGACTCCCGCTGGGATGACGTTCAGCACCCTAGCCGGGATTGCGGGCGGCGGTTTGCAAACCCCCGGCGTAATGGGTGTGGGTAAATATTACCTAATCAGCCCCAAGTTCATCTTCGCTGATGGCGGGTTCAAACGAGTAATCTGGATGAGTAGTTTCCTCAAAGAAAGCATGGCCGACGAACTCAAAGCTGTTGCCATCCGCGAGGGCGACCCCGACCTGATTGACCGTATCGCCGACGAACGGAATGTCACCTCCACTGACGAGTTACTCGCCTGGCTGGAAGAGCACAATCACCCAGCGTTGATTATGGATCCGATTTTCTAACTTCCTACGTATTCCGTATTCCACTCTTCAATACGAAATACGCAATGCAAATCACCTAACAGATGTCTCCTGACACACCCTCCCCCATCCTCGTTCGTGATCTCATGTCTGTCGGCGTACCCACTTGTCCAGTAGATACACCGGTCACCGCACTGGTGAAGAAGATGCTCGAAAAAGACTGGGAAGCTGTCGTTGTGTTAGAAAGCGAGCAAGGACACGCAGTTGGGATGGTCAGCCAGGCGGATATTCTTCAGGCATACACCCGCGAAGACTACACGCATTTGACCGCCGAAGATGTGATGGGCGAAGCCCTCCCTATCGTGCCCCCGGACATTCCCATCACCGCCGCCGCCCAATTGATGCTCGATCAGGGCACGCGCGTTGTCTACATCACCCACCACGCGGGCGGGGTCAAGTATCCCGCCGCGTGGCTCACCCTCAAACATCTTCTCCGCTACTTAAGTGGTGATGATCTCAGTGACCTCGGCATCCGCGCGACGCGCGAAAAACCGCTCGACGTGTTTCTCCGTCGTCGCGAAGAAGCTCGTGCAAGAGCAAGTTTCCACAAAGAATGATGAACCTTGAATTCCAGGCCACGTCCGAAATTTACTGGTGGAGCGCGAGCATCGTTGCACTGTTAGATTTCGCTGCGGCCTGGATTCTTATTCCCCGCGTTCCCTTGGCGCTGTTCCACAAACTTCGCACAGAAATCATCGTGGTTTCAGCCTTATTTTGGGGTGTCCTTTGGGGCATCGTGATGTCCAGTGATTTTGTGTGGGCAACGTGCTATCAATTCGTTTTTTCGAACTTCGCACGGTGGTATTGGCCGCCGATAATTGCAATCCTCTACGGCGGAATTGGATGGTTTTTCTGGTGGCTTGCCATAAAAATCTCCAACCAACCTGTACTCAATTTCTTACTCCTCGGCGGATTGGTATCTTTACCCGGACACCTTTGGGCGATGTTGGGGCGTGGATTGATGGAAACGCCCCTGCTTGAAAATGTCAGCAAAGAGTCAGCACTAATGTTTGGGATTTTTGAATTCATTTTCTATTGGAGTTTCATTCTCAGTGCCGCGACTTTGATCTACAAGGCGCGGCTGTTTTTTATAAATAGAAACCTATTGCACGAAAATCTGCTCATTTCGGACAAAAGGTTGTAAAAAGGAACAATCATGGATAAACAAACCCTCATCAACCACCTCAACGAAGACCTTTCGGGCGAACTCAGCGCCATCATTCAATACATCACCTACGCGGCAAAAGCCTCCGGCCCCTTCCGCCCCCAATTGGCCCAATTCTTCCTCACCGAAGTCGCGGACGAACAGCTCCACGCCCAATTCCTGGCAAACAAAATCGTCGCCCTTGGAGGTGAACCAACCACCCTCCCAGCCACAGTTCCCGCAGCCAAAACAAACAAAGAGATGCTTGAAGCCGTTCTTGCCGCTGAACTCAAAGCGGGCAAAGATTACACACAAAGAGCCCTGGAGGCCGACGCGTACGGTGACAAAGGGCTAATGGTCCAACTTGAAGACATGGTACGCGACGAATCAGGCCACTCAGAAGAAACCGCCCGCATGTTGCAAGATTGGCCGCTGTAATAAACAAACTAACCCCAAAAACGGAGAGACCTCATGCCTTTTGAAATTCCTCTCGAAAAATATCCCGGTGCTGTCCGTGCGATCACCCTCGGGGCTACCCCCGCCGAGGGGGGCACACGCGCCCGCCCCATTACCGTAGGTGGAGAAAAATCTCTGCCCTTCATGCACTTTGAAGCCCCCACCCCACACACACCCGTTGTCGCGATCGAAATCCGTGATCGCAAACCTGATGACTGGTCCCCCCTCCTTTTCGAAACCTGGGGTGAAGTGATGGACGACCCCGCCGCGTGGGCAAAAGCCGCTGAAACCGCTGGAGCCGAACTTATCCAACTCACCCTCAGCCTGACGGACACCGAAGGCCAACCGAACACCCCCGCCAAAGCCGTCGCCGCGGTCAAAGCCGTTCTCGCTGCGACCGGTCTACCACTCATTGTCTACGGCCCTGGTCAAGCTGAACTGGATAACGAACTTCTCGTTCCTGTGGCCGAAGCTGCCAAAGGAGAACGGATCGTTATTGGCATCTGCGAAGACAAAAACTACCGCACCATCGTAGCAACTGCGTTAGCTAACGGCCACCTTGTCACTGCTCGCGCCCCCATGGATGTGAATCTTTCTAAACAGTTAAATATCCTCATCCACGACATGGGCATGCCCCTCGACCGGATTCTGATGGACCCCACCACTGGCGCACTCGGCTACGGCATCGAATACGGTTATTCCGTTATGGAACGTCTGCGCCTGGCCGCCCTGCAAGGTGATGCAATGACTCAACTTCCGATGATCGTCACCCCTGGTTTTGAAGCATGGAAGACGAAAGAATCAAAAGTTGGTGAAGGCGTCCCCACCGCATGGGGCGACTGGCTCAACCGGGCTTTGCATTGGGAAACCCTCACTGCCGTTTCCTTGCTTGAATCTGGTGCGGACATCATCGTCCTCCGCCACCCGGAATCTGTCCACCGCGTCAAAGCAGCCATCGAGGAATTGATGGCAGTTCCTGAAGCCGTATAGCGTATGACAAACACGGAGTAAATATCATGGCCCTCTCCGGCATTCAAATCTACAAACTTCTTCCTCAAACTAACTGCAAAGACTGTGGATTCCCGACCTGTTTAGCCTTTTCGATGAAACTCGCCGCAAAACAAGTGGAACTTAGCGCGTGTCCCCACGTCACCGACGCAGCGAAAGCACAATTAGCCGAATCCGCCGCCCCGCCCATCCGCCTCGTTACCCTCAAAGCCAACGGTAACTCTATCAAAGCTGGCAACGAAACTGTCCTTTTCCGCCATGAAAAGACCTTCTACAACAAACCAGGCCTCTTCATTCGCGTGAAAGATAACCTCCCCCTCGATGAAATAAAAGCCAAAGTCGCCCCAGCCGAAGCATTCAAAGTGAACTACGTCGGCATTGACCTGACCGTAGATGGATTCGCTGTCGAATCCGTGACGGGCGATCCGGGCGCGTTTTCCCGCGCAGTCAGCGCTGTCCGCGAGAACACTCACCGTCCACTGATCCTGATCAGCCGCGACCCTGCTGTCATGGGAGCCGGACTGCAAGCGGTGGATGGAGAATATCCCCTCATTTACACCGCCGACGCAAACAACTGGGAAGCAATGGCCTCGCTCGCCAAACAACATCAAGCCGCCCTTGCCGTTGCTGCAGAATCGCTTGAAGCCCTCGCCGACCTCACCGAAAAAATTAAAGCGAAAGGTGTGGAAGACCTAGTCCTCGATCCTGGCGGGCGCGATTTTGCCACCCGGCTGATTCGCAGCACCCAGATTCGCCGCCTCGCGTTAAAAAAGAACTTCCGTCCCCTCGGTTATCCACTTATCGCCTTTCCTGGTGATGCGGGAGAAAAAGAGTCGATGCTCGCAGTACAAGCCATCGCCAAATACGCTGGATTTGTTGTTCTCGACAACGCCGACCCCGAACTGCTATATCCGCTCCTTGTCATCCGGCAAAACATCTACACCGACCCGCAAAAACCGATCCAGGTACAACCCGGTCTATACGAAATCAACAATCCCAAACCAGAAGACCCTGTCCTTGTCACGACAAACTTCAGTATCACCTACTTCAGTGTGGCGAACGAAGTCGAAAGTTCTGGCCTCCCCGCGTGGCTCCTCGTGGCCGATGCAGAAGGGATGAGCGTACTCACCGCGTGGGCGGCAGGCAAGTTCGACTCCGAACGCATTGCGAAAGACGTAAAAGCGTCTGGCGTGGCGGACAAAATCAGCCATAAACGCATCGTTATTCCCGGCCATGTGGCTGTCCTTTCTGGCGAGTTGGAAGAAGAACTCCCCGGCTGGGAAATCCGCGTTGGCCCGCGTGAAGCGGTGGATTTGCCTAGATTTATGAAGGAAGTGCTTGCTAATGTCTAACTTTGACACGCTCGCTAAAGATTTTCTCGCACAAAAGCGCATCGCCGTCGCGGGTGTTTCCCGTAACTCCCAACAAACGGCGAACATGATCTACAAAACCTTTCGCGATAAAGGCTACAAAGTCTTTCCTATCAATCCCAATGCCGACACCCTCGAAGGTGATCCGGCCTACCCGAACCTGCAATCCGTCCCCGGCGGCGTGGATGGCGTTCTCATCGTCACCAAACCCGAACTCACTGACCAGATCGTCCGCGATGCCGTCGAAGCCAGCGTTTCCCGGGTATGGATGCACAACAGCACCTTTGCTGGGAGCAGCGCCTCCGAATTTGCGATCAAATACGGTCGCGAAAACGGCCTCACCATCATCTCCGGCGGTTGTCCGATGATGTTCTTTGACTTCGGGCACAAGTGTATGAAATGGGTTTTGGGCGCGATGGGGAAGTTACCGAATTAGTTTTCTCCCGTGATTTATGACGCATCACTTATCATAGTGATAAGTGATGCGTCATAAGTGAAACGCTCGATGAATACACATACCATCACCTTCGACTCCAATCATCCTGCTCATGTCCCCACCGGAACTCTCCTCACCGAAGCGGCACGGCAAGCGGGCGTGGACATCGCCCAACCGTGTGGGGGTCAGGGACGCTGTGGACGTTGTGCCGTACTCGTCAATGAAGGCGGTGTCCGGCGCAGAAGCACACTTCGCCTGTCATCCGAAGATGTCGCGGAAGGGTACGCGTTGGCGTGCCAATCCGTTGTCGAGGGCGACGCACAAATTACCGTTCCCCCACAAGAAAAAGTCGAACGCCGCCTGACCACTGACCGAGTGCTCGCGGAAGTCACCGTCCCGACCGGTTACGACCCTACGCGGGATCAGACTCTCCGTCGGGTTACGGTCACGCTCACCCCGCCCTCGATGGACGACCAGACCGATGACTGGAGCCGCCTGCAAACCGCCCTCCGCCAGCAAGCCGATATTCCAGCCCTGACCGCATCCCTCCCTACCCTCCGTAACCTCGGACGTGCCCTACGCGCAGGAGAATGGACCAGCACTGCCATCATTGACACCGCGCCAACCCCACCTCGTTTACTGGACTTGCCCCTCGCAAACTCACCCCTTGCCTCACCCCTCTGGGGCGCGGCAGTAGACATCGGCACCACAACCGTTTCTGTATGGCTGGTAGATTTGGTCACCGGGCAGGTGCGGGCGCAAGTCGCGGAGTACAACGGGCAAATTGCACGAGGAGAAGATGTCATTTCCCGGATCATTTATGCCAGCAAAAATGGCGGTCATGAGGAAATGCAAAACCTGGTGTTAGGCACCATCAACGGACTGATTGAAACGGCGTGCAAACGTGTGCAGGCTAACCCGTTGGAGATTTACAAAGTCACCATCGCGGGGAACAGCACCATGATGCACCTGCTGCTCGGTCTCCCTGCGGACAGCATTCGCCTGTCGCCGTTCGTGACCGGGGTAAACGAACCACCTCCCTTCCGAGCTGCGGAAATCGGCTTAAACGTAAATCCTGAAGCGGTTGTGGACTGCCTCCCGGGCGTGGCGAGCTACGTCGGCGCGGACATCACCGCGGGAGTGCTGTCATCGGGGGTAGATGACAGTGAGCAAGTTTCCCTATTCATTGATGTGGGGACAAATGGTGAAACAGTGATGGGGTCACAAGATTGGCTGGTGACGTGTGCGTGTTCGGCGGGGCCTGCGTTCGAGGGGGCGGGCGTGGTGGATGGAATGCGAGCGACGAGAGGGGCGATTGAAGAAGTTTGGGTGAACACTGAGACGTTTGAACCGACTTTCCGCGTAATTGGCGAAGTCAAACCGCGCGGCCTTTGCGGTAGCGGGTTGATTTCGTTGATGGCGGAGTTGTTCCTAACTGGCGTGCTGGACAAAGGCGGAAATTTCAACACGCACCTGAAAACCCCGCGCATCCGCAACGGCGAACACGGCCCGGAATACATCATCGCCTGGGCAGACGAAACCGGACACGGTCGCGATATCGCCCTCACACACGTGGATGTAGACAACCTTCTCCGCGCCAAGGCCGCAATCTATGCCGGGTTCAGCGTTCTAGCGGACGGGGTCGGGATGCCGCTCGAAATGGCGGAGCGAGTTCTAGTGGGCGGCTCGTTCGGCAAATACATCAACGTCGAAAAAGCTGTTGAAATCGGTCTGCTCCCCGACATGCCGTGGGAGAACTTCCACTTTCTAGGCAACACATCCGTGAAAGGCGCATATCTTGCGTTATTGGATAAAACGGCGCGGAACCGCATTTCCGAAATTGCCCGCAAAATGACGTACATTGAACTTTCAGCAGATAACTCGTTCTATGAAGCGTTTACGTCGGCATTATTTTTGCCGCATACAGATTTGAGTAAATTTCCAAGTGTGGCAGAAGAAATTAGTAAACAGGCTGATAAAGTATATACCTAGACACGTAATTACAAACTCTTGTGCCTGTTTACTTGTGTCCGTGTTGATTGAAACCGATGAACCTTACTGGATTACATATTCTTCTCACTTACACCTGCAACTACGAATGCGATCATTGCTTCGTCTGGGGCAGTCCCTGGCAGACAGGCGTATTCACGATGGCGCAATTAAAAAATGCGCTTTATCAGGCTAAAGAGGTGGGAACGATTGACGAAATTTATTTTGAAGGCGGCGAGGCATTTTTATATTATCCTCTCTTGCTTGAGGGTGTCCGTTCGGCGAGCGCACTGGGCTTTTCCGTCGGTATTGTAAGCAACGGGTATTGGGCGACCAGCGAAGAGGATGCCTGCCAATGGCTGAAACCGCTGGCTCAAGCTGGATTGAAAACGATTGATGTATCCAGCGATCTCTTTCACGGGGCGTCAATGGAAACGCCCGAATCCCAAAGAGTGCTTGCGGTTGCGCCAATGCTAGGGCTGAGTACAGGTACGATCACTGTTGATCCCCCCGCCGGAGCACGCGACCCGGAGGCGTGGGAGCCAGGACTTCCTCTGAGCGGGGGCGGGGTCATGTACCGTGGTCGGGCAGCAGAAAAGCTTGTCAACGGGCAACCCCGTCAGAGTTGGTTGGCGTTTAACCGCTGTCCATATGAGAACCTGGAAAATCCCGGACGGGTTCACCTCGATCCATTTGGGAATCTGCACCTTTGCCAGGGGATTGTGATCGGCAATCTGTTCAACCAACCACTGAGAGATATTTTGGGCATGTTTGATCCTCTTCAGAATCCTATCGCTGGCACATTGATTGCCGGCGGCCCAACCGGATTGGCATTACGCTATCTGGATAATCATGAACAAGAATTTGTGGACGCGTGTCATCTGTGTTACGCGACCCGATTTGCACTACGAGAAAAATTTCCCGATCTATTAGGACCGGATCAAATGTACGGGGTATACAGATAAACAAAGTAGACAAGGTAGATTGAGTTGACAATCTTCTTCACCCCATTTACCTTTTTTCCTTGTTTGCCGAAAATACCCTCTTCTAGGAGCACCCGATGTATATTATTGGCGAGAATATCCATATCATTTCCGAAAAAGTAAAAGAAGCACTCAAAGTGCGCGACGCAAAATTCTTCCAGGAACTTGCGGTTAAACAGGTCGAAGCAGGGGCACAGGCACTTGACCTGAACCTCGGACCGCGCAAAAAGGACTGGGAAGAAGTCTTCCCGTGGATGGTGGAGACCGTTGAAGCGGTGACGGATGTGCCACTCAGTTTCGACAGCACAAACCTCCTAGGGATTGAAGCCGGGCTAAAGAAAGTAACCAAGGCCCAGCCAATTATCAACTCCACGTCCGCCGAACCCGAACGACTGGAAAAAGTACCCCTCGTCGCGAAACAGTACAACGCGCGGCTCATTGCCCTCACGATGGGGGCGAGTGGCATCCCAATCGCGGCAGATGAACGGGTGAATATCGCGCTTGAAAAGCTGATCCCGCGCGCGCTGGAGATTGATTTCCCCATCAGCGACCTGATCATTGACCCGCTCGTGCTGACTGTTTCCGGCTGCCAGGAATTTTGTCCACAACTGATTGAAACGATCCGCATCCTGCAATTTGCATGGGATCCACCGCCACCGATCTCGGTGGGTCTGTCCAACGTTTCCAACGCCGTCCCCAACGAAAACCGCGCCCTGATCAACCGGGTGTATCTGGCGATGCTGATGGGGGTTGGGCTGAAGATGATGATCGGCAATCCGATGGATGCCCCCCAAAATGAGGTCATCCGCGTTATCGAGGCGCGAGACGAAAGCACCGCCCTCGGACGGTTGTACCTGACTCTGCACGACCGCGTGGCCGAAGGCAATGAACTCCACATGGACGATGTAGATTTTACTGACCCCGATCAGGCCGCGATCTGGAAAACCGTCCAAATCTTATTGAACAAGGTAATTTATGCCGATTCCTATTTACAACAGGAACTGGCGGTGAATTTTTAGGGGTGGAAGAAGGAAGAAAGGAAAGGGGAAAAAGGGAATAGGAAGAAGGAATTTTACACGAACGAATTCCCAATTCCTTCTTCCCCCTTCCTAATTCCTTTTTTCCTCCCCCTTCAGGAGTAAGGACATGCTTAAGGAGCCTATGTATAACGTAGACGAATTGCTGGCAAAGGCTAAAAAACCTTCTGCCGATGCGATGAAGCTCCACCCCTTTTATCGGGGCAAGATCGAAACTACGATCAAAAGCACTATTCGCAATTTTAATGATTTTGCCATTTGGTACACCCCAGGCGTTGCGGCCCCATGCAAAGCGATTGCCGCCGACCCCGAACTGGTGTACGAATATACGAACAAATGGAATACCGTCGCCGTCGTCAGTGACGGCACACGCGTCCTCGGACTGGGCGACATCGGCCCGAAGGCAGGGATGCCGGTCATGGAAGGCAAAGCCCTGCTGTACAAATATCTGGGTGGCGTGGATGGCTACCCGATCATGTTAGGGACGAAAGACCCTGACAAAATCATCGAAACCGTTCTGAACATCCAACCGGGTTTTGGCGGAATCAACCTCGAAGACCTTTCGCAACCCAAATGCTTCCGCATCCTTGACACCCTCCGCGAAAAAGCAGAAATCCCCGTCTGGCATGATGACCAACAAGGCACCGCAACTGTCACTCTCGCGGGGTTAATGAACGCGCTCAAACTCGTCGGCAAAGCGAAGGAGGATGTTAGTGTGGTGTTTGTCGGCTCAGGCGCGTCCAACGTAGCCTGCTCCCGGCTAATCTTCGGCTGGGGTGTGAATCCGGCGAAATGCTACATGGTAGACAGCAAAGGGATTCTTGGCGAACACCGCAAGGATTTGTTCATGCGCCGCGCGGAGTATGTAGACAAATGGCGCTTGTGCCAGATTACGAATGCGGAACACCGTGAGGGCGGCATCCCTGAAGCCATGGAAGGGGCAGATGTGGTGATCGGCCTTGCAGCCCCCGGCCCGGGCGTGATCCTGCCCGAATGGGTCCGGCGGATGAACACCAATTCCATTCTCTTTGCCTGCGCCAACCCTGTGCCGGAAATCTGGCCGTGGGAAGCGGTGGAAGCAGGTGCAGCGATTGTCGCCACCGGGCGGTCGGACTTCCCCAATCAGGTGAATAATTCCCTTGGCTTCCCCGGCATCTTCCGGGGTACGCTCGATGTGCGGGCAAAGACCATCACCGACGAGATGTGCTACGCCGCCGCGGACGCCCTTGCCAGTCACATCGGGAACAAACTCGCATCCGATCACATCTTGCCTACGATGGATGATTGGGAGATCTTCCCCCGTGAAGCTGCGGCTGTCGCCATGAAAGCTCAAGAACAGGGCGTTGCTCGCCTTGAACGAAGCTACGATGAACTGTATCACAACGCCTCGAACATCATCCGCCGCTCTCGCGAATTGACACAAATGATGATGCATAAGGGCTTTATTGAAGAAGCGCCAGAAGATTAAATACGCAATACGGAATATTGAAAGTACTGCGTATTCCGTAACCAGAATGAGGTACTATCATGTACGATATCATCATCATCGGCGGAGGCCCCGCCGGTTTAACGGCTACGATCTACGCCATCCGCAAACGCTTGAATGTGCTGATGGTTGCCGCAGATTTAGGCGGCAAAACCAACTTCCACATGGATTTGAAAGATGAAGATCAACATCTGGTAATTCGTGGCACGGAAGTGGTTGAAAAATTCAAGCGCGAACTCGAATACTTGAACTTTGCCCGCCACATGGAAAACGTCACCCGTGTCGAGAAGGTCAACGGGCATTTTGTGGTCAAGACTGCTGCGGGAGGCGAATTACTGGCAAAAACGGTCATCATTACAACAGGTGCCCGTGTGCAATGGTTAGATGTCCCCGGCGAACAACAATTCCGGGGCAAAGGCGTGGGGTATTCGGCTACTAGCTATGCCCCGCTCTTTATTGATAAAAAAGCCGTCATTGTCGGCAAAGGCGAATTAGCCCTCCGCTCTGCTGCTGAAATGGCGACGATTGCCGCAGAAGTGCATCTAGTCGGGCCATCAGGCGAGTTGCTTCATTCCCCATTGGGTAAAAAACTGCTCAACTCAAAAAATGTCACTGTGCTGGAAAATTATCGCGTCACCCAAGTCTTAGGAAATGGGTTCTGCGACGCGGTGATGGTAGAAGGCCCGCAAGGGTTTGAAACCGAAATCCACACAGATGGCGTTTTCGTCGAAATGGCAGTTATTCCCAATTCAGAATTGGTCGCCCACCTGGTCGAGCGCGATATTCGTGGCCGCATCATTGTTGACAGCGTAGGCCGCACAAACGTCCCCGGTCTTTTTGCCGCTGGAGATGTCACCACTACTACGGAGCAAGTACTTGTAGCCATTGGCGAGGGAGCAAAAGCCGCGCTTAGTGCGTATGAGTATCTGTTACCAACGTTATAAATTTTCAAGTGCTAAGGGATAAGTGAAAACACTTATCCCTTAGCGCTCGTCACTCATTATCTGGAGGTTCAATATGCCTGGCTTTACACCTGGTCGTCGCTGGCAGCCTCCGTTCTCCCCGTTCAAGCGCGAACCGCTGGGCGCACGAATGCTGGCCTCGGTTGAAAAAATGGTCAAAGGCCCAATGTTCGGTTGCCGGATGTGCGGAAACTGCCTGCTACAAGAAACTGCTTTTATTTGTCCTATGGAATGTCCTAAGGGCGCGCGCAATGGTCCATGTGGAGGCTCCACATCCGAACATTGTTACGTAGACGAAACTCGGCCCTGCATTTGGTACAAAATCTATGACCGTGCTTTTCACCTGGGTCGGGAGGAAATGCTGTTGGAAGTCCTGCCACCTATGGATTGGGATAAAACAGGCACCGAAACCTGGGGTGATGTTGTGCAACAAGTTAAGAAATTAGGAGTAAAAACCGTTGCGCGCGGCCTCACAGCAAAAGACCCTGTGCGTCGTACAATAACTTGGGATTCGATCTTCCGCCCGGTTCGCCAACCCGATTGGTGGAGCGGAGATGCAGAATACCATGCCCCCGCGTACACCGAACCCGTTTCTGAGCTGGAACGCCGTCTGCGCGCGGGAGAATTCGTCGTCACCACAGAAGTTGCGCCGCCCCAAACTGTTTCCACAAACAAACTCAAAAAAGACGTTGCTATGGTTATGCCCTATGTAACTGCGGTCAACTTTACCGATGCGCCTTCCGCAACACCACGGATGTCTAGCATTGCGTGCAGTAAGATCGCTCTCGAAGTTGGCGCAGAACCGGTCATGCAAATTGCCGCACGCGATCGCACCCGCACCGGCTTACAGGGTGAAGTGATTGGGGCGAGTGCGATGGGCATTCGCAACATCCTCTGCTTGTCCGGCGATAGTGCGCGAATGGGTGCAACTCCAATGGCGCGGAATGATATTCTCGACATTGACTCCATCCAAATGCTTTGGATCCTTCGTAAAATGCGTGACGAGGGGAAATACCTCGATCAACGTTCCATGAAATTCCCGCCACAATTCTTTCTCGGGGCAGCGGCTTCTCCGTTTGCGTCTGAGCCACGGTTTCAGGCGATCCGAGAACATAAGAAGATCAATGCTGGCGCACAGTTCTTCCAGACCAATCTCGTCTTTGATCCTGACGGGTTTGACATATGGCTGAACGAACTCGCCAGGCGGAACATTCTCGATAAGGTGTTTATCCTTGTGGGCATTACGCCCCTCAAATCGCTAAAAGTGGCCAAATACATGCACCATGAAGTCCCAGGTGTGACGATACCTCAACCCTTGTTAGAGCGAATGGAAAAAGCCGGTGACGGAGCAGAAGAAGAAGGCGTGCAAATTGCCCTGGAATTGATCGAGAAAATCCGGTATAAACAAGGCGTTCATGGCATTCACCTGATGGCTGTGGGTTGGGAATCCATCGTTCCTCGCATCGTGAAAGATGCCGGACTGATGCGCGTTCCGCCTGGTGATCCTGCTCCACACGAATCAGAAGCCTTGCCCGCATAAATTCAAGGGTACACAGAAGGCATAGAAAAAATAGACAAGATGATTTTCACCATCTGTGAATTTCAATGTTGTCTGCGTACCATCCTTTCCAGATGCTCGAAACCATCTCTTCTCTCTCCCTTCGCCGCGTCATGCTCAACCAGGGTGTAGATTTACGCCGCTGCCGGAGTTGTGGTGTTTGCTCGGAATATGTCTTTCCCGAAGAGGAAGCTGACCTCGCAATGGGGATCATCGTCCAGCTTATCCTGCTCAACGACCCCGAAGTCTTCACCAGCCGTACAATTTGGTCAGAAGTAGTGTTAGAAACCTCCGAAAACCTCTGTCCGAACGGAATTGATCTCGCAAAAGTCATCCAAACCCTGCGCGAAGAAGCAATTTCGCGTGGATTTGTTTAATCACGAAATTTCGAGGAGGTGGAGGTCTCTCCACCTCCTCGAAATTTCGACACTTCTCCCACTAAAAATATGAAACTAGCCATTACAGGAAAAGGTGGGGTGGGAAAAACCACTCTCGCCGCGTTACTTGCTCAAATATATGCGGATGCTGGTCGGGATGTCCTCGCCGTGGACGCTGATCCTTCCCCTTGCCTCGCGGGGGCACTGGGATTCCCCAACACCCTCCGTGCCCAACTGCATCCCATCGCCGAAATGGATGCCCTAATCGAAGAGCGCACCGGCGCGAAACCCGGCACTGTAGGCGGCTTCTTCACCATTAACCCGCGCGTGGATGACATCCCCGAACGGTTTAGCGTCCTCCATCGCGGGGTCCGACTACTTGAAATGGGCGCGGTGGACCTCGGGGGAAGCGGGTGCATCTGCCCGGAGAGCGCCATGCTCAAAACGCTGTTCACGCACCTGCTTTTCCGGGATGACGAAGTCCTGCTCCTCGATATGTATGCGGGCGTGGAACATCTGGGGCGGGCAACGGTGGATTTCGTAGATGCGATGATCGTTGTCGTCGAACCCACCCGACGCAGTCTTGGTACGGCGACGCAGATCAAAAAGCTGGCAAACGATATCGGCTTAAAGCGGTTGTACCTGGTGGGAAATAAAGTTCGGGGGGAGGAAGAAGCCGATTTTCTCTCGCGCGAAACCCCTGGCATTCCGTTTTTGGGCTATCTCCCCGCTGATTTGAATGTGCAGGAAGCAGATCGGTTGGGGGAAGCTGTGTATGATTATGTTCCCGCGGTGAGACTTGCTGCGGAGAAAATTGCAGAAAAACTCAAAAATAAGGAGTCGTAATTGACCACAACCATTGCCCTCGCAGGAAAAGGCGGTGTCGGAAAAACAACGGTAGCTGCCTTGATCATCAAATTCCTTGTACAAAACCAGCCGGGTGCCGTGCTAGCGATTGACGCCGACCCCAGCAGTAACCTGAACATGGCGCTGGGCCTAGACTTAGATTGGACCGTAGGGGACATCCGGGAGGACATGCTCGGACAGGTGAAAGAAGCCCTGCTTCAGGGCGGGGCAGCGATGGGCGCGCTGGAAGGGGGAATGTCCAAACGAGACTATCTCGATCTACAAATCCGCAGTTCGCTGGCGGAAGGCGAACAGTTCGACCTGATTGCGATGGGCCGCTCGGAAGGGCCGGGGTGCTACTGCGCGGTCAACCACAACCTGCGCGAGGTCGTGGACTCGATCAGCAAAAACTATCGTTATGTAATCATTGACAACGAAGCGGGGATGGAGCACCTCAGCCGCCGCACCACGCGCGACGTGCAACACCTGATCGTGGTCAGTGACCCCTCGCGGCGGGGGTTGGTCGCGGCAGAGCGCATCGCCGGGTTCCGCAACGACATGGACATCCGCATTGAAAACACCTATCTCGTTGTCAATCGGGTCAACGGCCCTCTGCCTGATCCCGTTAAAGCATTCGTCGCCGAAATCGGTCTGCCACTCTTAGGCACCATCCCCGCCAGCGAAGAGATGGAAGAAGCCGAATTCAGTGGGGTTCCCCTTGTACAAATGGGGGACGAATCGCCGGTCTACCAGGCAGTGGCAGAAATGATGCAAAGGATTTTGTAAAGATGATGAAAGCGGAAACAGTGCAGCCAACCCGTTATACAATCCTCGGAATATTAGCTGGCCTTGCTGTCTCTATCATCCTGATCCTATGGTTAAACAACAAATTCCTCGGACCAGTCTTGGGAACGCTCGGCGCAATTCTGGTTGCCCGCCCTACCCGGATACGAGATTTCGCAACCCTTGGCGGTGTTGTTGGCATGATCATTGGCCCGGCGATTGGGGTGTGGCAATATTTATTTCAGGGCCAAACGCCTTCCTTCGATAATCTATTCACCATACTTGTCGCCATATTGAGCGGTCTCATCTTAAATGGTTGCTTGTGCGCTATATATGGGGCTATCACAGGAATAGTCGTTCACCTCTATCAAAAAGGCCAGGGGCCTTTTTTCTAAAAACATCGCTTTTCATCCGATTGTGCAGACCTATTTTTGCACGGCGCGGGTAAAATCCGAGCCAGGCGTATCTTTCACGCGTCCCTTTAAATTTCTCAATCATTTTTATATCAAGAGGTCTCCCATGCAAAAAGTGCTCAACTACATCAACGGTCAATGGCGCGAGGATCACGCCGCGGAATATTTGGATGTGATCAACCCCGCCTCCCAAGAACTTCTCGCCCGGACACCTCTCTGCGCCGCCAGCGTGGTGGACGAGGCCGCGCGGGCCGCAGCGAACGCGTATCCCGCGTGGCGCAACACCCCGCCTGGAGATCGCATCCAGCCCCTCTTCAAGCTCAAAGCCCTGATGGAAGAACATCTGGATGAACTCGCTCGCACGATCACCCTCGAAAACGGCAAAGTGTACGGCGAATCCGTAGGCGAAATGCGCCGCGCCATCGAAAACGTCGAAGTCGCCTGCGGGACCCCCACGATGATGCTTGGCGATGTATTGGAAGATGTCGCCAGTGGGATTGACGAATACATGATCCGTCAGCCGGTCGGGGTCGTTGCCACGATTGCACCGTTCAACTTTCCGGGGATGATCCCGTTTTGGTATCTGCCCTATGCCCTCGCATGCGGCAACACCTACATCGTCAAACCCTCTGAGCGCGTGCCGCTCACCATGCAAAAAGTGTTTGAACTGCTTGATCAATGTGGCTTTCCGCCAGGGGTGGTGAACATGGTCAACGGCGGGGTAGAAACGGTGAACGCGATTCTCGATCACCCGACCATTCGCGGGGTGACGTTTGTCGGTTCGACCGCGGTCGCCAAACATGTGTACAGCCGCGCGTCGTTGAATGGGAAACGCGTCCAGGCCCAGGGCGGGGCGAAAAACCCCACCATCATCCTCCCCGACGCGGAAGTAGATATGACGACCAAAATCATCGCGGATAGTGCGTTCGGATGCGCGGGGCAACGTTGTCTGGCAACCTCCCTCGTTTTCACGGTGGGCAAGGCGGATGAGATCTTCACCCCCGCCCTCGCGGACGCCGCGCTCCAACGTGTGACCGGGTTCGGGCTGGATGACGGGGTGCAGATGGGGCCAGTCATCACCCACGCGTCCAAAGCCCGGATCGAGGGGCTGATCGCGAGGGGGGTTTCGGAAGGGGCAGAACTCGTGGTAGACGGGCGTGGGAAAGCGGTCGGGGGGTATGAGGGCGGAAGTTTTTTGCACCCCACATTGTTATGCGGGTTGAATCCGCAGGGGGAGGTGATTCGCACGGAGATTTTTGGGCCGGTGCTGGGTATGGTGCATTTGGACACGGTCGAAGATGCGATTGAGTTGGTCAACAGTGGGCAGTACGGCAATATGGCGTGTCTGTTTACGAGCAGTGGCGCGGCGGCGCGCAAATTCCGGCACGATGCCGACGCGGGGAATATTGGCATCAACATCGGGGTGGCCGCGCCGATGGCGTATTTCCCCTTCAGCGGGTGGAAGGATAGTTTCTTTGGCACCCTGCACGGGCAAGGAAAACACGCGGTGGAGTTCTTCACACAGACGAAAGTGGTGGTCGAACGGTGGCCGAAGGATTGGAGCAGGCAGTTTTAGCATGGCACAAAGAGTTATCATCACAGGTGCATCAGGTGGGTTGGGGACCGCCCTCACCCACTATCTTCAAGCACAAAACATCACCGTCATTCCGTGGGATCGCCGCGCGGTTTCGTTGGAAGAAGAGAAACAGATGCGCGTCTATTTGCAGAAGACCGCACCTGACGGTGTTTTCCACCTCGCGACCGTTTCTCAGCCAACAGGGCGGGAAAATGAGGGATGGGTGGTTAACGTCGAATGGACGTCCACTCTAGCCCGACTTACTGCAGAGATGGGTATCCGGTTTGTGTTTACGAGTTCGGTAATGGTATTTACAGACGATGCGAAGGGGCCGTTCACCCTAGACACGACGCCGGACGCCCGCGAAGGGTACGGATATGAAAAGTGGATGGGAGAAGAACGCGCACTCGCATACCCGAATACCGTCGTCGCCCGGATTGGGTGGCAGATCGGCAACTCGCCGGGGACGAATAACATGCTTGGCTTTTTTTACGATCAGGCGAAAAACGGACCGATTGAGGCAAGTAAGCGGTGGTATCCCGCATGTTCGTTCACTGTGGATACTGCCGCCGCGTTATTCCGTCTTTCGCAGGGCGCGCCGGGACGGTATTTGCTGGATTCAAATGAGAAATGGACGTTTTATGAAATTGCATCCGCCCTTAATACGGTGCATGGAAATCAATGGCAAGTCGTGCCGAATGAAGCGTTTGTGTTTGATCAGCGAATGATTGATCCCCGTGCAGAGATGCCTTCGTTAAGTGTCCGGTTGCCAGGGTTAGAGGCCTAGGATGCACTTTTAGAATACTCTTTAGCGGATACTCCCCCACCTAATCACCTCTACGAGTACAATTGCTTCCCGCAACCTGGAAGTTTGGTTGCGATCTTTTTTTAAGTTGGAGAATATGGAAGCAAAAACGATTTCCATTTTGTTAGGCGGCATCCTTCCCGCCATTTTGTTTGGCGTGGCAGGCATCTTCCAAAAGTTGAGCAGCCAAACCACGATCAGCACCGGCGCATATCTGATGACGATTGGCGTTGGGACGGTGATCATGGGCGGCGTGTTTATGCTTGTGCAGAAAAATGCGACGTTTCCAGCGAATGGGATGCTTTATGCAGGGCTTTACGCGCTGTTTTGGACGATTGGCATGGCTGGGATTGCGCTTGCCCTTCAAAAATATGGCGGGCAAATCAGCCAATTGGTGCCGCTGTATAACATGAATACCCTGGTCACGGTGGTGATCGGGTTAATCCTGCTAGCCGAATGGCACACAGTAAACTCCGGGAAACTGCTGTTGGCCGCGATTTTGGTCATTATCGGCGGCGTGCTGGCGGCGACAGCGTGACGCTCACAAGGGTGACGCCCACAAGGGGCTAGACTACTACTCCTCCCCGCTTTTGTTCTACGTTTTACATTTTACGTTTCTATGTTTAATCCTACCGAACACCCTCACCGTCGTTTCAACCCGCTCACTGGAGAATGGGTTCTCGTTTCCCCGCACCGCACCAAACGCCCCTGGCTCGGACAGGTGGAGAAACTCCCGCCGGACAACCGCCCCGCGTATGATCCGAAGTGCTACCTGTGCCCGCGCAATGAACGCGCGGGCGGGTTGCGGAACCCGGATTTCGCGAGTACGTTTGTGTTTGACAACGATTTTGCCGCGCTGCTTCCTGATACGCCGAATGAATCCCACGCGAACGGACTCCTGCAAGCCCAAAGTGTGGCGGGAACCAGCCGGGTGATCTGCTTTTCCCCGCGGCATGATGTGACGCTGCCGGAGATGGAGGTTAGCGAGATTCGCGGGGTGGTGGATGTTTGGGCAGCGCAAACCGCTGAACTTGGTCAACGGTTCCGGTGGGTTCAGGTGTTTGAGAATAAGGGGGCGATCATGGGCTGTTCGAATCCCCATCCACATGGGCAAATTTGGACGATGACGGAAATTCCTAACGAGCCGCGCAAGGAGGACGAGCATCAACGAGCATATTTTGCCGAACATGGGCGTGCGCTGTTGTTAGATTATCTGGATTTGGAATTGAAGTTGGGGGAACGTGTAGTGGTCGAAAATGAAGATTGGGTGGCGCTAGTTCCTTATTGGGCGGTGTGGCCGTTTGAGATTTTACTGACGCCGCGGGCGCATGGCCATCGTCTGCCGGATTTGGGCGAGGCGCAACGGGATGCGCTGGCGGACATTCTGAAACGGTTGCTGACCCGGTACGATAATTTGTTTGAAACTTCGTTCCCCTACTCGATGGGATGGCATGGCGCGCCATTTATAGATGAAAACCACGAACATTGGCAATTACACGCCCACTTTTATCCGCCCCTGCTTCGCTCGGCGACGGTGAAGAAGTTTATGGTTGGGTATGAGATGATGGCGGAGGCACAGCGGGATTTGACGGCGGAACAGGCGGCGGCGCGGTTGCGGGAGCAGGCGGAAGTGCATTATAAAAGTCAGGATTCCCACGAGGGTGCTTGATCGAGGAGCGTATTAGGGATTCCTCCCTTCGGTCGGAATGACAACAGTTATCGTTCCGCGAGGACTTTTGGTAGTGAGATGAGACGCGGAACCGTTCCGCGAAGAGTTTTGGTAATGAAAGTGCTTTTCACGAAAGACGTTGATAACGTTTGGCTGCAAGTGCGTGCGCTTCTTCGATGAGGCGTTTGGTCGCTTCTACGTTTTCGCCAGAGGGGCTGAGGATACAGAGAAAGTTTTGTTTGGCGTAATCCAGGTGAGGGAGGAAGGTGTTCAGGGCGGAATAATCCACATCGGAGTCGGTTTCTCCAATGACGTTCATAAAGGTCTCTTTACTGACGCCGATGTTGATACGGTACACGCCTTCACGATTGAGGCGAGAGACGTTATCAAAATCCTGGTCGGTGTTGGCAATCGTGACAAAGGGGAGGCGATGATCGAACTGAAAACAAAGCCATGAATTTCATCACCATTTTCATCCAGATCGATCCCCGGATAGCCCATCGCTGCGCCCCAACCATCCTGCCGGAGGGTTCCGGTCACCGACGCGGCCTCCCATGAACCACCGATTTGGGTGAGTATGTGCTCATTCAGCCGTCCAGGACCTAAAGTTCCATAAACAAAGAGTCGTTCAATCATTGAGCCTCCAACGAGATATAAATTCAACAGATTTCCAATCGAAATTCTACTCAAAATAAGGACAAAAAACGCCCGTTGTGTGACGGGCGTTTTGCGGAGCAATAGAAACGATACTAGGAAACCATACTGATCAAACGTTGTGCGGCTACCAAGGCCCCATCGCGGCGCACTTTCTTGGCAAGGGTTTGAGCACGAGCCGCGACATCGGGTTGGAGGGCGTGTTGGAGGGCGTTCGTCAACGAGTCGGTAGTAGGGGCATCGGAGGCGTGGGCAATTCCGAGACCGAGGTCCTGTACACGACTTGCCCAGTAATGTTGATCGTAATGTTGAGGAATGACAACTTGTGGAACGCCGGACAATGCAGCGGTATGAGTAGTGCCTGCCCCGCCATGATGAACAACCGCGGCTACCCGTTTGAACAGCGATTGCTGATTGACCTCGCCAATGCTCAAGCAATCCGGTTCGTCGTCCAACAAGGTCAGGTCCGTCCAGCCCCGTAAGAGGATTGCGCGGCGTCCGAGAGCACGGGCGGATTGGATCATGGCCTCGTTGAGACCTTCGGGGGCACGGATACTGCCAAAGCCGAAGTAGATGGGCGGCTCGCCCGCGTCGAGGAACGCTTCCACCTCGGGGGATAAGGGACGGTCATCCGAGATAAGCCAGGCCCCGGTTTGGTACACAGTCTCGTCCACGGGATCGGGCCAGGGTCCCAGGGTTGGGTCAGAGGCTAACCAGGGTTGCACCGTCAGAATGTGGCGTAATACTTCGGTGACCGGGTTAAGGGCGAGTTTCGCCCGTTTTGCATTCAAGATGTCACCCCACATTATGTTCCAGCGTTGGATTTCTTTTTCCCAGAGGACAGGAAAATCCGCCGGATTGGAGGTAGGTTTGTCACCTAACATCGCCAGGACAGGGGGCGCGTGATAGGGCGAGGGCAAAACTGCAGGGCAAATTGCGGTGAAAACGTAAGGTATGCCCATTTTCTCCGCAATAGAGGGAGCCGCGATTTGGAGGGCAGTCGCGCCAACGATCATGTCACAACCCTGTGCCGTGGCCGTAATCGTTTCAAATTGTGTGGTGACTGTACCTTCCAACATTTGACGGACCTGTTCTGGGATCGGTCGCGTTCCCATCGGGTTGGATTTTCCGGTCGAGCGCAATGTTGGTCCAATGGGCGTGACGGACAGACCGAGACTTTCGATCCATTCGCAGAAATCTGGTGGCACACACATACGGACATCCTGACCGAGTTCTTTCAACTGAAGACCCAACGCCACCAGGGGCTGAACATCACCGCGTGAACCGATGGTTGAGAGAAGTATTCGCATGATTTTTCTCCTTTCGCATTTGATCGTCGAATTGGTTCCGAATCGATCTTTTCGCATTTTACAGCGTTGATTCCGCGATAAAAATCACCTCAACGCGTTATTGTCAAATTCCTTAAGGGGTTATACAATGTAAGCAACAAAGCAGGGGAGAATTTCTCAATATAGAAGACAAAAACGCCCGGTATGTGCCGGGCGTTTTCCTTGAAAATCGGTCTCCGAAGGTCACTAATTTTCTATCCCCTCAACAGCATTTCGATTTGCGCCAGATGATCTTGTTCGTGGTTGACAATTCGTTCGGCATAACTGAAAACGGTCTGGTCACGCGCGCGGGGGGAAGTTCCGGTGAAAGTGCCCGAACGTGCCCAACTGGCTTCGTCCAGACCTTCTAACATTTTCAGGAGGTTCTTGCGTGCTTGGGCGAAGGATTCCAGGGCGGTTTCAAATGGTGGATCGGTATATTCAGGCTTTCTCAAAAGTGAACGGGGCGAGACATACCGTTGAACCGGGTTTTCTTGTGTCAGCATCTTCATAATGCTATCCCCCCAAACATCGGAACAGGCACGCAGATGGGCCAGAATATCCCCGACAGACCAGGGTTCTTCTTCGGTGCGGAGGGATAAGTGCTTTGCATCTATTCCACGGGTGGCGTTTTCGAGGCAAATGGGGCCTTGGCGTAACAGGGCCAGGATATGGTTTATGTTATCAGATACCAGTTGCATGTTGATTTAATACGCTAACTTTATGAGAGAAAAATATCCACGTCCAACATTTTCAGCTTCCCCCGGTTATCACCCAGGCACAAAATCGAGCAAAATAAAGGGTGACTTTATCCGAGGAAACCATCATGAACAGCAATAGCGCCAGCCCCAAAGCAGCTATGGAGACAACTGGATAGGCCATCCAGGCTGAGACGGCAAATCCCACGAGAATTACCCCACCTATGAACAGGATAGAACGATATTTCAAAAAGATTGTTGTAAACAATACCTCCCAACGATCTTGATCAGGATGACGATTCGGCATCGGAAATTACTCCGGGTTTCAGAATGTAGTACTTACCTCAAGGTGGGTCTCATAATCTACTCGATGGGCTAAACGGGGTTTTCATTGGGTAAGCCGGGCAACAATCGAACACAAACCAACAGATTTCGTTACGTAATTTCTGGTCGTCAAGCACCAATGCGCGGATTTCTTCTGGAAGTTGTGCCCGTTGCCGTTCGCACTCCAGACGCCCCGCTTCTTCTGCCTGACCGTCCAGCGCCGCGGCACGCACAGCCTTGATGGCATAAGCCGCCGCGCCTAACTCATGTGCGGCGACATGCGCGACCACCGCGGCCTGACCGGCTGAAAATGCGGCGAACCGGGCTGCCCCGCGCAGTGCTCTTGCCGCGCCCATGGCATGGCCTCCCGCCGCTCGGGACTGAGTCATGGTGATCTCCCCGCGCGTCCAGGCACGAACCATTTCGATAGCCTGCCGCGGACGGTCATCATGGGGTTGTGAGGCCTCGAACAAGGGCAACACATGCTGGGCACAATCGGCAGCCCAGAGCGCAAGCAGATGGTGTTCGGAGTCCTGGAGGGAGCCACCGCGCCGCACGGTGATAAATCTGGGGTCACGCTGCTTTGGCAGTATCATTCATTGGCCTATATTCCGCAGAATTTTCTCCATTGCTTTTCCCTTCGCCAACTCATCCACCAACTTATCCAAATACCGAACCTGTTGGGTCAAAGGATTCTCGATTTCCTCCACGCGATATCCACAAATGACTCCGGTGATGAGACGCGCATTGGGGTTGAGTGAAGCGTGTTGGAAGAATGTTTCAAACGTTGCATTCTCCTGTATCAGTTCCTGAAGCTTCTCCTGATCGAAATCCGTTAACCATTCGATGACCTGATGTAATTCTTCTACGGTTCTGCCTTTTTTCTCTACCTTTTGTACGTACATCGGATAGACAGAAGCGAAGGTCATGTTTGCGATACGTTGATTGTGTTTGTCAGAGGTGTTCATAATTACCTTGTATTTTAGCGTTAATCTTTTGAAATTTTTAGCTCACTGGGATTTCACTCAATAAAGCCCAGAGGCCGTACATGTTACTGCTGTGCTAAGAGCGTGTTTGAAAACTAAAGGCGCGACGCACTTCGGCAGGCATTTAGGCTGATATTCAAGGCAAAACCTTCAACAAAGTCTGTCTCAAGTGCGTCGCACCTGGCCTCAAAGTAGTTCAGATGCTCTCTAAATCTCAACCCCAGGCATCCCATCTGCACCCAATAGTAAAGATAGTTCCCCGGCATGGGGCAGGTCGTGGTCGAGAAGCCCCCAGATCGTCTGCACGATCGTTTTCTCCGCCTCGGAGATTAAGTCGGTTGGTGAACCGCGCAACAGACAGGTAGTGATTAAACGCCAGGTCAGTTCCAGCCCGTACACAATCTCGGCGGCAGTATGCGGCAGGTTGTCGGCATCTCCCCACCGGAGCAGTGGCATTAATTCTGCAACCCCCTCACCGAGTGTGTGGGCCTGATTCAGCGCATGCAAATGCAGCGCACGCCCAAAGACGATATGTTCGGCGATTTCCCCAGGCGTTCTCAGACCAGGTAGAAGCCGTTTCTGTAGTTGTTCCTCGGTGAGCGGTGCGATGGCCTGCTCGATGGCCTTTTGGTAGTCCAACCAACTTTCGAAGGCACGTGTCTCTGCGATTTCTGCTCTTAACATTTTCCAATTCCTCATTCATGCGTAAATAGCTTCCAATGCCCCTCGGAGACGACTTCGACTGCGCCGTCTACCACTTTGATGGCGGTCTCGTCATCCATGGCATACCCCGGCACAGCCATCTTAGCTACCCATTTTTCGGCATTGGCCATCGTATTGTATGGCAGTTCCGGGTGATCCAGGTGCGGATACATCGCGAAGTTAACCAACCCCAGCGTTTCATCGCCACCGTTGGGCGGAGTCCAGCCGACGAAGAACTCGCCAATGTTGGGAGCCATGATCATGCTCCCAGCACTCAATCCCACCCAGACCAAGTGCAGTGACGGCAAAAGGTCCGCTAACCCAGATTGCTGCATCCAGTAGCTCAGATACAAGGGGTCGCCACCATTTACTAGCAAAACGTCTGTCTCTAAAACCCAGGAAACCCAACGTTCTTTTTCGATACTGGATAACGCGGTGAGTTCCAGAATGCCCACGGACTTCCAACCTAGATCACACATGGGCGTTTCGGGTTCTTGTCCGCTAATGAATTTCCAGGCCTGGACAGGGCTGACCATAGGATGCCCATACGACGCGGTGGGAATGCAGAGGGCGTTGCACTCCGTAATTGGTTTGCCTAACAGTTCTACCAATGCACCGTAGATGCTGGCATTTTTGATGCCTGCGGATGTGAGCAGTAATTTCATAATACTTCTCCTTGCCGATTTAATGAGAGCCGAAAGACTCCTTTTACTCGAATTGCCAGACAACCCAAACTTTTACAAGGGAAAAAGAAAACAGCATTGGCGATGTTGATAATGTTCGCTGCTTCACGCTTCTTTGAGGTTCATGTTTTTGTCTTCCATTTCCCAGGCGTGGTCCATAGTATGAAAGGCTGTGTGACGAATCAGGTATCGGAGTGGCCATTTCGCTCTATTACCGGCCATCTTGCCCTGTGAATGATAATCTCGAATGGCCTGGCAATAGGCCTCGCGATGCGCTATCAGTCCCCCGTCAGTTAGCATCGCGCCGTCAGGGGTGAGTACACCGACCCCCCGTGCCTAATCCAGCTCTGCGGCAAACGTATGGCGGACGATGCGGTCCCGGTCTCGCCCACCCCCTCGGGGTCCCTTCTGCATCTCCGCTGACACATGCCTTCGCACGTAGTCGAAAAATGCCCAGCACGCTTGCATCAACCTCAACTCACGTTCCAATTCGTCAGCCGACATCTCTTGCTTGTCTATGTCCGAAAACGCAAACGAGATGCCCCAGAAGTCAGTGGATGGCGTTCCAGAATAACGCTCGACCACGTCGAGGTTCTTGACGTTATCGAACGCAGTCGCCATGTCCGCTAAATTTGCCACAGGCGAATATCGCGGCATATAGGAACGCAGTCTTTCGATTGCCTCCGCCTCGGTCTTCGCTCCACGCTCGAGGCCGGGCCAATCCGTGGCTACGGCAACTACTTTTTTGCCTTTCGGTCCAATTTCTAATGTCAACTGAATACAGTTATTCGTCACAGTTCCTCCAATCAAAAACTCCACCATACAACCAAGATAGAGCGGAGTGCCGGCAACTCTATCCTATTTCTCCTACGAACAGAGTCAAATTATCTTGTCACAGACTCTCCTGATGGTAAATTGTCTCGCAGCCGCGATTTAGCGACCGTCGCGCTCATAATTCACAACAATTACACCACTTGAGCCAACGATACTTTTCGTCACCTTGAACGCCGCGGGGATCGTGCCATCGGCAAACAAGCGTTTTCCAATGCCCAACGTGACCGGATAGATCATCAGCCAGAACGCATCCACCAAATCATGCCGGATCAGCGTCTGAAGGAGATTGCCACTTCCCCAAACATTCAAATCCGGCCCAGGCTGTTCCTTGATTTTGGCGACTTTTTCGGCAATATCTCCGGTCAAAAACACGGACGGCTGCCATTCGCTGGACGTTCTGGTATTCGAAGCAACGTATTTGGTGGCTGTATTGACGCCCGGCCATACATCCGCATGTTTGGGCCAGTACGGCTCCCAAATTTCAAAGGTGGTGCGCCCTAACAACAGGTCGAATGGCAAGTTCATCTGCTTTCTCAGAGCCGTTCCAATGACATCATCGGAATAACCGCTGATCCACCCGCCATGTGCAAAGCCACCGCTAGTATCTTCTTCCGGCCCACCTGGGCCTTGGATAACACCGTCCATAGAGATATGTTCTAGCACAATCAGTTTTCTCATCATGATCCTTTTTATAAAGTGAATTGGGGTTAGGTGAAAGTAAATACTAGAACATAATTTCTGTTTTGTCAATTAGATATTTGACGTTGGCTCATCTGTAAAAAGTGTGCAAACCCGGTGACAGTCACTTTGGAAGTGACTGTCACCTGCACAGAGTCTCCACATGAGCCTTGACGTTTTGATGGTTGTTCAGGCGTTCAACAATCTTCTTCTGTATGAGGAGCGTTTCTTTGGTTATCTCAATTAAGTTCCAATTTCATGGGTGATTGTGAATATTTTGCTAAATTGCCGCCAATCAAAAAAATTGCTCTTATCCGCGTTCGTGCATTTTCCGACTCGTTCAGTTCTCCCCCACCAACCGTTTTATTTTTATACGCTTCTATGATTTTCTACCGCAAAATCCAGGGCGGCATCCAGCCCGACGACCACGCCATTCATGGTTTGAACGTACCGAATGGCAACCAACGCGCCACTGGCAAAGGATTCATACGAAGTGCTGCGATGGTTGAGCGAAAACGTCTCCCCCGTGTTACTAAAGGCGACTTCCTGATCGGATAACAACCCCTTCATGCGTAATGAGTGGACACGAATCCCGGACGCCAACCCGCCGCGTGCGCCTTTGACAATCTCGTTCTCCGGTGATTTTTCCCCCTTGTTCCGAAAATGCTTCATCCGCATCGCCGTCGCCAAGGCGGTCCCCGAAGGAGCGTCCGGCTTTGTGTTCTCGTGACGCTCGATGATTTCTGCAGACTCGAAATACGCAGCGGCGATTTCCGCAAACCGCATCATCAAGACCGCCCCAATGGAAAAATTCGGAACGATGAGACAGCCCGGATGATTATCCCCCCAAAAAGATTTGACTTCCTGAATCCGCGCATCCGTAAAACCGGATGTGCCCACCACGACGCGGACGCCCTTGGCGTGCCACTTTTCCAGATTATCCATCACAACGTTGGGATGGGTGCATTCGACAACCACCTGAGCCTGGATATTCTCCATCGAATCTTCGACCGCGACTCCCGCGACCATTTGTCCTGCGTGAGAGGGAGAATATGCGCCACTGAGTTGCATATCGCCCGCGGTTGAAATACTTTTTGCAATGACACTGCCCAAGCGGCCCTTTGCGCCGGATACGGCTACTTTGATCATGGGATTTGCGCTACCCCCCCCTTCATCCTCTCCGCCCTTTTCAAATGCCACGTCCCCACCACCCCATACGGCAGAAACAACACAATCGCAATATATACCAACCCAATCACCACCGACGAATTCTCCCCCAAAAACCGATCCAACCCATACGATAACAATTTAAAAATCGCCGCCCCAAACAACGCCCCGCTCAACGTCCCCACCCCGCCGAACAGCACCATCAACAATGCGGAAATCGTAAACGCCAGACTCGCCACATCCGGGCTGACAATCGGCTGAAACAGCGTATGAAGTGTTCCCGCCAGCGCCGCCGTGATGGAGGAAATCGTCAGCGCGACCACCTTGAAATAAAACGTGTTGTAGCCCAGCATCTTTGCACGGGATTCATTTTCCCGAATCGCGATACACACCCGCCCGGTGGGGGAATCGACAAACCGCTTGTACAGTAAATAGACCAGGAACATGAACGCCAACGCCACCACATAAAACGTAAATCGCTCATTCGACGCGTTGATGAACGCGGGCGTCACCACCCCCTGCAACCCGACATCTGCGCCCGTGTAATCGCCCAACTCGCGTGAACGGATGACAATGTGAAACACCACCGCCATCCCCAACGTGACCAACGCAAACGTCAACCCCTGCACGCGGGGCAGCACCACGCTGAATAACAATGCCTGCACCACTCCCGCGACAACCACCACCCCCAACGTGGGGAACAGACCCCACCCAAAACTCTTGAGCATAATCCCCGTCAGGTACGCCCCCACCCCAAAAAACATCGCATGCCCAAACGACAGCAATCCCGTGATGCCCATGATCAAGTCATAACTGATCGCATACACCGCGAGGATAAAAATCTCGATCAACAGCCCCTGCACAAACTTCGCGTTCCCCGCCTCACTGGCAAACACCGCCCCCACCGACTGCCCATCCATCAGCGCCACCACAAACGGCACGAGGATTAAAGCAAGGATCACGCCAATCAACGGCAGATTAGCCCGGAAAGGATTAGATTTTGTAGCTTTCATCATATATCAGTCACATTTCTCCAAAATCAAAAAATCTTCGGCACGAATTTATGCGAATTTGCACGAATGTTTTAAAAAATTCGAATAATTCGTGAAAATTCGTGTCAAAAAAATCCGTGTCATCTGTGCCATCTGTGTACAATTATTCCTTCTTCCCGAACAACCCATTCGGTAGCACGAGCAACACAATCACCATCAACAACACCGTTGAGGCAGGAACCAATGGCGGCGTCGGCTTGAACGGTTCAGCCAATCCGGGGATATGAATCCCCAACTGCCCGTACTTGATCATAAACTGCTGGATGATCCCCACCATCAACGACCCTGCCGCGGCCCCGGGGAAACTCGTCAATCCGCCAATCGCCAGCGCAATCAATGCGTTGATCAGCAAACTCTCCCCCATCGCCAGCGAAAGCCCCATCGAAGGCCCGGCGATCACCCCACCCAACGCGGCCAGCGCCACGCCCAGGGCAAACACCTGCGTAAAAATCCGCCGCACGTTGATGCCCAACGCCTCGACCATCTCACTATCCTGCACCCCGGCCCGGATCACCATCCCCAAACGCGTCCGTTGGAGCAACAGCCAAATCCCCACGAGCACCAAAATGCCGAGCAGCGGCACAAAAATCTCGTTATACGTCCGCACCCGGCTCCCCAAAATCTCCACCGTCGAACAGTGATGGGCGAACAAATCCGCCAAACTGGTCGCCGGACACCCGTCGCCCGTCCCGTTAAAAATCGTCGGTTTGGGCATGGTAAATTCGGGGCGGCCCCAAATCGCGCGGACAATCTCAATGCCAATCGCACTTACGCCGAGCGTCATCAAAATCTGGTAAATCGGTCGAGAATACAGCGGGCGGATTAGCGCGCTTTCCATCATCGCGCCCAGACCAAACCCCACCCCCACCGCGACCAACACAGCCAGCAAAAACAGCCATGTATCGTTCATGGAAAACAACAGGTTGATTAATGCACCTTGGAAGAAAAACGTCGCGAGACCGTAAGCCAACAAAATCCCTGCGCTAATCGCTGCCCCGCGCGGGAACCGTTTTACCCCTGTAAATGCCGCCTTCCCCCCCGTCGGAGGGCGCACCGTGAACCCCGCAAGAGCCGCGCCCCCGATCAAACTCCCAAGCAAGATCGCGACCAAAACGAGGTATGGATTCGTGGTAAACAATTTCGGCGTCGGCAAGGTGAGCGTTCCCTGTGAGGCCGCGAGGGCAAACGTCCCCGGACTTTCGGCAAACACGCCGGGGTTCCAGATCGTGATCGGGTATTTGGGCACGCCCCAAACCAGGATCAGCCCCCCGATGGCAACCCCCACCCACGGCCAAATCCGCGCCATGTTCGCGGGCGCCTTCCCCTGCAAAAAATACGCCCATATCGGGATCATCGCTAATCCGCCCCCCACCAA
The DNA here is from genome assembly GCA_020634875.1 of Anaerolineales bacterium. The sequence continues at coordinate 15,499 of JACKAX010000024.1, read as the reverse complement.
ACCCACTGGGGTCGAAATATCCACAAACGTATCGGGACGCACAAATACCGTCCAACCGACATACGCCCCGATCATAAATAGCGTCCCATGCGCCAGGTTAAGCACATCCATCAACCCAAAAATAAGCGAAAAACCCGACGCGACGAGAAAAGTCACCGAGCCGACGGCCAAACTGCGAAGCAGTGTGATGACCCAATCTTCGGTGGTCATCCCGTTCAGGGCCATGAGAAATAACAGCAACAACACAGCCAGCATGATCGTGCGAGCGCGGTTTTTATTGAGTGTTTTAAGAATATTGTCCATTATCCCGCTCCCAAATACCGGCTGATCGTCTCTTTATCACTTTTCAAATCAGCCATATTGCCAGCTTTCACCGAGCGGCCTTCTTCAATAATCACGTAAAATTCCGCGAGACGACTGGCAACAATGAAATTCTGTTCCACCAACAACACGGTAGACTCCGCCGAAAGCTGACGAATGGCATCCATCAACTGTTCAATGATGACCGGGGCCAGCCCTTCGCTCGGTTCGTCAATCAACAACAGGCGGTTATCCGCGACCAGGGCGCGGGCAATCGCGAGCATCTGCTGCTGCCCCCCAGAGAGATTTGTGCCGGGCAACGTAATGAGCCGTTTCAAATCCGGGAAAAGTTCAAACAGCATCTCCTGTTTCCGGGCCAGATCGCCCTTATTGCGTTCGGCAATTTTCAAATTTTCGGCAACGGACAAATCCCGGAAAATGGCCCGGTTTTCGGGCACGAACCCGATCCCCATCGCGGCGATGTCAAAACTCCGCAACCCCTGAATTTCTCGCCCGTCAAAAATCACCTTGCCCTGGGCGGGAGGCCGGATTCCCAGGACCGATTTGAGCGTGGTCGTTTTCCCCGCGCCGTTCCGCCCCAACAGCGCGGTAATTTTCCCTTTCGGGACACTAAAATTCACGCCTTCGAGAATGTGATATTGCCCGATGTAGGTATGAATGTTTTGGACTTCAAGCATCATTTCCATCTGGATCACTTCTCCTCGCTGTACAGTTCGCCCAAGTACGCCTTCTGCACCATCTCATTTGCGGCGATTTCCGCGGGCGAGCCTTCGGCCAGCACCTCGCCGAGGTGCATCACGGTGATCCGGTCGGAAATACTCATCACCACATTCATATTGTGCTCGACGAGGATGATGGTCTTATTGCCCGACGCGTGAACCTTTTTGATCAGGTCAATGAGTTCCGGGACTTGTTCGGCAGCCATGCCTGCGGTGGGTTCGTCAAGGAGGAGTACTTCCGGGTTTGGGGCGAGGATCATTGCCAGTTCCAGTTTGCGCTGATCGCCATGCGGAAGCGTTTTGGCCTGGGAAAACGCGCGTTTGCTCAACCCAACTTCTTCCAACGCCGCCATCGCCTGGGTTTCGTACTTGTGAAATTGCTTGTGCGATTGGAAAAACCGGAAACTGTCTTTCCCCAATGCCTGGCACGCCAGCCGGACATTTTCCAGCGCGGTCAAATTGGGAAACAGGTTCGTGATTTGGAATGATCGCCCGATACCGAGGTGGATCGTCTGGTGAACGGGTACGTGGGTGATGTCCTTCCCCTTAAAGATCACCTTCCCGCTCGTGGGGGGCAGCGTCCCGCTCAACAGGTTGAAGAAGGTCGTTTTCCCTGCCCCGTTCGGCCCAATGACCGAGTGGATGGTGTTCTTCCCCACCTTTACACTCACCCCCGCCACGGCCACCAGCGCGCCGAATTCTTTGCGTAGATTTTGGGATTCCAGGATGATTTCGTTGTCCATGAATGTCTACTTTCCAGCATCCTGAGCGGAGCGGTTTTGTCTATTACGATCAATTTATTTTTTTCCAGTGAAGTCGAAGGATGCGGCACAATTTGTTACTCACCGCACCCTTCGACTTCACTTTACTTGAGATAACCAACACATGAGCAAGTTTGCCGTTCCGCTCAGGGTGCTTCGATTCAAAATTTACAGAAGGACGCAGAAAATTCATAAAACATCTGTGTCCTTCTGTGGTTACTATGGTTATCTGTATACTATTGTCCGCCGAGACTACCCACGGGGAGAGCGCCGCAACGGTCGGTCATCCCTTCGGGGAGGAGACACGGGGGTTCGGGCCGGGTGGTGGAAACGAGTTCAAAGTATTTGAAATCGGGGTCCGTCACGTTTAGCAGTTTGACAATGTACATATCCTGAATGGCAACGTGGTCTTCGGGGCGGATGTAAATCGTGCCTTTCGGGCCTTCAAAGGTCATGCCTTCCATCGCCAGGATCATGGCAGTGGCATCAGTGCTACCGCGGGTCAGTCGGAGGGCACTAACCAGCAACAAGGCCGCGTTCATGCCATCGGCATCGAACAAATCCGGGGGCACGCCATAACGGGCCTTATCCTGTTCGGTGAGCCAGGTGTTGATGTCGTTGTCAGGGAGGGTGTAGTGATAGAGAATACCACTGGTGCTACCGACAGCATTTGAGAAGAAGATCGGCATGACCACATTATCAACAAACGAAGCACCTAACGCCATTTGTTCGGTGACGCCCAGGTCGGTTGCCGCTTGCATCATGGGGACGAAGCCGCCGCCAGCCCAGGTGACCAGCCAGGCTTCCGCGCCAGAAGCGAGGATTTGTTCCATGTAGGGGGTGAATTCGGTGGTGTCTGCCGGGGCGAAGATGTCATCTGCCACAAACGTTCCGCCGTTCGCTGTACAAGCGTCCCGGAAGGCCGCCGCGCCACCCCAGCCGAAGGAGTAATCGGGGGCGATTTGGACGAAGGTGTTGTAGACCGTGGGCAGGTATGAACACAGGTTCATCGCATCCTGGTAGTTATTGCGGCTGGTGCGGAAGGTGTATTCGTTGAAACCAACGCCAGTGATGTCGTTCGCGGCAGCGGGGGCCACGATCAAGGGGATTTGATTCTCGGCGGCAATGCCCTGGAGAGTCGCGGTCGCACCGGAGGAGACGGTTCCCACGAGGACGCTCACGCCTTCAACCTCGATCAGTTCGCGGGCGAGGGTAGCTGTCGTGTCAGGGGTGGATTGGTCATCTTTCACGATGACATCAATTTGACAGTTGTCCAACATGAACGAGTTTGTACCCATGTCGAGGGTGAAGGTGTCGCCTGCGGAACCGGGGGCACCGGTCGCGTATTCCATCCCCAGCATGAAACTGCGGATGATGTGTGCGCCGTAGATAGCAAGTGCGCCTGTGCCATCGGTGATCAGGCCGACTTTGATGGGTTCTTCACAAGTGAGGGGCTGCGGGCCTTGTACAACCGGTTCGCCCGTCATGCTGCCGTAGGGCAAGGTTCCACAACGGGATTTCAGGTTTTCGGGGAGGAGGCACGGGGGTTCGGGGCGGGTGGTGGAAACGAGTTCAAAGTATTTGAAATCGGGATCCGTCACGTTCAGCAGTTTGACAATGTACATATCCTGGATGGCAACATGGTCTTCAGCACGGATGTTGATCGTGCCTTTCGGGCCTTCAAAGGTGATGCCTTCCATTGCTTTAATCATTGCATCGGCGCTGGCATCGCCGTTGGTGGCTTTGAGGGCTTCAACCAACAGGAGCGCGGCGTTCATGCCATCGGCATCGAACAAATCCGGGGGTACGCCGTAGCGCGCTTTATCCTGTTCGATCAGCCAGTCGTTGATTTCATTGCTGGGCAAAGTGTAATGGTACAGAATGCCGCTGGTCGAACCTACCGCATTGGCGAAGAAGATCGGCATCACAACGTTGTCCACAAAGGAAGCGCCCAGAGCCATTTTCTCGTTGACGCCCAGGTCGGTCGCCGCTTGCATCATGGGGACGAAACCGCCGCCCGCCCAGGTCACGAGGTAGGTGTCTGCGCCAGAAGCGAGGATTTGTTCCATATAGGGGGTAAATTCGGTGGTGTCTGCCGGAGCGAAAATGTCCTCCGCAACAAAGGTGCCGCCCAAGAGGGAACAGGCATCCCGGAAGGCCGCCGCGCCACCCCAACCAAAGGAGTAATCGGGGGCAATCTGCACGAAGGTGGCATATTGCGTGGTGAGGTACTGGCACAGGTTGATCGCATCCTGGTAGTTGTTGCGACTGGTGCGGAAGGTGTATTCGTTGAAGTTCACACCGGTGATGTCATTGGCGGCGGCGGGGGCCACGATCAAGGGGATTTTGTTCTCGGCGGCGATGCCCTGGAGGGTCGCAGTCGCACCGGAGGAGACGGTTCCCACGAGGACGCTGACACCTTCGACCTCGATCAGTTCGCGGGCGAGAGTGGCGGTGGTGTCGGGGGTGGATTGGTCGTCTTTCACGATGACTTCAATTTCGCAGTCATCGAGTTTAAAGGTGTTCGTGCCCATGTCGAGCGTGAACACGTCGCCCGCGGAGCCGGGAGCGCCAGTTGCGTATTCCATGCCGAGCATAAAACTGCGGATGATGTGCGCGCCGTAGATGGCGAGCGCGCCCGTGCCGTCAGTGATCAAGCCGACTTTGATTGGGGCATCACAAGTCACGCCGGTGGGGGCGGGCACATCGGTGGGTTCGGGGGCGGTCGTGGGTTCAGCCACGGCTTCGGTAGGTTCCGGCGCGGTGGTTGGTTCGGCAGTTCCGGGAGGGGAACAGGCTGACAGGATCAGCGTCAGCAGAAAAAGGGTAATCATTATGATGCGGAAGGTTTTCATTTTTTATACTCCTTAGAGAATTTTAGGATGTGAATTAAGCGACATGAGGAATCAATCAAATTTTGAACGCAGGCTCACCTCCTTATGCCTTTAGGTGTTCGTGAAAAACAGCGTTGAATTCTTCGGGTTTCTCCAACCAGGGCAGATGTCCGGCATCGGCAATGACAACTTCGCGGAAGCTGCCACCTGCCGCGGCATATTGCTCCAGCACCGCGCGGGTTTGCCCAAGCATCGGTTGGGGCGGGAATACATCTTCACCAGGCCAGCCGGGGAGCATACCAAGTTTGCCCAAAAATCCGGGGTCCGACGCGGCGGTGTCTGAGACCACCATATCGTGACTGCCGCGCACCCATAGGACACGCGGTTTGGGGTCGCAGTGGATGATCCGAGTCACGTCCCCCGCGTATTTGGGGGAAAGGGCATTCGTCGCACCCCAATGGCCGGGGGCCATGCGCGGCCAGTTCGGGGACAGGGTCGAATCACCGGGGACATCCTGTTCGCCGACATGGGTGGCATTGAGCGAGGTGACCAGTTCATCTTCGCGGGCGGGGATGAACGGGGGTTTAACAAGCAGGGTGCGGATGGCCGCGCGGGGTGAAAATGGGCTTTCGGTGGTTTGATCGTTTTCTTTCATCCGCCGGAGCAATTCAGGGTTGGACAAGCCGCCGCCCGACCCGACAAAATCCGGGAAACAGGGCGTGCCATCCAGCCCCTTCGTGCCGCCGAACCCATACGGGGAACCTGGCGCGACCTGGGTGACGGACAGCAAACGTGCGGGATAATCCATCATGATCCGCCAAACGACATTCCCCCCCAACGAGTTACCGACCACGTGCGCTTTCGCGTACCCTAAATGATCGAGCAGAGCTATCGCATCATCGGCGAGGTCACCCATGCCGCGCGTGGCATCGGTTTTCTTTTCGGGGTCAGCATCCCCAAATCCGCGCTGGTCGGGCGCGATGCCGCGATACCCGTCGGGCAGGGAGACGAGGGTCTCTTCCCACCACGTCGCAGAGGAGACATTGCCGTGTAAAAACAGCACCGGAATGCCATCTTCCGGGCCAGAAAACAACACCCGCGTGATCAGGCGGGCGGTGGTGATGGTTTTTGGAGTGATTTTGGGGAGGGTGGGGATGGTCATAAATACTTCTCCTTCAACTTCACCTTCTCCACCTTTCCATACGGCGAATAGGGCAAAGCATCGGTAAATACAAATTCTTTCGGGATTTTGAAGCGGGCGAGTTTGTCGCGGCAGAAGTTTTTGAGGGCGGTGTCGGTAGTGGTTTGGCCTTTTTCGAGGACAACGATCATCAGGCCGACTTCGCCCCATTTTTCGTCGGGTTTGCCGATGAGGGCGCATTCGGCGACAGCGGGGTGCTGGCGGAGGATGCCTTCGACTTCGGCAGCGTAGATGTTTTCGCCCCCGCTTTTGATCATGTCTTTGTAGCGGCCAATGATAGTGTAAAAACCGTCGTCGTCACGGCGGGCCGTGTCACCCGTGTGGAACCAGCCATCCACGACGGATTTGGCAGTCGCTTCGGGGTTGCGCCAGTAGCCGGTGGTGACGTGTGGGCCTTTGATGAGCAGTTCACCGGGTTCATTCGCGCCGACATCTTCGCCGGTTTCGGGATTGATGAGGCGCATTTCGCTGTGGATGATGGGTTTGCCAACCGAACCGGATTTGGGTTCGGATTCTTCGTCCGTCATGGAGAAGCAGTTGGGACCGACTTCGGTGAGGCCGTAGCCCTGGCGGAAGATGATTTGCTTTTCTTTGCGCCAGGCATCCATCAATTCAACCGGGCAGGACGCGCCACCATTGATGAAATAGTGGACGTGACAGAAATCGGCGTCTTTGTAGGCCGGGCTGTCGCGCCACATCTGGAAAAGGGTGGGGACGCCGAGGATGACGGTACATTTTTCATCCACGATGTAGCGGATGGTTTCTTCGGGACTGAACCCGCGGGAGAGCAGAACCCGTCCGCCGATGTAGAGGATGGGGGTCAGGAAGGCAAACAGCCCGCCCGCATGGAAGAGGGGGGTGTAGACGGGGGAGACATCATGCTCTGTCAGACCCCAACTAATAACGGTGTTGATACAGTTCCACAAAATTTGGCGGTGCGGGATCATCGCCCCCTTGGGTTTGCCGGTGGTGCCGGAGGTGTAGAGGATGCAGTAGGGGTCGTCGGGGTCGAGAGCGGGGCGGGCGGGTTCGGTGGTGGGGGCTTGGAAAATGGTTTCGTAAGCGGTGGACCGTTGGAGGGTGCCTTCTCCGAAGGGGGCACTTTCGAGGGCGAGGTAGTGTTCCACCTGGGTCATTTCCCGCAGTTCATTGGCGAGATCAACAAATTCCGGGCCTACGAACATCACACTGGGTTCCAGATCATTGACGATGTATTCGAGTTCTTTTGCGGTTAGCCGCCAGTTGAGGGGGGCAAAGATGGCTCCGATTTTCGCGAGGCCGTAAAATAAATCTATGTATTCGATGCCGTTTTGGGCAAGGATGGAGACCCGGTCGCCTTTTTTAACCCCCAAGGTTTGCATGGTATTGGCGAGTTGGCAGGCGCGGGAATTGAGTTCGGCGTAGGTGTAGCGTTGCCCTGTTTCAAGAATTAGCAGGGCTTCTCGGTTGGGGGTTAGGCGTGCTCGGTTGGTAAGTAAATCTGCCGCGTGCATCTCTCTCTCCTGATGAAGATGCACAAAGGATAAAACAGTGGGGTTACGCGGGGGTTACATTCAAGCTTTTCGCTACGGCACTTGAATCAATTGCCCATTCTCCAACCGGTAACTCCAAGTTACATGTTGACTGGGACAGCAAAGGGGATCATTGGGTCCTTGAACGATTAGGTTCAAAGCAATCAAGCCATCTTGAATACTTCCTGCCTCGATGCCGATTCTATCGCCCAAATACACAGCAGAAATATTGCTGGGGATTCCATCTAAATTCAACATCGCAGCCATTTCAATGAAATGCCCTGTCCCGCCGTTTTGCGTATTCAGAAAGACAATAGCGTCTTCCAATCCATCGGCGTTGATGTCGCCGTAAAGAACGGTGTCCAGCATCACAGTCGTGTAGGCCGAGGACGCTTCATCTGGGTTGAGCGGGGGACGATAGTAGGTTCCGTCCGTCAAGGTGTAATCGCCCCAATCCGGGGAGTGGTAAGCTCCGTTGCGAAGGCTGTCCAGGGACAAAACGGGAAGCGGTGTGGGGGTTTGGGTTTCCGTGGGGGCTTGCGTGGGAACGGGGGTTTCAGTCGGTTGCAAGGTCACAGGCTGCGTGGTTTGTGCGAGTGCGGTCAACGTGGCATTGACCATCCCGGCGACATCGGGGGTAGGGTGGGCTTGTGCGCCACAGGCGAGGGCGGCAAACAAAAGGGGAATAAGAAAGATCATTTTTTTCATCAGAAGAAGACGCTTAGAACATAAAAAAGTTTCATCCATGATACGATTGCGGCATGACCGCACATTCCCCCTCCTCCTGCCACCCCCTCACCGGGCTTCGCGTCGTCACCCTCGCCGCGAACCTCCCCGGTCCGCTCGCCGCCAGCCGCCTCCAGCAAATGGGCGCGGCGGTCACAAAAATCGAAGCCCCCGCGGGCGATCCGTTTCTCCGTTATTCGGCGGAATGGTACGCCGAAATGCGCCGCGGGCAAACGGTGCTCACCCTCAATCTGAAATCTCCCGATGACCGCGCCCAACTGGATGCCCTGCTTACCGATGCGGATTTGCTGATCACCTCCAACCGCCCCGCCGCCCTCGCCCGCCTGAACCTGGACTGGCCCACCCTGCACGCCACCTACCCCCGCCTTTGCCAGGTCGCCATCCTTGGGCACAATCCCCCCGACGAAAACCGCCCCGGACACGATCTTACCTACCAATCAGATTCTGGCCTCCTCACCCCCCCGCACATGCCCCGCACCCTGCTCGCGGATTTGGCCGGGGCCGAACGCACCGTCAGCCTGGCACTGTCCCTGTTGCTGTGCGCCCAGCGCGGGCACGAAGGGCAATATGCCGAAATCGCTTTGGCAGAGGCTGTCCATCACTTTGCCGCCCCGCTTCGATATGGCCTAACCGCGCCAGGTGGTTTTTTGGGGGGTGGCTTTTCCGGCTACAACCTGTACCGCACGGCGGACGGATGGATCACCCTCGCCGCGTTGGAGCCGCATTTTTGGGAGCGGTGTCGCACGGAATTAAATTTAGAAGCCGAAGCGGAATATGAAGCTTTTGCCGAAATCTTCGCAAAACAATCCACCGCGCATTGGGTCGCCTGGGCGGAAAAACACGATGTGCCGATGGCCCCGCTTGGATAAATTACGCCAGCTCGACCTTCTCCACCCGGTTTGAACGATAACGCTTTTCCCCATCCACCCACACCTCGAACCCCTTCTCCCCATACCGCGCGCCCGTTCGATCCCAAACGATGGTGACCGAACGCCCGCGGTATCTCGCCCTGTCCAGGCAGAAATAATCCCACGTTTCCGGGAAGAGCGGGCTGACCTCCAAGACCTCATCGGCCCTCGGCACAAGACCCGCGAGCCCCGTGATCACAAGATCTGCAAAGGTCGAATGGTTGTAATGCTCCGACCCGGACATCCCCCGGACGAACGGGTCGCGCAGCACTTCGGCGATGCTGGGTTTGCCGTCGAGCACGTGGGATTCGGCGTACTTGGTCAGTTCACGGACGTAATCGGCAGGGGTGACATAAGGTTGGGTATAGTTTCGGAGCAGGTTTTGCAGGGCGACGAGGGTTTGCGAGGTCGCGTAGGGCCAGATCGCCCCGTCCCAGGAGGCGAGGCGTTCGGGGTTGACATTCATAAAGAGGGGGTGACGGATTTCGGCGGAGGTCAACCCGACCGGGGTGTTGAATCCTTCGGGGTCGTTGAGGTGTTTCCAGGCGGCCTCGTACCCCGGATCGGGCAGATTGAAATACCAGGGGATGTGTCCCACCGCCTCGCGCACCGGGTTCCCCACGGGGGTAAAGTTGCCATCTTCATCAAGCGTAGCGAAAAATTCCAGGCCACGGTTCCACAGGCGGGTTTGGATGTTCGCTTTGAGGGAGGCAGATTTCGCCGAAAAGGTTTGGGCCACTTCCGCGTTCCCCGCCATCTCCGCAATTTTTGAAATTGCCAACGCGTCCGCATACATGTACGCGTTGAGCGTGGGACGGAACCGCTCTTCCAGGTTGCCGCTGACCGAATACTCCATGCCATCCATCCAGGGGGTGTAGTGAAACAGTCCGTCGGTTTCCCGCGCTTGCCATTTGCGGAAATAGGCTTGCAGACCGTCAAGCAGGCTGGTGAGATAGGCCTCGTTAGGATGGACGAAGCTGTATTTGTATACCGCATCGGCAAACCAACAACTGTACGAATGCAGATTGCCGCCGCCTGTCAACATAAAGCGGGCATACTCCTGGAGATACTGCGGATTCTTGATCCACCGGCCCTCATAGAGGTGATGTCCGACCGGGCAATTGATGGTGTTGTGTTTTTCGCCGTGTCCGACGAGCGGCAGAAATTCCGTGACCACGTACCCGTCCGGGGTAGCCTTGATGTGTTTGCGGTAAATCCACCAACGGAAGTAATAAATTTCCTCGATTTTTGAAATGGGGCAGTCGAGAAAGGGAATGTTTTCGCGCACCCAGTCCCAGGCATCCGCATCAGGGATGGCGTTCACAATGTCTTCAGGGTAGAGGCGGCTGAAGGTGTCGAGGTAATGGGCGTAGGTTTGGGGGTTGAGAAGCGAAAAACCAGGTGAGCTAATTTTCATAGCTCAATTGTAATGCAAGGTCTTACGCCTGCTTTGACAAAAACCCCAAGACCACTGAATTGAACGCCTCTGGCCTTTCCCAACACGAGGCGTGCCCCGCGCCTTCCAAAATGTGCAGCTCCGCGTGGGGAATCCCCGCCTGCAAAATCCGGGCATATTCCACCCCTTTCAGCAAATCCCGCTCCCCGACCAAAATGCATGTCGGGACTTTGATCTCCCCCAACCGCGCGGTGAAATCCACCGCCAAAAAGCACTCACACAACCGGATGACCGCCGTAAAATCAAGCAGGGCATACCGCTTTTTGGCATCATCCAACAGCGCGGGATGCGTCCGAATGAACGCGGGCGAAAAATTCCAGGGCACGGTCGCGTTGAAAAACGCCACCGGCTCCCCCGTTCTCAGTGCATCTAGCCAACTTTCTGCCACAATCCGCAAATCCGCCGGAACCTCACTCACCGTGTCCATCAAAAGTAGACTCCGGGTTTTCGCCGGATATTTGAGTGCGAACGCCTGCGCCACCTCCCCCCCATACGAAATCCCCGCGATGTGCGCCGAGCCAATCCCCAACGCGTCGAGCAACGCCGCCAGATCATCGGCGTGCAGTTCCATTGAGTACGGGCCTTCCGGGTGATCGGACTGCCCCTGACCCCGGCAATCGTATTGCAACACCCGATAATACCGCGCCAACGTCCGCGTCTGAAACACCCAGCTCGCCGCCGCATTCATAATGATCCCGTTATTCAACACCAACACCGGCGCGTTTTCCGGCCCGTGCAGTTCATAGTACAAAGAAACGTCGTTTACTTGAATGGTGGGCATGGTTTACCTCAATTACAAAAACACGCGTCCAAACTTCGGAAGTCTTAATGACACGTTTCGAGTGGGATTCTGACATTCAATGGAATAATCAGAAAAAGGGGAGCCACTTGGAGACTTCCGAAGTTTGAAAAGTCTACTCCAAATCCTTCACGTACACCAACGCCTCGCCCTCGCACACCACGCCCGCTGCGGTGGTACACACCGTCCGCAGGTTGACCAAATCCTTCTCCGGGCGCAGGCGGATGATTTCGACGGTGGCGGTGATGGGGTCGCCAGGGGACGCGGGGGCGGGGAAGCGCAGGGATTGTTTGAGCCAGTTCGTCCCCCGTCCGGGGAGTTTTGTGCCGAGCAGGTCGGAAAACATCCCGCCCAGCAAGCCACCGGGGACACGGTTGGTGTCCACCCAGGCCGTATCTCCGGTCAGGGCGGCGTATTCGGTCAGGTCGGTGGGGGTGAAGGTGCGGGTGGCGGAGGCGGTTTGACCGAGGGCGAGTCTGCCGAGGGTGGGGGAGGATGTGGGGGATGTGGACGGGGATGGCGACCCTGCGGAAGACGTTGCCCGATCCGGGGAGACCAACCCCGCGCGGCCCGCGAGTCCCGGTTCCCCATCCGCGCGGGTGACCGTGGTTTGAACGTTTATCCAACCCCGCGCGGGATCCGTTTCCGTCACCGTTAAATGAAATGTGACCGGTTCCCCGGCAAAAGTCGGGTTGGGGAACATCATTTCCTGTTCTACCTGCTCATAGCCGGGAAAAAACCGGGTGAGGGCGGCGCAAAGGTGGCTGTACAAAAACATCCCATGCGCCACCGTTTTTCCGAACCGGGTGCGGGCGGCGAAGGCAGGGTCTACGTGGATGGGGTTGTCGTCTCCGGTGAGGGCGGCGAAGCGGTCGAAGTCGGCTTGAGTGAAGGTGTGGGTACGTTTATTTTCCATAGGTTTCCCGCAACTCGCGCTTTAACACCTTGCCCGCGGCATTGCGCGGGAGGCTGGGGACAAAGACGACGGATTTGGGGATTTTGTAGCGGGCGAGCTTGCCCTGGCAGTGTTCGATGACGGCCTCTTCGGTGAGGGATTGACCGGGCTTGAGAACGATCAGGGCGCGGCCCACCTCCTGCCACTTGGGGTGCGGCACGCCGATGACCGCAACTTCCCCCACGGCGGGAAGCTGGTAAATGACATTTTCCACCTCTGCCGGGTACACGTTTTCGCCGCCGGAGATGAACATATCCTTCCAGCGATCCACAATATAGTAGAAGCCTTCTTCGTCGTATTGGGCGGCATCGCCGGAATGGAGCCATTCATCTATCAGGGCCGCGGCGGTGGCCTCCGGGCGGTTCCAGTAACCGGTGGTGACGTTGCCCCCACGGATGCAGAGTTCGCCGACCTGGTTCGGGCCGAGGTGGTTGTTTTCATTGTCCATGATGCACACGTCGGTATGGAGAACAGGTTTGCCGACGGAACCTGCTTTGCGGACGGCGTTGGCTTGGTCAATGATGAAGACGGTCGGGCCGGTTTCGGTCATGCCAAAGCCCTGCTGGATGATGATGCCTTTTTCGGCGTAGGCTTTAACGAGGGAGGGGGGCAGGGTAGAGCCGCCGCTGGCCCAACTCCGCACGGTGGAGAGGTCGTACTGCTCGAAGTCGGAGAACTGCGAGAGGACGAGGTAAATGGAGGGGACGAGAAGAAGGACGGTGACGCGCCAATCCTGGATGAGTTGGAGCAGTTTGGCGGGGTCGAACGCCCGCATGACAATGAGCGTGCCCCCCGCGTGGAACACCGGCCCGGCATATAACCCCAGTCCGCCCGAATGGAACGTGGGTAGGACGTTGAGGTTGACATCCGCCGAGTGGAGGTCAATGGCCGCGCCCATGCCGATGGCATTGTAGAAAAAGTTGCCATAGGTGACTTGCGCGCCTTTCGGATGTCCGGTGGTGCCGGAGGTGTAGAGGATGGCCCAGGTGTCGGTGTAGAGGAGGCGGGGGAGGGGAACACCCGCGGGGTCGCCCGCGGCGAGGGCGCGTTCGTAGGTCCATTCGCCTTCAGGCGCGTCTGGCCCCATGCAGAGGTAGGTTTCCACGCCAAGAACGGGGCGGAGTTGGTCTACCACCGCGGCGAATTCGGGTTCGTAGAAGAGGACGCGGGGGGCGGAATCTTTGAGGATGAATTCCAGTTCGGGGGCGGTGAGCCGCCAGTTGAGGGTGTTGAGGATGGCGCCCATCTTGCCGCAGCCCCAGAGGGCTTCGTAATAATCGGCGCTGTTTTGGGCGAGGATGGAGACGCGGTCACCTTTTTGGAGGTGCAGAGTGTGAACGAAGAAGTGGGCGAGCCGGTTAGCGCGGGCGTTGAAGGCGGCGTAGGTCATTTGCCGCCCGGTGTGGTCATCCACCAGCGCGAGTTTGTCGGGCGTGCGTTCCGCGTGGCGGGCGATCCAGTCGAAGTGGTACATATTGGCTCCTGATAAAGTGATAAGTGATGAAGTGATAAGTGAATTCACTTATCACTTCATCACTTATCACGAGAATTTATTTCTATTCAAAAATCTGAGCATCCCTTCCTGCGTTTCGGGCTGCATGATGGTTTGGACGAAGCGTTCCCGTTCCGTGTTGAGGTGGGTTTCCAGATCGCCGAGATGGGAGCGGAGGTTTTGCTTGGTGGCTTGAAGGCTGAGGGGTTTGTGGGTGGCGATGGTGTGGGCGAGGGCGAGGGTTTCGGTGGCGAGGTGTTCGGCGGGGACGAGGCGGTTGGCGAGGCCCCACGCGACGGCTTGCTCGGCGGTGATGGTTTCGTTGTTGAGGAGGATTTCGCTCGTCCGGCGGAGGCCGATGAAGTGAGGGAGGAGGGCGGTCCAGCCCCCATCCGGGCTGAAGCCGACGACGCTGTAATAGGGGGTGAAGCTGGCTTTTTCCGAGACGAGCACCACGTCCGAGGCGAGGACGAACCCCAGCGATCCACCGGTGACGATCCCGTGGACGGCGGTAAGGATGGGGACCGGGAAGTCAAGCATGGTGAGGATCACCTGATTAAGCAGGCAGACGATCTGGGTGGAGTATTCTTCGAGGGTGGCGAGGTGGTTCGCAAACCCTTGCAAATCACCCCCCGTGGAGAAAGTGCGCCCGTTAGCTTGTAACACGACCGCGCGGATGCCCGGCGTGGCGCGGAGGGCTTCGAAGGCGGCGAGGAGGTCTTCGAGAAGTTCGGGGATCAGGCTATTGTGCCGCGTGGGGCGGTTGAGGGTGATCGTCGCAAGATGCGGGGCGAGGGGGGGATCGAGGGAGAGGAGAACAAGACTGGACATGGTGTTTTTGAAAATTTAGCACAATGAGGTTACTGGGGGGTTGCAAGGTATGAAGAGATGAGCGATGGAAAAAGCGCAAGCATCTGGTGATATTGCCAAATACTTGCGCTTCTGTGCTGTACTTCGAATCAATGGCTTTATACAGCCAATTTATTACGTTGAGCTAGACTTGACAAAGTAAAGACAAGCACCGTCGTACAAAGCGTTGCCAGCGTCATAAACATCGGGTTATATGATGAACCATAATAGGGCATGAGCGAAAAGGCGGTGTTGTAGGTGGCGTGCATGGCGATCGTGGCAAAAACGCTTCGTTCTGTGCGAATATATACTTTGGTCAATAATACGCGGTAGATAATCGTATACATACACTGCCAAAAAATCCATATAGCTGGATTATGTGTCTGCATAAAGGGAATGATATGCCAAACCGCCCAGGTAATCCCCACAATGATTCCAGCTTTGAGTACCGTGTACCGTTCCAATAGCGTATCCGTCATCATCGCTGTCCAGCCAATTTGTTCGCAGTACCCGCTGACTCCGTAGATCAGCAAAAAAACAGGAATACTCAAAAGGGGCGTCGTTTTGTCTGGCACATCGCCTCCGCTCCAAAGGATCATCCAATAGGAGAGGGCGACTGTGAGGGGCATGAGAACGAAAATGCCGATGCGCCAGAATGGTTGAGATATTCGTTTTATATCCACCCCGCGGAGGAGCAATTCACGCACCGAATGACCATTCTGCCGCGCAGTGGTGATGGCAGCCGCAAAAACCGAGAGAAATTGCAGCGCGCTAAAGGGCAGTTTTACGGGGATAATTTTTGTCGCATCGAAAAAGCTGGATGCGAGCCACAGTGGCGCTGAAAATATCAATACCAACCATAAAAAACTTGGCAATGTTTTCATATTTGCAAAATCCTTACAAACTCAAAAGATCAATGATAAACTTACGGCGTAAGTCATGATAA
>JACKAX010000023.1 GCA_020634875.1 Anaerolineales bacterium | reverse complement strand
AACAACTGATGACGCTGTTTACCAACCCCTTTTACCTGGCCACCCACCGCATCTACCAGCAAAAAGGAGAGGCCTATGTGCAGGGTTTAATTCAAGAACTTTGCACAAAGTGGAAAATTATAGGAGTTTGAGCAATTTACGCTCGGTGGATTGAGAAATCCACCGCCGGGTTTGTCAATCCGGCTAGAGCGGTTGCGATTTATGTATTAAAGAAGTTTGAGCAATTCATCCAGCGTCAGGTGCGCTTGCCGAAGAATGGAGCGAAGTACATTCGGAGGCCAATCCCCTGGATGCACCGGCACAGTCACGGACAGATTTCCCCGTTTCAGACGCAAATGGCTCCCTTTCTGACGCGCCTGAACAAAACCCGCTTTTTCCAGCGCACGAACAACCTGATGAGGTTTGAGTAAAGGAACTTTAGGCATACGCGTGGACGGCTACATCTACTTTGAAACGAAAGATTTCAACAATTTTCTCTGCCATCGTCTGGCGCGGATCGTCATCTGTAGGAACCGGGCGTAAGTAAGGCAACCCATCCTCGATAGCGCCTTCAATGTGTAAGGTAGCCGCTTCCAAGAGCATTTCTTTCGCTTCTTCAGGCGTTTCGCCCACAGAAGCGACATCCAACTCAAGACACAGTGTACTAAAACCCTGATCTTCTTTGAGAGTCACACCGGTAAAAGAGAACATACACACTCCTTTGTTTTGGTGTGAGTATAGCATAGCGCAGAATGCAAATAAACAAGGAATATAAAACCATGAACCCACCTGAATTATGCCCCGTTTTTGGTGACAAGGAGTAATCCATGGCAGAAGTCTACAACTGGCACTTAGGCCGCTCCATGGCCTACGTCTACCCTGAAACCCACCCCCAACGGCAATTCGCCGCCGTGTTCAACATCAACCGGTGCATCGGTTGCCAAACCTGTACCGGCGCGTGCAAAGCCACATGGACCTTTTCCAAAGGGCAGGAGTACATGTGGTGGAACAACGTCGAATCCAAACCCTACGGCAGTTACCCCAAATATTGGGACGTAAAAATCCTGCAAAAACTGGACGAAGCCCACCAGACCGCCGGGAAAACCGCCCAATGGGACCCCACCACCAGCGAACAAGCCCCCTACGGCACTTATAACGGCATGACCATCACCGAGTCCGCCGCTACGCTCAATACCGGCGAACAAGCCCTCGGCTATCTCCCCCCTGACAACGAATGGAGCGCCCCCAATTTTTACGAAGACACTTCTACCAAGTACAAAGGCGGCACGTTGGGCTTAAGCCCCGAAGGCGCGGCCCTACCCGTCCACCAGACCTGGTTCTTCTACCTCCAGCGCATCTGCAACCACTGCACCTACCCCGCGTGTGCCGCCGCCTGCCCGCGCAAAGCCATCTACAAACGCGAGGAAGACGGCATCGTGCTGATTGACCAGGCCCGCTGCCGGGGATACCGGAAATGCGTGGAACAATGCCCGTACAAAAAATCTATGTACCGGGGCACCACTAACACCAGCGAAAAATGCGTGGCCTGTTACCCCCGCGTCGAGGGCAACGACCCCCTCAGCGATGGCGTTCCGATGGAAACGCGCTGTATGGCCGTCTGTCCGGGGAAAATCCGGTTGAATGGATTGGTAGACATTGGCGAAGATGGGCTGTGGGTCGAAGATGTGCAAAACCCCTTGTACTATCTGATCCGGGAAGAGAAAGTCGCCCTGCCGCTTTACCCACAATTTGGCACTGAGCCGAACATCTACTACATTCCCCCGCGCTGGGCACCTCGCCCCTACCTGCGTCAGATGTTCGGCCCCGGTGTGGATGAAGCCCTCGCGCGCTATGCCGCCCCCTCCCGCACTCTGCTCGCCCTCTTGCAACTCTTCCGCGCGACCCAGAAAATGATCTTCCGGTTCGAGATCGAAGAAGGCCCGCTGGTGTTCGAAACTGAAAAAGAAGGCCAACCCTGGCAAATGTACGATGATACTGTGATTGGTTTCGATGCAAAAGGGCGCGAAGCCGTCCGGTTAAGTGTGGTCGAACCCCTGCACGAACTTCCACAAGAGAGGTTGAATTCGATCTAGCTCGAATTGCGAATTGCGTAATTCGTATCATACACAATTCGGAATACGCAATCTCAGGAGAATACTTATGACCAATGAAAATCCCCTTTCTCGCGCGCAGGTGTACAAATTCCTGGCCGACGCTTTTGTGTATCCCCGCGAAAATTGGACTGAAGATGTGCCCCTGCTGAACGACCTGGTTCAACAGGCCGGTTTAATGCCCCATTCCCTCAATATTCGCCCCACGCCCCTCGCAGATCTGCAGTTTGCCTATCGTCACACGTTTGGGATCGCCGGGTCGTTGTGCTACGAGACCGAATATGGTCTACCGCATGAGTACCGCCAAAGTCAGGAAATGGCAGATTTGGCTGGCTTCTACCAGGCTTTCGGCTTTCGGACCGGGGGAAAAATCCGGGAGCGGCCCGATCATGTTGCTGTCGAATTGGAATTTATGAGTCTGCTGGCTGTCAAAGAAGCTTACGCGCGGGAACAACAACACGATGACCATGCCGCCATTTGCCAGGAAGCGCAAATCAAATTTTTAACCGATCACCTGGGAAATTGGTTTGCCCTGTTTACCCAAAGTGTGCACCTCAATGCCCACGAAGACACTTATCGCGCGTTGGCCCATTTTGCCTCGCACTTCCTTCAGTGGGACGCGGCTCGCCTGGGCGTGCAATGGACGGCGCGCGAGCGCGCCCAGGTCAAGCACACGCCCTTTGACCCGGATATGTCCTGTGCCTCATGTTGTCTGCCAGGCCAGCGCGTCCAAATTGAGATGTAGAGGAGCTGAAAATGACCTATCGAAGTCGCATCTTACTAGCTGGATTTTTACTCCTGACGATCCTTCTGACCTTTCTAAAAGTTCCTGTGGCCAGTAGCCAGGGGGTAACTGTGGTGGCCGCTTTGGTTGAAGAAGCCTTACCAGTCAACGACCCTAACGCCGCTATTTGGCAGGAAGCCACCGCGCTCGACATCCCGCTAAGCGCACAAAATGTCACCCCTCCCCGTCTAATGGAGACCTCTGTTCGTTCATTGACCGCCCGCGCAATCCATAACAACGAACAAATCGCCATCCTGGTCGAATGGGAAGATATTACTCAAAACGACCAAAATGTACGTGTGCAGGATTTCCGGGATGCGGTAGCCGTCCAGTTCCCGCTTATTCAGACGCAACCCTATTTTTGTATGGGGCAGGCAGGGGGCAACGTCAACATCTGGCATTGGAAAGCTGACTGGAACGCGAAAATGGCCGCCCACCAGGATGTAGATACCACCTACCCGGATATGTACGTAGATGGTTATACCTTCGCGAACACCGAGGCGGGAGCCGCCTCCACAATCGAGGAATATGAAGACCTCAACTATGTCCCGGCGCGGGCCGCTGGAAACCTCTTCGCCAGTGCCCTCCAATCCCCAGTCGAAGACATCATCGCCGGAGGATTTGGGACCCTCACTTCTCAGGGTGCGGAGGGCCAAAATGTCCAGGGATACGGTACCTGGGCAGATGGGAAATGGCAAGTCATCTTCACCCGTACGTTGGATTCAGAGGAAGATGAGGACATCCAACTCCTACCTGGACGAGTATATTCTATCGCTTTCGCGGCGTGGGATGGGGAACACGAAGAGCGTAACGGGCAAAAATCTACCTCGCAATGGGTCTCGCTCCAGTTGGAACGCCCTGTAACCCTCGTCCAACCCTCCGAGACCGTGACGCCAACAGATACAGGTTTCCCGCTTATCTTTTGGATCATCATCGGCGCGCTGGTCGTGTTCATGATGTCCGTTGGCATCATCGCCGCCAAACTGCCCAATGAATAACCAAGTCCCCCCTCTCCTTCGCTGGCTGACCTTTGCCGCGCTTCTCGACTGGCTGATCACCCGCACGCTGACCCGCGCGGGGGTGTTCATCCCCAAGTCCCCCGCGTGGATTACGGCCTATCAGGGGGTGGCGGTGTTTGGGCAGGGCGCATCTACCCTGGCCGGGTTGCTGGCCCTGGCCGCGTTGGGGTGGGTAGCCTGGCAGGAATGGCAAACCCGTCGAAACCGCGTCTTCCCACTCACTCTGGGAGGGCTTGGCGGGTTGAGTCTGCTCTTTCTGTTCATCCCCGCGGTGGGCTGGCTGGCGGTGGTGAATCATGCCCTTTTGCTGATCGCTCTGGCCATAAATTTCTGGCGCACCCGGCGGCAGTTCTGGCTCCACCTGCCCATCCTGGCGTTGATGATCAGCAGTCTGTACCAATTGATTCCGGCGGTGTATGAAACGCTCCATCTGCCAGGGCCACCTGCCTTTGCCCTGACATTTTTTAATTTTGGGGAGCTCCTGGTCGTCTTGAGCGGGTTAGGGTTTGGATGGGTTGCCGGAAGGGGTGCCACCCGGCGGGAATGGCTCCTGGCCGCGCTCCCCGCCCTGGTTTTTACGGGGATGTTCCTCTCCGTCCCCGCGATGGCGGGCATTTTCTCCATCTGGTCGGTGGGGCTGACGCTTTTCCTGCCCTGGCCGCTCTATGTCGTAAGCCTGTGGGCAACCAGCCTCGCGCTTTTGAAGGTGTTCCGCGAGGAGCAGATATTAGGCTGGGTTATTCTCTTGCTGGTGGCCGGAGGCTATGCCTCGCAACTCAGCGCGCAAGCATTTTATGGTTTAATTGCAGTGTGGATGCTGGTATTTTCTCTGGATGAGGAAATGGCCCAGCAAGATAAACTGACAACCAACCCTATAAAATTCCAGGCAAATATCCCGGTTCAATGATTTCTCTATGTCCAACTTACAAACCCTCCTCGAAATTTCTTCTTCCCGCCATACCCATCTCTGCCCCCGGCAGGTGTTGGGGACGCGTATGGGGCTGGCTGGTGCGGTTGCACTCGGCCTCGCCCTCCCGCGTAAAGACAAAGGCTTGTTGATCATCCTCGAAACAGATGGCTGTTTTGCCGACGGGATCGAAGTGGCTACCGGTTGTTCTGTCGGCCACCGGACCTTGCGGATTGAGGACTATGGAAAAATCGCCGCCACGTTTATTGAGGTAAAAACCGAGCGTGCCCTGCGCCTGGCCCCTCGTGCCAATGTCCGCGAGCGCGCCTGGAAATATGCGCCAGACGAACATCGCCATTACTTTGCCCAACTGGAAGGGTACCAGCAAATGCCAGTGGATGAGCTTTTCACCTTTCAAGAGGTGGCCCTCACCAAGCCCCTTCGAGAAATTCTCAGCCGCCCAGGTTTGCGCGTTCAATGTGATCTGTGCGGCGAGGAAATTATCAACGAACGGGAAATTTATCAGGATCATCTGAGGCTTTGCCAGGGATGTGCTACGCACGCATATTACCAACCAATCCCGCCTGTTGCAGAAGTCTGGCCGGGTTTATTGACGGTAACTACTCAGGGGTAATACAAAAAATCCCCAAAAAGGCAGGATGGAGAGATTTATATCCCTCCATCCTGCCTTTTGTTCGGGCTAAATTCTACTTTAGCGGGGGTAATTGCTAGAAAAAATCTTTAGATAATCGGGGGGGCATGGTATGATGAGGGCAATCCAATGTGACCTCAAGTTTCTCAATCCCCTCAACGGAGCTAACCCATGAGCCGAGAAGTTACCAAAGCGACAGCGTGGGGTACAGGCACGACCCTCTTATTAGGATTACTGGTCTGGATCGGTTCCCGCAACCTGGCCCATTTCGATGCCGCCCTGGTCGCCTATACCGCCTCCGTCCTGTTTGCTACCTTTGGCCTGACCTACCGCTATGCCATGTGGCTTCAGCGCCCCCCGACGGCGATGTACTGGAAGCGCGGCTGGCAGGTCTTTCTCAAGCCGGGGTATATCCTGCAAAATTTGAAAGGGTGGGGGGGATATGTGTTCAACGATATTTTAATCAACCGATTTATCGTCGCCCGCGACCGAATGCGCGGCGCGACCCATCTGTTGATCATGTGGGGGTGCATCATCGCCATCGGGATCACCTTTCCCCTCGTCTTTGGTTGGCTTCATTTTGAGTCTGTCCCGGATAATATTCAACTATACCAGGCGTTTGTGTTTGGCTTCCCTGCCTTCACTTTCCCGGTGGACTCGATTATGGCCTTTATGATGTTTCACGGGCTGGTGTGGTCGTCCTTCATCGTGATCGCAGGCGTGATGCTGGCCATGCGCCGCCGGATGCGGGATGAAGGCGCGGCGGCCCTGCAATTGTTCACCGAAGATTTCCTGCCGCTCATTCTCCTCTTCGCCGTCAGTATCAGTGGGCTGATGCTCACCGCCAGTTATACCTGGTTGAAGGGTTACGCCTACGACTTCATTGCCATCCTGCACGCCATCACCGTGATCGCCACCTTTCTCTGGTTGCCTTTCGGAAAATTTTTTCACATTTTCCAACGTCCAGCCCAACTGGGGGTACGTTTTTACAAAGATGTCGGGAAACAAGAACAGCCTGCCCATTGCCGCCGGTGTGGACAACCATTTACTTCCCTGATGCACGTCCATGATCTCATTCAAGTTGAACAAGAACTTGGCTACCGGTATGAGATGCCGGATTCGTCGGTTGAACACTACCAATGGATTTGTCCGCCCTGCCGGAGAGCGACGATCGCCCTCGTACAGGGGCGGTTGTGGCAGACTGCGCGGGGCGGTGTATCGATGGCGGTGTCTGCGTACCCCGGTTCCCCTAGCTACGTCAACCCCGGCATGGGGGAGGGGCCCTTGGGTGAAGAAGACGCGGAGAATTTTCATCCATGAAAAAAGACCTGATACAAATTGAAATCCCTCCCGACCCCTTTGGTCCAACCCTCGCCTACTCGCGCGGCGTCCGGCTCGATACAGGCGTCGAACCCGATGAAATCGTCAAAACCCACTGTTGTTTTTGCGGCCAACAGTGCGGTATTCAACTCAAAGTCAAAAATAATGAAGTGATCGGCTTTGAACCCTGGTACGAATTCCCCTTCAATCAGGGCAAACTCTGCCCGAAAGGGGTCAAACGCTACCTGCAGGGCGCGCACCCCGACCGACTGCTCCACGCCTACGCGCGGGACGCCGCGTCCCCCGGCGGGTTCAAGCCCATGCCTTACGAGCAGGCCATCCGCCGCGTAGCCGATGAAATCACCCGGATTCAA
Organism: Anaerolineales bacterium; assembly: GCA_020634875.1. The sequence goes on along the minus strand of JACKAX010000023.1, from coordinate 49,003 downwards.
ACGCAATACGGCCCCGATGCCTTTGCCGTGCTCAGCGGCGCCAGCCTGACCACCGAAAAAACCTACCTGATGGGCAAGTTCGCTCATATGGCGCTCCGCACAGCCAACATTGACTACAACGGGCGGCTGTGCATGGTCAGCGCGGCGGCGGGGAATAAGAAAGCGTTTGGGGTAGACCGCGCCGCCAACCCCTGGAGCGACATCCCCGGCACGGAGGTAGTGTGGATCAGCGGCGCGAATGTGGCGGAGTGCGCGCCCATCACCACTGATTACGTCTGGCAGGCGCGGGAGAACGGGGCGAAGATCATCGTCGTAGACCCGCGCATCACCCCCATCGCCCGGACGTGTGACCTGTTCTTGCCGGTCAAACCGGGGCGGGACGTGGCCCTGTTCAACGGCATCCTGCACCTGATGATCGAACACGACTGGCTAGATCACCCCTTCATCGAAAACCACACGGTCGGGTTTGAGGCGGTGGCGGCCCATGTCAAAGAATGGACGCCCGCCCGCACCGCGCAGGTGACCGGCATCGCCGAAAAAGCCATCCACCAGGCCGCCGAATGGTGGGGAACCGCGCGCACCAGTTTCCTGATGCACGCGCGGGGCATCGAACACCACAGCCACGGCGTGCAAAACGTCTTGGGTGCCATCAACATCGTCCTCGCTTCCGGGCGGATTGGCCGGAAAAACTGCGGCTACGCCACCATCACCGGGCAGGGGAACGGCCAGGGCGGGCGCGAACACGGGCAGAAATGCGATCAGCTCCCCGGCGCGCGCGACCTCGCCAACCCCGAACACCGCGCCTACGTGGCCGGGGTGTGGGGCATCTCCCCCGACGAGTTACCCCAGCCGGGCGTGGACGCCTACGAAATTTTCCGCAAAATTGACCGGGGCGAGATCAAAGGCTTGCTTTCCCTGTGCTTCAACCCCCTCGTCTCCCTCCCGGACAATGCGTTCATCCGCGCCCAGCTCGAAAAGCTGGAGTTTTACGTCGCCATTGACTTCTTCCTCAATGAAACGGCCCGCTACGCCGATATTGTCCTCCCCGGCTCGTTGCATGAGGAAGACGAAGGCGTCGTGACCACTGCGGAAGGACGGGTCATCAAGATCAACAAAGCTGTAGATTGCCCCGGCGACGCCCGCCAGGATTGGCGCATCATCCAGGATATTGCCCAGGCGATGGGGCGGGAAAAGGGGATGGCGTTCTCCGGCCCGGCGGAAATTTTCGAGGAACTGCGCGTGGCCTCCAAAGGCGGCGTGGCGGACTATTCCGGCATCACCTATGAAAAGGTCGAACGGCAACATGGCGTATTCTGGCCGTGTCCCGATCCCGATCATCCGGGGACGCCGCGCCTGTTCGAGCCGGAATCGTGGAACCCGGTCGCGCGGGGCACCGGCCCCTTCTATTTCCCCGATGGTAAAGCGCGCTTCAACGTTGCGACATACACCCCTCCCACAGAAGATGTGGACAAGGAGTACCCCCTCATGCTGACGACCGGGCGTGTGGTCAGCCAGTTTCTCTCCGGCGAACAAACACGGCGGATCGGCCCCCTGGTGGACAACTACCCGGAACCGCGTATCGAGATGCACCCAGCTCTGGCGGACAAGGTGGGGGTGGCGGATGGCGATTGGGTCACCGCGGAAACCCGGCGGGGACAGGTCACGCTCCGTGCCCTGGTCGTCCAAACCATCCGCCCGGACACGATCTTCATCCCCTATCATTGGCCGGGCAAACAATCTGCCAACCAGTTGACCATCGCCGCGCAAGACCCGATCTCGAAAATCCCGGAATACAAGGTGTGCGCGGTGCGGGTGAGGAAAGCATCCAAACCTGAAAGGAGTGTGTGATGAGCGTTAAAACCTACCCTGTTGAATTACCCGAATCGGCGTTTTCTGCACTGCGAAAAACGCCGGAAGAGTTCGTGCGGGAGATGAAATATGCGGCGGTGGTGAAGTGGTACGAAGCAGGCATAATCAGCCAGGATAAGGCGGCGGAAATCGCCGGTCTTTCCCGGTATGATTTTCTAAGGCTGTTGGCTTCGTATGAGGTTTCGGCGATGCAATATACGCCTGCGATTTTGGAAGAGGAATTGCAATATGCCCGTGGCGAAAGTCATCCTTAATGCCTCCCCACTCATCTTATTATGCAACAGTGATCTGGCGTTGATCTTGCCAGAGTTATTTACTGAGATCGTTGCACCGGATGCAGTCTGGCAGGAAATTCTAGATGGTTCTCACCTTGATCGGGCCGCTCAACAATTGCCAGGATTGAGCTGGCTTAAGCAAGTAACCATTAAACCACTGCCAGATGTTGTCCGTTGGGATTTGGGAATGGGCGAAACGGAAGTCCTGAGTTTTGCTCTCCAGCATAATGATTACACAGCAGTTTTGGACGATATGCAGGCAAAAAAATGCGCCCGGTCTCTTGGCCTGCAAACGATTGGAACGGGAGCCCTTCTGATTCTTGCTAAAGAGCGAGGATTGATTCAATCTGTTGAGCAATCCTTACGAACATTACAGCAGGCCGGATTGTGGATTTCTGAAGCGGTTATTCAGATGATAAAGAAACAGGCAGGAGAATGATGATGAATAACCAGCAATATTCTAACCAATGGACAGAGGCAGTGCGGCAGGCGTGTGTGCAGGCGGCGCAGGCCGCGTATGAAGATGCCCGGATGTCCGGCTTGTGTCACGAAAGCGCGTGGGAGTGTGCGGTGGACGCAATCCGGGCTTTGGATTTGAACAGAGTGGTTGATTTACACACGGCCACCGAGAATAATGCCTATGGCTAAAGCATCCCCTAAAGAATTTTTCATTGACCCCGCCCGGTGTATCGGTTGCCAGGCTTGTGTGCAGGCGTGTACGGAATGTGACACGCACAAAGGCCAATCCATGATTCAACTGGATTATATTGACCGGAACCTGTCCCCGCAAACCGCCCCGGTGATCTGTATGCACTGCGACTCACCGACCTGCGCGGAAGTATGCCCGGCAGATGCCATCAAACGGACAGCGGACGGGGTGGTGCAGACGGCGCGCAAGCCGCGCTGTATTGCCTGTAACAATTGCGTGCTGGCGTGTCCTTTTGGCGTGCCTAAAATGAACACCCGCATGAATCTGATGATGAAGTGCGACATGTGCTATGACCGTACTTCGATTGGGTTGAAGCCCATGTGCGCATCGGTTTGCCCCAGCCAGGCATTATTCTACGGGACACGGGAGGAGATCGAACGTTTGCGCCCTCGCTCTCAACCTATCAACACCTTCCAGTTTGGGCGCCAGACCATCACGACCAAAGTGAACATGATGGTTCCGGTGGATGGGCCTGTTAATCTGGTGGCGATTGTAGATGCGCTTTATACCCATCCCAACCCACAAGCGATGGCCAAACCGGAAGATTTGCTGTTTGCGAATCTGTTTGTGGAGCCTTAACAGATGACAGAACAAAACTCTGACCAACTGACCCTCCCTCCAGATGGGAAACCCCTCGAAAACCAACCGCGCTGGCGGCAGGATTTCCCCATTGACTGGCCGCAGGATGAATACATCTCCCGCCGCGAGTTCATCAAATTTTTACTGCTAACCAGTGGCGCGTTTACCGCCGGACAGTTTCTGTTTTTGGTTCAACATGTCCTGCGCCTTCGCCAATCCGAACCCCAGGAGATGGCGATTGCCCGCGTGGATGATCTGCCGGTGGGCGGCTCGCTCCTGTTCAAATACCCCCCAGACAGCCCGGCGCGTCTGCTTGTACGGGTGAATGAAAACACCTTTGTCGCCTACGAACAGCAATGCACGCACCTGACTTGCCCGGTCATCCCCGCCGTGGACGAAGGCGAACTGCACTGTCCTTGCCACCACGGGGTTTTCGATTTGCTGACTGGACGCCCTCTGGCTGGCCCTCCGCGCCGGCCGCTTGCCCGCGTGATTCTGGAAGTGCGCGGGGATATGGTGTACGCGGTGGGCATCGAGGAGAGAACGGTATGAAAAGACGTTCCCGTTTTGCCCGTTCGCAACGGATGGCGATTGCCTCGGGGATATTATTTCTGGTCGTCATCATCATCATTCTGCAATTATGGCTTTTTACAGCCACCATGAACGCTTTTCTGGGAGGTGACACCGCGATTCTGCTCCCTGCCGCACTGGCGAGCCTGGTTTGTCTGGGATTGAATGGCGGGCTGTTGTGGTATTTGTATGGGTTGGAAAAATAACCTCGCGAACCTTTTCCCCGGCTATTTCGCGCTGGTCATGGCGACAGGGATTGTTTCAATTGCGGCATTTATATTGGAGATGAAACCCATTGCCTGGGGGTTGCTGATCATCAATGGTGCGGCTTATCTCATCTTGTGGGGGATGACGCTCGCCCGTTTGTTCTTCTATTTCCCCAACATCGTCGCTGATCTGAACAACCATGCCCGCGCACCGGGCTTTTTCACCCTGGTGGCGGGGACGTGTGTGTTGGGTAGCCAGTTGATCATCGTGGCGGAGCAGGCGGTGTGGGGGGTGTGGCTGTGGGGGTTGGGGATCGCCTTGTGGGTGGTGATTATGTACGCGTTTCTTACCGCCGTCACTGTGCGGGAAAACAAACCCAGCCTGGAAGCGGGGATCAACGGCGCGTGGTTGATCGCCACAGTTGCCACCCAATCCGTCTCGATTTTGGGAACCTTGCTGGCCGCGTACTTTACACAGGGGCATGACCTATTACTCTTTTTCACCCTCGTCATGTTCCTGTTGGGCTGTATGCTTTACCTGAGCATCATCACCCTCATTTTTTACCGGTTTACTTTCCTGGAACTCCCTACTGCCGCGCTTACCCCTCCGTACTGGATCAACATGGGCGCGGTCGCGATTACGACCCTGGCTGGTTCGACGCTGATCTTGAACGCTGCCCGCTGGCCTCTACTCGAAGAACTCCTCCCTTTCCTAAAGGGCTTCACCCTCTTCTTTTGGGCCGCCGGTACGTGGTGGATTCCCTGGCTCGTGATCCTGGGGGTCTGGAGGCATGTGATTAGACGCCACCCGCTGGTCTACGATCCGCAGTATTGGGGGATGGTCTTCCCGTTGGGGATGTATACGGTGTGTACGTTTCGCTTATCGCAAGCATTGGAATTGCCTTTTCTCATGGCGCTTCCGAAAGGGTTTGTGTTTTTGGCCCTGGGGGTTTGGCTGGTGGTGTTTTTGGGGATGGGGCGGCATGTCATAGGACAGCTTACGAGCAGGAACAGGTTATTGGGAAAGCGTTGAGATGCCCCCCGTTACTCGTTGGTTTATCCGCACTTCCCTGGTTTGTTTTATCGCCGCTTTGCTCACAGGAACGTTGCTGGCGGCGCGTGGGCCTCTCCAACTCCCTGCTTTTTTCAATACGCTAACTCCGCTCTTTTTCCACCTGTTCATGGTTGGGTTCGTCGCCCAACTGATTTTTGGGATGGTCTTTTGGATGTTTCCCAAAGCCTCGAAAGAGCAACCCCGTGGCAGTGAGCGGCTGGCGTGGCTGACGTATGGTTGTCTCAATGCGGGCTTGCTCTTACGCGTGCTTGCTGAACCCGTGCACCCCTTTGCCCCTCAACCGATCTGGGGTTGGCTCCTGGTGGCCTCTGCCGTCTTGCAATGGTTCGCGGGGGCGTTGTTTGTGGTGAATACCTGGAACCGGGTTAAGGAGCGGTAGAGTGCCTCGCTTGAGTGTGTGGTTGATCCGCGCGGCCTTGCTCTATCTCCTATTCGGCTTTACCTTCGGCGCGCTGATCTTGATCCAAAAAGGGACGAACCTGTTCCCTATGACCTGGCGTTTGCTTCCCCTGCATATTGAATTTCTATTATTTGGCTGGACTCTGCAACTGATCATGGGGACGGCGTTTTGGATTTTGCCGCGCTTTGCTCAGGAACCCAAAAGAGGGAACGAAACCTTTGTGGGCGTGGCGTTTGGGTTGCTTAATCTGGGGCTGGTTTTGGTGGTGGGAAGTGTCGTGTTCCCCAGTATTTCCGGGCTGTTTTTCATCGGGCGGTTGGCCGAGTTTGTGGGTGTAGGGGCGTTCATCCTAAACGTCTGGCCGCGCGTCAAAACCTTTGGCAATTAGAGTGTATATGTCTTCACAGCCTGTTTCTTCCGCATTGCTCACGCTCCTGGCGAAGATCTCCTACTTCTCCCACCTGGATGAGACGCTCCGGAAGGAGATTGCGCGCTATGCCCTCCGCCGGGACTACACGGGGGATGAGATCATCTTTTTGGAAGGTGATCCCTGTCAGGGGTTGTATCTGGTCGAAACCGGGTGGTTGAAGGTGTTCAAATTGGCGCGGACAGGGCGGGAACAGGTGCTCCATTTTCTTGGGCCGGGGGAAACGTTCAACGCGTTGAGTGTGTTCACCGACGCGCCGAACCCGGCCACGGTAATGGCGTTGGAGCCTTCAACGGTGTGGCTGATCCGACGGGAAACAATGCTCAAGCTTCTCGAAACGCATCCTCCCCTGGCCCGCATGGTCATTCAAGATTTGGCTGGGCGCTTGCTCCACATGATTTCCCTGGTCGAAGACATTTCTCTGCGTCCCGTGGAAGGACGGTTGGCGCGTTTCTTGTTGGAGCAGGCGGAGGCAGATACCGTCCAGCGACGGCGGTGGGCAACCCAGGCGGAAAAGGCGGCCCGGCTGGGAACGGTGCCGGATGTGTTCAACCGGGCTTTACGAAAACTGGTTGAAGCGGGGTTGATTGAGGTTTCCCGGCATCAGATTCGGATTTTGGACGCGGACCGTCTCCAAAAGCTGGCGCAGGGCGGAGAATAGAAAATGTTGAGGATTCTCGAAAAAAAGGGTGGGAGGATGTACATCCTCCCACCCTTTTTGTGGCTTTTTGTACTTTGTGGGGAGTAGTTACAGAAAATTCATCGCGTAAATTCGACTTAAGTCGTGGAATGGGGGAAGCCATGGGGGTATGCTAGGAGACACTGGAATAAACCTATGGAATCCCTGCCATTGACAAACCCTGTGCCAGAAATCCTGCCCGCGCGCTGTGATGGGTGTGGATTGTGTGTGCGGGTGTGCCCAACCGGGGCGCTCGCTCTCGCACAAGGAAAAGCTACGCTTGTCCATCCCGAAGTTTGTGAATATCACGGGCTTTGTGAGCGGATTTGTCCCAGGCAGGCCATTTCCCGACCTTTCCAGATTATTTTCTCAAATGAAAAGGAGTAAATTTATGAACCCGATCCTGATTTCTGACTGGAAGGAAAAGGTTGTCTTTTCCCAAGAAGAACCCCAACCTTACCCTCTGGTCGCTACGGATAAACTCAAAGCCGTGCTTGTGGGGTTGGAACCCGGACAGAAAATTCCATCCCATCCTGCGCCCCTGGCTGTGTACCATTTCCTGGATGGGGAGGGATGGATGATCGTCAATGGCGAACATTTTTCCGTCCAAGCCGGGGCAACCATCGTCGTACCCGAAGGCGCAACACGAGGCGTGGATGCAAAGACCCAATTGGCTTTTCTCGGCACGCATCGTGGCGAGCATTAATGGAGGCGCCAGATGAAAACTCAACCATTTGGAAGATTGAACATGAGCGTGGGGCTATGGGTGATGGCCGCGTTTATGGTCTATGGCTTTATCCTGATCTACCTGCGCGATTTTGCCCCAGGGAAAGAAGCCTGGATAGAATCCTACAATACTGGCACTCACTTTGAAGCCCGGTTGGCCCATGTGCATGGGAATCTATTCTCTTTCTTGAATATCGTTTTTGGTTTCTTGCTGGTCAAACTCCCTATCCCGGCCCGTCTGGCCCGTTGGGTCTCTGGGCTGGCCCTGGCTGGTTTGTTAATGCCCTTGGGGATTTTAGGGGAGGTCTATTTAGGGTTACCCTTTTATCTGGTTCTGGTAGGTGGGGTTTCGATTCTGGCCGCCACCATTTTGTTAGGGGTAGGTGCCCTCCAAATGAAACTGGAAGCTGTACCAGCCCCACTAAAATAATCTCGAAAGGAGTTCCCGATGTCTTCTAACCTTCATCCCCTTGTAGTTCATTTTCCCATTGCTTTGTTGCTCAGTTACATTGCCCTGGACTGGGCCGGACGCCTCTGGAAAGGGAAGGCGTTCACCGAGGCCGCCTGGTATGCGTTACTGCTCGGCCTGGCTGGCACATTGGTAACGCTCGTGACTGGGTTGCTTGCCGCGCGCGCAGTTCCGATGGATAGCCTGGCCCTGGCGACGTTAAATACTCATAAGTTCATTGGTATCACCACCCTGGTAATCTTTGGCATTCAGGCCGTGTGTTATGCCCGTAACCGGGGTAAATACACGCCCGGCAAACAAGCCCTGCATACGGTCATCCAGTTGGTCGGGGTCGCATTGGTGGTCGCGGTTGGTTATTTCGGCGGAGAATTGGTTTATACCTTTGGCATAGGGGTTTCTACTCTCGTTCCATAAATCAAGGAGTTGGTCATGGCTATCCCTTATCTTTTAATGGCTTTTTTGTATTTGTTGGTGGCCGGTCTGGCCGCGTTGGATGCGGCGTTGACCAGTTATGATCTGATGCCCTGGTTCAATGGGTTGCGCTGGTTGCGCGTGCATTTCGTCACGTTGGGGGTGTTAACCCAGATCATGTTTGGAATTTTACCGGGTTTGGTGGCCCACCGCGCCCGGCGCGCGCGTCCGGCCTTCCGGTGGGATATTTGGGCGACGCTCAATACCGGGCTGGTGATCCTGTTGATCGGGATACCGATGATGCATGTGTATCTGATCTTTACTGGGGGCACATTGGTGTTCATTGCGACGACCCTCTTGGGGTGCCAGTTGTACAGGTTGCGCGCCGCGTCCGGGGAACAGGCCCCCTCCCCGACCCAGGCAGGGCACGGTTCCCGCGCGGGGCGCAAGTTTTATCTGGCGGGGTTGGCGTATTTCCTGTTAGGGATCATCGTAGGGACCGGGTTATGGTTAGGGTGGGGCAATGTCCTCCAGATCAAGACGCCCGTCGAGGTGCATATCCACGCGAATAACTGGGGGCTGATGTCCCTGGTGTTTGCCGGACTGCTGGTAGATTTGTATCCGCATTTTGCCGGGCATCCGTTGGCCTGGCCGCGCTCGTTACCCCTCATTTTTTGGATGATGACGATCGGTGCGCTGGGGTTGGTGCTGGGGCCATGGACAGGGAGCCTGTTCTTCACTGTCCCCGGATTGGTGCTGCATCTCTCGGCCACCATCTGGTTATTGCTGAACGTGATCCAACCCTTGTGGGGCGACAGAGCGGCTTGGGTGCCCGGTCTGTGGCACCTCATTCTTGCATATTTTTGGATTCTCGCCCCCATAATGGTTGCACCGTTAATTATTTTGGGGGTGCCGGGCTTTCCTGGGGCAGGGATCGAACAAAACGCGCCGCAAGCGCTGATATATGGATGGGTTCTGCAATTTGGGTATGCGCTGATCCCATATTTCTTCCGCCGGGTGTTTCTGCCGGACGCGCCCACGCGCTTAGGGGGGAATTTATTCAGTCTGATTACCGTGAATTTGGGGGGAGCCTTCTTATGGGCCAGCATTTTTCTCCAGCCTTATTATGGGTTATTGCATGGGACGGCGTATGTTTTGTGGGTGGTTTCGATGTTGCCTATCGTGCGCCAAGTGTGGCAGGTTGTGGCGCAGGGGATGAACCGATATGAACGTGAGGAAGGGGAAAGTACGCTCGTGTCCTGACTACTTACTCCATCCGCCCAGATCGCAACCCAAAAAAGCGGCCACATCGATGTAAAATTCGATGTGGCCGCTTTCTATTTCTACCGAATTTCGTGGAAACGCTTCAGAATTTTCTCTATTTGAGATACGTTTTCAGTCACCAGGAATCCGAAAAACGCCTGGGGTTAGCTCCCGGACGAATCTTCCCAACTTGCTTCTTGGATGATTTTTCAGACGGGTGGATTTGTCCAAGAATAACTGTGGTGCAAACCGTTCAATAACGGAGACACGAACAAGGTTTGCCTTTCCGCTTTTTCCAAAGAGAGGGCATTGTCATTAAATTTGGTCGGAATTTTCTGGCGGATCCCCTGATGCGGGCGCGCAGGATTGTAATAAGTGGTGTATTCCTTCACCACACGCCGCAATTGCCTTTCATGGAAGATGAGCATGTGATCGAGACATTCGCGTCTAACACTCCCTACCAAACGTTCACAATGCCCATTGGCCTGCGGGGTATAAAACGGGGTGTGAACGACTTCCGTGCCCATCCTCATGGCAGTTTCCTCAAAGGCCTCTCCAAATACAGCATCGTTATCACAAATCAAGAACCGGGGACCGTCACCCCAGGCACTGATTTCACGCATCTGCTGCGCCATCCAGGCATCTGATGGGTTTCGGGTCAGATTGAAATGTTTGATTTGACGGGTGGCCAGGTGCATGACAATCAATAGAGAGATGGGACGGAAGCAGAGATCGTGTACCACCGTAAAGTCACACACGAAAATATCTTCGGCATGGTTCTTCAAAAAAGTCGCCCAAGTTTGTCCAGGGAAGCGCCGATCTTTCGGGAGATATTTCTGAATCGTGCGTTTGGCAATTTTGATATCCAATTTGAGCAACTCACCCCTGATGCGTTCCGCACCCCACTGAGGATTTTCCTCGGCCATCTTCCGGATCAGGGCGATTGTATCCTCAGAAATTTTTCTGGGGTGGTGCTTCGTCCCTGATTTCTTCTTCCAGAAATGCTTAAAGAGCTCGCGATGCCAACGCAGCAGCGTTTCTGGTTGGACAATCCGCAGGAGACTTTTCCAATTTGGCAGCAACCTTGCCAGGAAGAGTAGTTTCAAGCGGTCGTGTATGGTGATTTTTGGATGAGGGTTTTGTTTTTCAAGAATAATCAGTTGCTGCCGGAGAAAAGCGTTTTCAAGCAACAGAGCACTACGCGAGCGCGTTAGATCCAGGACTGCCCCAGTTTCTATGTTTTCAGCTATCGGGCGTGTAAATTTCCTGAGGATACCCCAAAAACACCACGCATAGGTTTGGAGGAGAGGGAGAAAAATCAGCATAGGAGAGCCATCTACAAAGAGGATGAAGCTATCTTATGCGCATTTCCTCTTGGGAGCAACTCAAATCAATCTTCTGGTGAGTATCGTTTGGAAAAAGAATCAAGCCGTTGACAGGAGTCTCTCCTTTCCGTAAAATACATAATATACACATTTTACAATTGATCCTGGAGCGTTAAAATGGAATTTCTGCAATATATCCCCAAGACCGACTTGGCCCGGAAGACGCGCCAGGTGTTGAAAGCCGTCCAGCGTGGACAGACCGCCATCATTGAAAGCCATGGGCAACCCGAAGCCGCCATTATGGATATTATCGATTATCGGATTCTGCGGGCGGTGATGCGCTTTCATGCCCACAAATTAGAAGTTGATCTGGTACAAGGTCTTTCGCTGGCCGCGTTTGAAACCCTCCAGGGACCCCAGACCCAATACGATTATGTGCTGGCCTATTATCTTCAGGAGGGGATCAGTCTTGCCCGGGCTGCTGAATTACTCGGGTTGCCCTGGCTTGATTTACGGACGCGCTTCCTACGTCTGGATGTCCCTGTCTTGACTGACCCTGAAAGTCCAGAAGGCGTATTAGATGAGTTGAAAAGCTATCAACAGTGGGAAGCGTCGCATGACCAACCCGATCTTTCTTGATAACACCATTCTGACTAACTTTGCTTTTGCCAAACATCCCGAAATTTTATTTCAGCTTTGGTCTGGACAGGTTTGCACGACCGAAGCTGTGCTCAAGGAATATCAAGCAGGAGCTATTTTGTTTGAAGCTTTGGCGGGATATTGGCAAGATTTGCCCATTGAGACACTAACCAGGCAAGAGGAACAATGGATCATCCAACTGCCCCACAGTTTGGGGCTTGGTGAAGTTTCTTGTCTCGCAGTTGCCTTTCATCGCCATGGTGTCTTTGCCAGCGATGATCGCAAAGCGCGGCAAGTAGCGATGCAATTTAAGATCCCGGTACTTGGGACTGTTGGGATTCTCTATCAAGCCGTGGAGAAAAATGTTCTCTCTTTGCAGGTAGGCCAGCAGGTTCTTGAGGCGATGATCGTAGCCGGGTATTATGCCCCTGTCCAAAACTTGAAGGATTTGTTTTGATGGCAACCAAAGGCTTGCCTTCTTACACGACTTCAGCTAAAATCGAGCCAATCACTCATTAAGTGATTTGAACATTCCAATTTTCCCCTTCAGTTTCTTTCTGAAGACACTGTCTGACCGACAAAATTTCTGTCTCCCCGAATTTACTTGAAGTTAGGTCGATACCCGTCGGGACCGCCTCCAAATATCCACACTTTCGCCCTGATTCTCATAAATCAGGGCGTTTTTGTTGTCTGGGGGAAAGTAGAACCAAATATTCCCTACCATCATTTTGCCCCATTTATCGACAACGACTTTCTCAACCAGCCCACGGATAATATCGCGCCGTTCATCATCAGTTCCTTCACGTAGGCTCAGCCGCAAATCCTGTGCGGTCAAATCTAGTCCTTCCTCCGTTTCTTCAGACAAAGCAACCTGCACCTGCTGTTGTAAAGCCTCTAATTTCGCCTGTAAGTTCGCCTTATCTATTTCCAAAACATCCAAGCGTTCTAGCAGCGTATCACTATGCCCACGCGCTTCAATCGCCCTCGAAATATTATCCAGGGCTTTTTTTACGCCTGTCAAACGACGGGTGTATTCCTCTCGCTCTGCAGTCACCGCTTCCTGCACACCTGCGGCATCAGTCTCCAATTCATGGAGGAGCTTCGTCATTACTTCTTTCTGAAGCACATGCTCCACGAGTTCATTGATCACAGCCATCTCCAAACCGTAGCGTGGTAAAGCAGGCATATCGCAGCTTTTGTTGCGTTTCGCGTTGCCACATCCATAGCGATCATACCGTTTCCCATATCCGTTTTTGCTTGGAAAACCTGACATTGCCCCGCCACAGCGTGGACAAAATAAAAGACCAGAAAGCAGATAACGACTGTTTTTCCGTTGGAGATGCAAACGAGGCGAGTGTACATGCTGTTTCTTGGCGTGCTCTTCCAAGCGCCCCTGGACAAGGTCCCACAACTCTTTAGAGACAACCGGCTGACAATAATCCTCGAGCACCAGATCTTCCCCGAACTCTAAGATTCCCAACCAGATTTTATTGGTGAAGAAGGTTTTATAACTATTTGTGGAACGGGGTGCTCCAAATGGATATGGGGGATAATCTCTGAAGGCTCAGATCAGCCCTTTCAAGATGCGCGAATGCCCATTCACGCTGAATCGGGCTAAAATCACCGTCCCAACCGCGTTTTCAGACTATCAACACCCGCCTTCATTGAGTTTATTCAACCCCCAACCAGCCCGGCGAGTTCCTCTCACCAGGCTTTTTCAGGCCAAGGCAGGCCAGAGCGGCAGCCGCAAGAGCTCCCCTACCACCCACAGCCGCCCCGTCAAACCTGCCACCATCCCTGGCGTCCGCAACCGTTGGCGTCTCAGTCCAGGCACCTTCTTTCCTAAACTCTCGTGCGGGCGGACAAAATGGTAATAGGCACGCCACCATTCGACATGGAGGTGCAAATGGGCGGTCGTCTGGGCATACGCCCAGGTCTTGCGCATCAGCGGAGCCACCCCGCGGCTGCCCAGGTCCCCCACACCATCCGCATCACCGCAAACTGTGCCTGGCCTTTCCGTTTCACCAATTGTCCATGCAGCAGCTCGTCCGAAACTTGCCAATGCGCGGTCCGTTGACCAGGGGCTTGGCCCCACTGGCCAAAATGTGCAGTCAAAGCATAAAAATACGCCCGCAAACCATCCGTAGTAAACGCGGGAACACACCCAGACGCCAAAACTTGGGCCACTTGATGCACAAACTGCATCGCCGCCTCCGTTGTCCGGGGGCCAAGAGATAAAGTGGGGATGACTTTTGTCACCGGGTCCAAGGCCACCCATACCCATTGCACCCCTTCACGTCTGACCCGCGCATGCAGTTCATCCAACTGCAGCAAGGGAAAAACAAGTTTCTGGAAAAAACGGCCATGCAGGCGTTGGCTATGCGCCCCCCATTTTCTCCAGCCAACGGGTCACCGTTGCCTCCGCATGCGGCGTGCAGCGCACCAGCACCGACACGTCACACCCATTCGCCAGCAGCATCAGCACCAGGACCACTTTTTCCGGATCCGTCTTCAGCCGATACAAGGGCGTGTGTAAGCGACTGGTGAACTTCTTTTGACAGGCTTGACATTTCCAGGACTGAATATCTTGGCGCTGGCCGCGTTTCCCGTTCCCCACGACCGCATGCAACCCCTCATCCGTCACCGCAAAATAGGCACAGGCTAGATTAGGGCACGCATACCCCGCCGTGTTCAGGGTTTTCCGCCGCCCACAGGCGCTTTTCGTCTCTCGGTACGGCACGACGTCCGTCCGCGGGCGGAAGATTTGCACCTTTAAGCCCTTTTGACACCCCTCATATGCTTCCGGCGTGCGCGGCTTCAGACGCCAGGAACGAGGACTTTTCAAGAGGAGCGTTTTACCCCAGCCCTGCGGATACGTCCGGCGGTAACTCGTCCAACTCAGCAGCAACATGCCGAGAAAAAGCAGCCGCAGGAGCCAAGGGCCTGCGAGAAGTTCACAAGGGAGGGGAAGATACAGTACAATGCTCATCGGCAGCCGATTTTACTCGGCTTTCCCGACCAAAAGGGGCATATTTTTCCTCATCCCACCTCACCCCCATTATCCCCCATAAATGTTGGGAGCACAACCCCCACCCACCAACTATCCCACCGTTTGATTTAACTGGTAGTGAAGGCTGCAGATGTCACCCACCTTCCATTATCGTACAGAAAAACGCCATGATCACTTTTCCAGATCCATTGGAACAGGATCATAGGGCATGGTAATACAATTTACGGTTATCAGCGAACCAAAATCTGCTCCAATGTAGCAGCGATTTGACGCATCCTGTTTGGCCGTCGCTCACGATCTTTGACGAGCAGGCGTTGCACTAACCCTGTTAGGGTAGGAGGCAACTCGGGATGGGTGTCCGCGAGGGTGAGGGCGGGCTGGTGGAGAATGGCGGTCAGGGTGGCGGTGTAATGGGCGCATTCAAATGGGTTTTTCCCAGTCAACATTTCATACAGCAATACGCCAAATGACCAGACATCCGCGCGAGTGTCCAGGTCTTCGCCCATACAGGCTTCGGGACTCATGTAGGCGATGGTCCCAACGGCCGCGCCTTCTTCCGTTAGGCGGGTGTTTTGCCCGATCAGGCGGGCGATCCCAAAATCAGCGAGGCGCGGGGAACCGTCGGCGGCAAGGAGGATGTTGACGGGTTTGAGGTCGCGGTGGATGATGCCTAGATGGTGGGCGCGCGCGAGGGCGTCTGCGAGTTCGAGGGCGAGGCGAATCGTTTGGTTAAGGGGCGGAACTGGGGTGTGGTCCAGCAGGTCACGCAGGGTGCCGCCGGGGACGTATTCCATCACGAGCAGGTATTCACCGTTTTCAACGAGGGTGCTGATGATTTTGACGATGTTAGGGTGGTTCAACTGCCGGAGCAGATCGGCCTCCCGCTGAAACCGGGTCAGTGCGTCCGGGTTTTGAGTCAGGAGGTGGGGGAGCAAGCGCTTGATGGCGACGATTTGCCCGGTTTGGGTGTCGCGTCCGCGGAAGACTTCGCCCATGCCCCCGCGGGCGAGCAGGTTTTCGAGAATGTATCCCCCAGAAACGGCGGGAGGGGCAGAAACAGGCAAAAGAGTAGGGGCAAGGGACGCAGGGAATAGCACTGGGAGGACCGGGGAGATGACCTCTTCGGGAGCTTTGGCATCAGAGGTTGAACTCAATTCCGTTAGTTGGCGTTCTGCAATTTTGACGACTTGGGCCAACAGGAGCGCTTGTCCCCGAACAATGGCCTGGGCCGCGTCGTCGGCGGGGAGGGTGAGGCGAATTTCGGCAATTTGACGCTCGGTTTCGGCACGGGTATCGCTATCTTGCTCCTGCGTGAGACCAAAAGCGAGGATTTCCAGGGCTAAGAGGCTTTGTCCATTCAAGGATAGACATTCCCCCGCACCGACCAGCAGATCGAGCACCGTGGGGATTTCTGCTCCTTGCCAGGCGATGCGTAAAGCTTCGAGGTAGTAGGAAGCGGCTTCGCGTGCGTTGCCCATGCGGAGGGCGGTGGTGCCGAGGTTGTTGAGCGAGAAACAGACGCCGATGGGGTCGCCCGATTTTTCGCGCAAATTCAGCGACTGCTGAAAATAGGCTTTGGCTTCAGAAAATTGCCCCATGGCTAAATACACACCGCCCAGGTTATGCAAACAGGTGGAGATACCTTTGATGTCTTCAATCGTCCGGTAAATGGTCAGGGCTTCTTCTAACAAACGGGCTTCTTCGGCAAAGGCGTTTTTTTCGTGGAGCAAAATGCCTAGGTTGTTCAGGCCATCCGCGGTGCCTTTGGGATCGCCTAACCCGCGCCGGATGGCGAGGCTGGCTTCCACATTTTTCTGCGCTTCGTCCAGTTCCCCCATGCGGTACAAAATGACGCCCAGATTGTTCAGCGCACGCCCTTTGCCGATGGGGTCATTGATTTGTGCATAGAGCGACAAACTTTTTTCATACAGTTGCAGGGCTTCGGGGTAATTACTGGCCGTCTGTTTGTTTAGCCCCAGATAGTTATACGTCAGGGCCAGTTCAGCGAGGTCATTGACCGCCCCCGCGAGGGCTAAACTATTTCCGAGATTTTCCTCGGCCTCCACACGCTGACCGAGCCGGTGCAGAAAACGCGCCTGGCGGTTGAGCAATTTCATGTGCACCAATTCTGTTCCGGGAACAGAGGCGCGCCTTAAAGCCTTGAGGGCTGTGCCAAATTGATCCGCCCCCTCTTGAATCCACGCCCGAATTTCGTAAAAATCGAACAAACCGTTGATGAAAGGAAGCAGAGTGGTCCCCGGTTGGTGCGTGATCGTCCAGTGCCATGCGGCGCGTACGTTGTCCATCTCGTGGGCAAGCTCGTTCAACATGTGCGTTTGTTGGGGACTGCTGATCGCTGCCCCGCGTTGTTGCACAAAGGCCGCGAAATATGCCCCATGTTGTTGGTGAATTTCTTCGGCACGTTCGGCCAATTTTTCGGCGGCATACTGGCGCAGCATTTCATGGAGATGGAACCGGCCTTGTTCGTCCCGGCGGATCAGGGATTTATCTCCCAACCCGGCCAGAAGGGGGGCCGTAGCCCCAGCAACCTGCCGCGCCCCTTCCGCGGTGAACCCACCCCGAAAAACCGAAAGCGCGGCAAAGGTGCGTTGTTCGGGCGGGGCTAGCAGACGCCAGGAGTAGTCGAACACGGCACGGAGGCTACGCTGGCGTGTGGGCAGGTCGCGGAAGTTGGCGGTCAGAAAATCAAAATTTTGGGCGATTTCGGCTTCGATTTCCGCACAGGTGTAATAGCGCATGTTCGCCGCGGCAAGTTCGAGGGCGAGGGGCGTGCCAGAAAGCAATTGGCAGACGCGGAGGATAGTGGGGAGTGTCTCGTGGGTGAGGGCGAAGTCCGGGCGGGCGGCTTGGGCGCGGGCAGTGAAGAGTTGGACCGCGCCAGTGTCCGCGGCCTGGGCAAGGGGCGTATCTGAGGGAGGATAGTCCAACCCTTCAACCGGCACAGTCCATTCCCATTGCGTGTTGAGCCGTTCGCGGGAGGTGACAAGCAGTTGGGCACGGGGAGCATTTTGGAGGATTTGCACCAGCCAGGGCACCCCGTCGAGGAGTTGTTCAATATTATCGAGGATGAGCAGGATTTCCCTGCTTTTCAGGTAGGCGAGAACCTGGTTTTTGGGTTCCTGGTTGCCTGCGAAAGCGAGGCCGACGGCTTCGGCGATGGCGGTGGGGATCAGATCGGGGTTATCCACACCTTCAAGGGAAACGAAAAAGACCCCGCTCAGAAAGAGGCCGCGTTGTAGGGCGTGGCGCGCGGCCTGGAGGGCGAGCCGGGTTTTGCCGATCCCGCCGGGGCCGAGGAGGGTGATCAGGCGGCTGTCCGGGCGGGTGAACAGGCTGTCGAGGTGTTCCAGTTCTTCGGTGCGTCCGACGAAGGCCGTGGGGCGGAGGGTGAGGTTGTTGGGGAAGGTATCCCCCGCGGCGCGGATACGCTCGTAGAGGGCGTTGGTTTCGGCGGAAGGTTCCACATCCAATTCTTTGGCGAGGACGCGGCGGCATTGTTCGTATTGGGCCAGGGCCGCGGAGCGTTGTCCGCTCCGGGCGTAGAGGAGCATGAGCTGGCGGTGGGTTTCTTCGCGCCAGGGGTCGAAGGTGAGCAGGCGGTTGGCAGTTTGGAGAGCCTGTGGGTATGCCCCGCGTTTTTGGTGATATGCGGTGAGTTTTTGGAGGGCCTGGAAAGCCAGTTCACGGAGCCGGACACGCTCGGAATAGGCCCAGTCTTCAAATTCGGGGGCTTCGCGGACAAAGAAACCCTGGAGGAAGTCGCCGTGGTAGAGGGCGAGGGCGGAATTGACCATTGAGAATTGAGAATTCTCAATGGTCAATTGAGGGAGGTGCGTCCCTTGAACAAAGTCATCCATATCGAGGGTGTGGGGGGCAGAAGGGTTGAATTGGAGGGTGTCGCGGGTGACAAGGAGGTAGGAGTCGAGGAATTTGCGAAGGTTGGAGAGCGCTTGCCGAAGGTTGTTTTTGGCATCGGCGTCGGCCATTTCCCCCCAAAGGAGCGCGGCGAGGGCGTCGCGCTGGTGCGCGCGTTGGGTCACGGCGAGGTAGGCAAAGAGCGCGGGGACTTTGTTCGAGATGAACGCGGTGAGCGGTTCACCATCTTGGATGAGCTGCAGACCACCAAGCAGACGGATTTCCAGATTTCCAGGCATCCTTGCCTCCGAAGAAGAAACTTAATGAACATCCAGAAATTACTTCCCGTGTCGGATTGCCAAATCCGGTCGGGCGGGATTTGACAATCCCCATCGAGCAAAAGGGGAAGTTATTTTTAGACAATTGCTTAACACATAGGGCACGAAGATTTTAAATCGCGGAAGAGAGGAGATGCGGAAGTTATAAATTTTTTCCGCGACTTCTTCTTTTTGCGACTCAGTTCTTCTTCCTCTTTATGTTTGAAAATTTCGCGCCACTTCCAATAAATGATTTCTAAACGATGGGTTTGTAGAATGGCATTATCACACATTCAGGAACACCTTGCCAGAGAAATTTCCGAAATGTCCCAACCTGAAACTCCCACCCCTCGCTACCACCACTTCATTTTGCAACTCCGTCAGGAAATGAATGAGGTAGCCAGCGAGGCCCCCGTTTGGCGGCTGAGTTTGGAAGACCCGCATACTGGGGAGCGGAAAGGCTTTAAAGATGTTGAGGCCCTTGTCGCGTTTCTGAAAAATTGGATGCAAATTTCGTCGGGCACATCCCCGGCGGAATAGCATAAACCTGCAAGGAGAATTTTCAATGAAAGTCAGGCATATTTTTTATATCCAGGCCATTGCCCTCTTAATTGCTTCAAGCATCTGGTTGTTTGCGCCTGCCGCGTTTTATAAGACTGGCGGATTAGCGACAACCGACCCCAAATGGCTCTTATTCGGACAGAACACCGGAGCACTGCTTTTGGGCCTGTTTCCAATTGCCTTCTTTGCCGGGCGTGCTGCGGATAGCCCCCTGCGCCGGGAACTCCGTCTCTCTTTTTTCATCCTGCATTTCATCTCGCTTTTGGTTTACGCCATCGCCTGGTTCATTTTCAACGTAACCTTCGGGGATGGAATGGCCATTGGCCTCCATATTTTTTTTGTCTTCGGGTTTGGCTATTTTCAATTTCTCACGCCGAACGCGTAATTATTAAACGCTTCTCCCCTTTGTTTGGGGAAGTTTCCTCTCTAAGCCTGAGTAGTTATCAAAATACATCAAATAATTTTCGAAAGGAGTATGCATCATGAAAATCTTAAAATGGATCGGAATTGTCCTCGGCGGTTTGGTTCTCCTGATCGCCCTTGCTGCGGGCGGGATGATCGCCAGCACAACCAGTCGCTTTAACAAAACCTACACCTACACCCCAGCACCCCTCACGGTCTCTGTTGCAGAGGGCGACCTGGCCGTGGGCGCACACTGGGCAAAAATACACTGTCGGGCTTGTCACGGCGAAGATTTGAGCGGTGGCCCGTTTTTTGAAGATCCTGGCCTGGGATACGTGGATGCCCCCAACCTGACTTCCGGCCAAGGCGGTATTGGCGCAGCAATGACCGATGAAGACTGGGTACGCGCGATCCGGTATGGCATCAAACACGATGGCACGTCCGTCTTCATCATGCCGTCAAACGATTTTTACTTCCTGAGCGATGCAGACCTTGCAGGCATTATCGCCTATGTCAAATCGGTTCCCCCGGTGGATCGCGAAATTCGCGCCCGCAATTTCAAACCCTTTGCCAAAATCCTGTATGCAGTGGGCGCGTTCGGCAACCTGCTCTACGCGGAAACCATTCCGCATACCCTGCCCCCCTCTGCCCCCGCGATGGGTGTCACGGTGGAATATGGTGAATATCTGGTCAATGCCCACGGGTGTAAATCTTGCCACGGCGAGGCCCTCTCGGGCAAACAGCCTTCCGAACCCGGCGCACCCCTCGCCCCAAACCTCACCCCAGGCGGCGAACTCGCCACCTGGACGGAAGCGGACTTCATGAACCTGTTGCGAACTGGAACCAAACCCTCTGGCGAAAAATTGAGTGACTATATGCCCTGGCAGGGGTTGGGCAAAATGACCGATGACGAGTTGAAAGCGGTGTGGATGTCGCTGCAAGCGCTTCCGGCTACGGCAACGACCACGAAATAATTCTAGGGAAAGGCGCTCGGTTGATTGGTTGACAAGTAATTGAATTTACAGGTCAACCAATTGCACATCAACCATCTCACCCGTTCCGTAACGCTTTTCGTAACGCCTGGGAGACGGCAGCTCCTTAAAATGTAAAAAACACAGGAAAAATGAAATGACAACACTCGAATCGGTTTCATCCATCCCCCAACAATCCCTCAAATGGCTTCTCGGTGGTTTTTGCATCGGTGCTCTGGCGGCTGTCTTATTCCTCGCCGTAAATAGTATTTTTCCCAATCACCCCGGCGCAATTACGATAAAAACCAGCGGACTGCAATATTCCGAAACGGAAATTCACGCCAAGGTCGGGCAAATAGTAAACCTGGAACTCTTCAACATGGACGGGTACGCCCATGGCTTTGACATTGACGCCCTCAACATTCACGTCAAACTTCCTGGCAGTCAAACCACGATCATGACCTTCACCCCTACCGAACCAGGGGTTTACCAATTCTATTGCGGCGCTTACGGGCATAAAGCCGCAGGGATGGTGGGAACCCTCATTGTAGAACCATAAATCATCCCATTCAAGGAAAACCCCATGTCCGACCTCACCACCCTTTCCGCTATCGAAATCGCCCAACAAATTCAAACGGGTCAAATATCCGCCTGTGATGCGGTGGAGGCCCACATCGCCCGGATTGAAACCACGCACGGAAAAATCAACGCCATTGTCATGCCACGGTTTGAAGAAGCCCGCCGGGAAGCGCGTGAGGCCGATGCCGCCCGCGCCCGCGGGGACAAACTGGGACCTCTGCACGGGGTTCCGGTCACGATCAAAGATCAATTCCACGTCCGGGGTTTACCCACCACGTATGGGGTTGCACGGCTGAAAGGGAACGTGGCCGCCGCGGATGGGGCAATGGTGGCGGCCTTTCGCCAGGCAGGGGCGATCATTTTGGGCAAGACCAATGTTCCGCAAACGCTCGGTGTCATCGAAACGGACAATACCCTGTTTGGACGCACGAACAATCCCTGGAATCTGGCGCGCACCGCGGGGGGCAGTAGTGGGGGCGAGGCGGCGAACATTGCCGTGGGCGGCGCGCCGTTGGGGTTGGGCGGAGATTTCGGCGGCAGTATCCGCGTCCCCGCGGCGTATTGCGGCATTTACGGCCTCAAACCCACCGCCCGCCGTCTCCCCAGCGATCCGCTCCCGATAAAATCGGCGATAGGTGCGGAAGGCATCGTGGCCCAACCCGGCCCGATGGCTCGTAACGTCGCCGACCTGACCCTGGCCTTTCAGGTCATGGTCAACCACAATCTGGCCCACCCCACCGGGTTCACCCCGCCCGTGCCTTTTGCCGACCCCCAACACATCTCGATCCGCGGCTTGCGCGTGGCGCTGATTCCCCAAATCGGGGACTGGGTGCCCTCCCCAGCCATTCGCCGCGCCCTGCAAGAAGCCGCGGACGCCCTCCGCCAACAAGGCGCGGTGGTCGAACCCTGGCCCCAAACCCCGGACCCTGCCGAGGCGATGCGGTTGTTTTTCAACATTGTGAGTGCGGATGGGTTTGCCATGGTCTCCCAACTTCTGAACGGCGAAGCCCCAATCCCCCTGATGGCTCCAAATGTCCGTATCACCAAAATGCCCAACGCAATGATTCCCGTGATCAGTGCGTTGCTCGCCCGAGGAAACGAGGGACGCCTAAGCCGGATGCTCAAAAATGCCCGCAAACAATCGGCAGAGGGGTTATTCAATCTGATGGGTAAACGTCTGGAATATGAGAGCCGTTTCTTGGGGGCGATGGCCGCCGGACAATTTAACGCGCTCTTGTGTCCGCTCTCGCCGTTACCCCCCGTCCGGCATGGGGATACGAACAATCTGGCGGATTTTTGGGGCACGGCTACGATGTTTAACGTGTTGGGGTTTCCGGCGGGCGTGGCCCCGATCACACGGGTCCGCCCTGGCGAGGAAACGGAACGCCCGGACAGCCGGGAGAAATCGGAGCAGGTCGCCCGCGCAGTGGAACAAGGCAGTACCGGGTTACCCATTGCCGTCCAAGTCGCGGCCCCCCACTGGCGGGAAGATGTTGTCCTTGCCGTGATGGGCGCGTTGGAAGCGCATTTTCGGCTGTTCCCGGATTATCCGGCCTGGCCAACTTTGGAATAGGAGAAATTCATGCACGCCTGGTTTAAATTTTTTCATGTCCTTGCTGTTTTTGCTTTTTTGCTCTCGCACGGCGTTTCCGTCAGCATTGCCTTCGCCCTTAAACGCGAAACCGAATTAGAGCGCGTCAAAGCCCTGCTGGAACTATCCGGCAATTCCTACAGGGGGATTTATCTTTCCCTTTATGCTTTGTTGGGGTTTGGGGTCGTTGCCGGGTTTACAGGCAAATGGTGGGGCGAGGGATGGATTTGGGTCTCCATCGTTTTGCTGATTGCGATGATTGCGTTGATGGGTATCTTCGGCGGCGGGAGTTATGGCCTCGCCCGCAAACTCGCCGGTCTGCCCTATGCCATCAAAGGCAAACACATGCCCGCCGAACCCCCCGCCCCCCGCGCGGAACTCGACGCCGTCCTCGCAAAAGCCAACCCCATGCGTCTCGCCATAATTGGCTATGGGGGTCTGACGATCATTGCGTGGTTGATGATGTTTAAACCATTTTAGGGTTGAAAAATTTTTTGGACACACTGCAAGATAAACCTCGCGGTATTGGTCAAAGGAAAATTTCAAAATGAACGATCAATCACTGAAAGTCATCGGCGCGGGGCTGGGACGCACAGGCACCGAATCATTGAAGAAAGCCCTGGAACTGCTCGGCTTTGATGCCTGTTACCACATGTTCGAGTTGACAATGAAGCATCCTGAGCATCTGCCAGAATGGGAAAAACTGGTTGCAGGTGAAACGCCGAACTACGAATTTCTTTTCGACGGCTACCAGTCCACCGCCGACTTTCCCGCCTGCATGTTCTATCGGGAGTTCATGGCGCAATACCCGCAGGCGAAGGTAGTGCTAACGGTGCGGGACGCCGACAAATGGTACGACAGCGCGGCGAAAACCATTTTTAGAGGCGTGCCTGTCCCAATCGTGGCACTGGGTCGGTTGATGGGCCTGTTCTCAAAGAATGTACGTGCGTCTTTACTCACCATCCCCTTTGCCAATGACGTGGTGAATTACCGTTTCTTTGAAGGTCGTATCAGTGACCGGGAACATACCAAAGCGATCTTCAACGCCTGGAATGAAGAGGTCAAACGCACGGTTCCGCCCGAACGGTTGCTAGTCTTTGAGGTGAAAGAGGGGTGGGCACCGCTGTGCCATTTCCTGGGCGTCCCGATTCCGTCCACGCCGTTTCCCCATGCCAACAAGGGCGATACGTTTGAAAAAGATTTACTCAAACGAATCAAATCTGACGGGAAACGATAAGAATGCGATTCAACAACTAGACATCCCCACGATGCAACATGAATGACCTAAGGAGAAAACCCATGACAAAACCAATATTTCAAGGCGCGATCTTGACTGTTCTCACCCTCTTCGGTGGGCTGGCGATTGGGTTTCTCGTTGGAAGTGTTATTTATCAGGCCATCCCCGGCTCTCGGATCGAAAACCCGCTCCCGATACACATCACTTTTGCCGCCGTCCCCGCATTGGCCGGATTTCTGGCTGGAGGGGCAGGATGGGGTCTTGTCATGGGACGCATAGCCGGGGCAACCGAAACCCGGCGTCTGGCTTTTGCAGGCATGGCAGGGTTTGGCCCGGTGGTGCTGATCATGGCCCTTTTTCTGAGCGTGATCGAGCCGCCTCTGCTTGCCAATTTTGGGACCTCGACTGGCATCCACCGGATTTTTACCCTGGTCTTTGTCCCGTCCGCCTTTCTGATTGCAGGCATCAGCGCGTGGGCCATTGGACGCGGCTTACGGGATAACGTTCTTGCCCGGTCATTATTTTGGCGGGTTGGATTGTCAGGCGGGTTGGCGTTTCTGGTCATCAACCTGATGATGGAAGCATTCGGTTGGGTCGTCGGCGCGCCGGGAGCAGGGACACGATTTACGATGTTGACCGTGATGGGGATGGGAAATATTGGCGCAGCGGTGATCGGGGGTGGGGTAATGGGCTTAATCCTTAAGGCTCGTGCTTGAGTGAAAGCGGTTATCCCTGCCTGTCCCCGGGTTAATCTCAATCTCCATTAGCGACCAGGAATAAATGTCACTGGTTTCGTTTCAGCGCCCAAACCAAGACCACACCCGCTGCGAGAAATAATAGGATCGGAGTCGGGGAGATTTTAGTTGCTTGCGGTGCGGCGGGGATTATGGCGCGTTCCGCAGAAGATTTTGCATGTCGGCGCGCCAATTCGAGTAACAGGCTACGCTCCCCCATCCGCATTGCCCATTGATGATTGGCAGAGAAAACCGGTTTTAATAAGAAGGAGAGGTTACGAAGCAAAGGTTTCCCCGCCCGAATCTTCCAATCATAGGTGACGTTGACCGCCTCTCCTTCCTGTTCAAAGGTCCAAATCCCACGCCCGATGAAATCGCCCCAAGCTTCGAGCGAGAAACCATGTGGGGAAACGTTTTCCGTGATGCGGAACTGCCAGCGCAGCGTGTACGGAAGCCAGCCTTTGGTATACAGGTCAAGGACTTTTCCAAGCCCGGCTTGGGAATCGCCAGGTTCGAGTTCGGTCACACGAAGGTAAACCGAAGGCCACCACCGCGCGAGGTCCGGTCCGTTGCCGAGAATTTCGGTGATTTCCTCCACCGTGGTGTTGGGAAGATGCCAGTGGGTGATAAAGTGATAGTCGTTTGTTGCCATGAGGTTAGTAATTGGGAGATAGAGGGTTCAGGTAGGGTTGAGGCTTTGGAAGGATACGTCTCGAATTTCTCTGAGGGAAATTTTTTCAGGCTGGGGGAGGGTATATTTTCCCGCAGCCATATCTTTTTCCAAGAGGGCGTGCAGGTTTACAAAACCTGTTTTGAACACTTTGGACACTGCCGATTTGGCGATCAGATCGCATATGGTTCGGTTGAGCCAAGGGCCGCGCGCTTTACCACAAAGCGCAGAAAGGGTTGTGCCGGTTTCCGAGGGGGTTAAGCGAAACTGGATCAGGACGGTGGTCTTGGGAACCGGCGTGGTATCTTCGGTGGTCATTTGTTCAAAGGGCCGCCATTCCAGCACCGTTTGCATCGTCACACGCCCATCTCCATGGAAACATTGAAAAGCACTTCCGGGGACGATCCGTCCATGTTGACGGTGGAGGACATTTTGCTTGACAGCATTCATAAATGGGGAACGATATTGGGGATCGGCCAACATATCCCAAACCACTTCAACAGGGACCGGGAACCAAGCGCTTTCCTGAACCGAAATTTGTTCGCGCGGGATTTCGATCCGCATCGCTTCCTGTCTGGTTTTCCAAACGGGGTGCATGTTCTGTATCCAAACTTTGATTTCGCCAACGTGTTCGTATTGCTCAAAATGTTCTCTTAAAAAATGTTCGGGGCTTTCGATACCCAATTGTCGAATAGCCACGTTCGTGAAAAGGGCGTAAGCGCGGCATCCGGTTTTTTCAGTCACGTGGTTTTTAAGCAGACGATGGATAACAACCACATCTGCACCCAGAAGTTCATCGTGCTGGTCGAGCTTTTGACGGGTAAATTCGCCATAATGGACAAAGAATTTGAGATCAAGATTGCTGATATTCGCACAGGCATGACACTGGCAGGTGTTGTTCATCACCATCAGGTCAATCGCGTGACGAAAGGCAACGTAGGTATCCTCAATCATTTCAAAAAACGTTTGGGCTTGCAGAAATTGATCCCGCAGGCCATAGCTGATCACCGCGTCTCCTGCGAGGCGGGAGATGATGAGGGGAGGGCGCGTATGTTGGATAAGCAACTCCATGAGAGTCTGAAGTACCTCGTGGGCATGTTCCAACTCGGAGTCACTCAAATATTGGGTATAGCCAGAAATATCTGCGATCAGAAAATATCCGTTTTCGGTCTTTGCCATAAAAAATCACGCACCTGTTGTTTTTGTTCTAATGCTGAACCACCACTTGCCCTGCAACTCGCACTTGCTCGCTCGCCAGAAGCGGGGCGAAGTTTTTCGCAAACCAGGTCAGGCCAAACTGCGCCGCGCCGTTTTGGGCATCTGCCCCGGTTTCCCAAAACAGCAGCACTACCGCACGGTCTTCGGCAATTTTGACGAATTTGAAATCCACAAATCCGGGCAGGCTTTCCAGCAAAGGGAGGCCTTCTGCTTCAATGGAGGCGATAAATTCATCTACGGGTTTCGTGAAGTGTAATTGATTGATAATGACAAACATGACTGGCTCCTTTTTAGGCAAATGCCTTATAAAAAAAAGTTGTGACCAGCCCCAGCCCATACGCTGTCGTATAGTAAATGAAGAGGGGTTGTCTCCCTTTTCGCCACAGCAGATAAAACGACAGCGCCGCAAGCAAGGCTACCACATACAAATCCAACCCAATGACCTCGAATGCCAGGTTCGCAAAGATTCCCGCTCCGATGAACAGCCCATTGCCGATCAGGAGCGCCAAATCCCCTTTCCCCACCCGCGCGGGGTACGAGAACACGATCTGGTACAACATCACCCCCACATTGATCAGCACAAAGCCCGTAAAAAACACCCAATGCGAAAATTCATCATCGTTGAAGATCAGAATCCGGCAGATGACGCTCCCGTTGTCCGGGTCACAGAAGCGAATATGGAGATAGTTAGTCACTTCGTGGTCGCCGTAACTGGCAGCAAGCAGATATACACCGATGATGAAGAGTAGATTTAGCGCAGTGTGGATACGCCCATCCCGCATCAGGCCTGGGGTTTCCATGTGTTTGATCAGCAGGTAAAAAGCAATGGTGCTGATCAACGGCAGAATGAGCATGTTATTCAAATCTACCCAACGGAGAAATTCGTTGGAGGCAACGTATCCATTGGTGAGGCTACTCAGACGATTGATCGAAAGCAAAATAATGACAAGGGATTGCACGCCGAGGAGGATGTGTGTGGTACGGAGAGAAGTTTTCATCTTAGGATGTTGAAGAACAGGATTTGTATAAATGCAGGGCGAATTGCCAATTCGCAATGGCCGCTTGGCGATTGATTTAGCAACTCGCCCTACATATTTAGCGGTTGCCGAATTCTTTGGCGGGAACGGAGTGGATAAACGCCCAAAGCGCCATCAACTCCGTATCGCTCATGTTTTGGTATTCGTTCCAGGGCATCTCGGAACGGAGTTGGCGTCCACTGGGGGTGATGCCGGTCCGGATTGTTTGGATGAAGTCCGCTTCCGTCCAGCCTGCAATTTCGCCGCCGGGAGTCAGGTTGAGCGCTTGGGGCCAATCGGGGGGGGCACCAGGGATCGAGCCGCCGGAAAGGCCGGGGCCGTGGCATCCCGTACACCCGGCAATGTTCGCGAGGTAGTGCCCGTATTCGGGGGTGACAGCTTCGGTCATCGCGGGTGAACCTGCGTTTGCAAAATCAATCCGTTTGGCGATCAGAATGTCCAGTTTGCCCAGGGCGAGCAGCATCCGTCCGAGGGGACGAAATTCGGTGACGGGCAGCGAACTGTCCACAGGCGGCATACTGCGGAGATAGGCAATGAGGGCTGCGGTGTCCTCGTCAGAAAGGTGGCTGTAATCATCCGAGGGCATCACACGCACGGTCGTCCCATCCGGTTTAACTCCGTATCGCAGCACCCGGATGAGGTCTTCGTCCGAGAGTTCGTTGCCCAGGCCGTTTTGCCCTTTCGTCAGATTGAAGGCAACGATGCGCCCCAGGGCCGGGTCATCCACAACCACCCCACCGCCGAAGTTTTTGCCGTGACAGGTGGTGCAGACGCTGACCGTGGTTGCGAGGTGTTCGCCGCGTGCTAACACCGCAGGGTCGGTCGAAATGTCAAGGTACGGAAGAGGCGGGGTGGTATAAGTTTCATGCACCACAGCTTCACTGCGGAAGTAAATAAAAACGGCAGCGACGGCAGCCAGGCCAACCAAAATGGCGAGGAGAATGCCAAAAAAACGAAGGATTTTGTGAAACATGTTGAACCTCAAAAATAGGATGGTTTCACGCGTTGTAGCGCGTGGCGTTAATGTATCCTGCTTCGATGTTCACTTTCTAGTTCACGCGATGTTCATTTTTTGCTCACTTTTTGCACGCGCCAGCACATGATTGGCGATATATTCCGCATCTTCGCCCACCCCTACAAACAGGGTGGACTTGTACTTGTGCAGCCAGTTCAGCCCGACAAAATACAGGCCCGGAATTGCCGTCACCCCGCGGGTTTGGATGGGATACCCGGTCGGCTCAAAAAGGTCCGCTTTCACCAGCCGGTAATCAAACTTGTAACCATTAGCCCAGATGATCGAAGTGATCTTGGCCTCAAGCGAATCGAGGTGCTCAATGTCCGGGAGAGCATAGCCATCTTCCAGATGTGGCAAGGTTTCAGAGGGTGCGTCGAGGCCAGATTTTTGGATGAATCCATCAATCATGTTGACAATATTCGCCTCAAACTGGTCAGATTGCGTCAGGCTTTGATTTTTGTCGGGGGCGAAGGTCAGGGAGTTGCCCTCCGCTCCGGTAAAATGCCCCAGCAGGGTGACGCCATCCCGGACGAATTGGTGCAAGTTGAGGGAATGCCCACCATTTTTGCCCGACAGATGGGGATTGCTCCCGAAACGCGCCATTGGCGAAGGGAGTTGATCCACTGTGCGGTCGAAAAAGCCAAGCAAATGAAGCCACTCAAACGTATCCTTGCCCCGATAGCGGCGCGGTACCCTTCCGGTTTTCCCCACCGCGAGGTACACCTTGCGCCCAGCCTGATACAACTCCTCCGCGATCTGACATCCCGATTGCCCTGACCCAACGATTAGCACCGCGCCGGGCGGTAAAGCTTCCGGGTTGCGATACTGGCCGGAGTGCAGTTGGGTGATGGAGGAGGCGAGGTTTTGCGCGAAAGCAGGGATTTGGGGGGTCTGGAAGGTGCCGGTGGCGATGATCACGTTTTGGGCATGGTAGAGGGCCTCTGGGGTGCTGACGTGGAACCCCCCTTCGGGCAACGGTTCCACCGCGAGGGCCGGGGTGTTGTACTGCACGGGGAGGTGAAAGCGCGCGGCATAGGTTTCCAGATAGGTGATGATAGCTTCACGCGAAAGAAATCCATCTCGATCATCCCCATCGTAGGGCGCGCCGGGCAGTTGAACGGTCCAGTTTGGTGTGAGGAGGGCGAACGAATCCCATCGGTCGTTGCGCCAGGCGTGGGCGGGGTGTGCGGCTTTTTCGAGGATGAGATGTTCGTGGTTTTGTTGTTTGAGAAAGTAACTGGAGGAGAGGCCAGCCTGTCCGCCGCCGAGGATAAGGGTAGGAATGTGTTGCATGGGGTTATTTTTGAAAAATTTAGGAACTGCTTCACCCAGAAAGGTTCCCGAAAAAAAGGTATGCGTGGAGGTGTACGCCCCGACGTATACCCTTTTTTCGGGTTTCTAGGGCTTTGCCTGAGTACAATTGGGGTTGCAATTATGCAGGAATTGCCCCTAACTGTTGCATCATGGTCATACGGTCCAGGATGTTCCAGCGTTCTCGGATGAGATCACCCTTATATTGCAAAATACTCATCCCGGTGACATCAATTTTCTGACCAGTAGCGGGGATGCCCAGGAAGGTTCCTTCGTGGGTACCCGTAATCCTGAAATGTACGGCAACCTGCCCGTTTTCACTCACAGTGTCCAGTTTTTCAATGTGAATATCCGGGAAGCCGGTGAAAAAACCTTCGTAACCCATCAGGGCCGTTGGAACATCAAGGGGAACCGGAGCCAGGCCGTGGATGACGGCATCCGGTGTGTAAATTTCGCTGTAAGTCTGGAGGTCGTGCTGGTTCCAGGCATCAAAGGCTTGGTTCAGCAAGGTGAGTTTGTTGTTCATCGGGAATTCTCCTTATTGTTATAGATGGGCTGGAATGACCTATCTTGATGAGAAGGATACCCGGTTCAATTGTTCATTTTCCAGTTCAAAAACTGTTTATTTTTTGATAAGTTGTATCTTCTCACCCAAAACAGAAAATCCACCAAAAAAATGGCGTGTGCGTGAAGGGTATACTCCCCGTACGCGCCATTTTTCCGGGATACTTTGGGAGTAAAGACGATAAGTCGGGGGGTTATTGCCCCAACTCCCATCCCCAAAGGATTTCTGTGATGCGTTCTACACCGCGAGTCAGATGCCGCCGGTAGGTGCTGAAAGGCAAGTCCAGCAACTCGGCGGCTTGTTCCTGGTTCATAGCGGGTTGAAGATACGTGTGGTATACCGCACGATAATACTTTGTCTCTTTTGGCGTTGTTTGCAAACGGTTGGCGGCTTGTTCAATCAGTCGTTGCAAAGTTTCAACCCGTTGGGGGTCTGCGGGATTGCCCCCAACCTTTTGCCCAACCAGACGGGAATGAAGTAAAGGATTTCCGATCAATCCACCAGTCCGCTTGAGGTCACGCAACGTATTCCGCACGGCTTCGGCAAATTCTGGTTCACTGAGGACAATCAACGCAGGGGCGGCAGGCTGCAAGGTCGGGGCGATTTGTCCGGTCATCACTTCCCGCTCGGCGAGGAGGCCTAGCCAATCTGCCGGGGATTCAAGCCGCCAATCGTGCCCAAAGACGGTAAATGCTTTGCCATCGAGCGTGTAATCAGCCTGGGGGAGGCGGGTCAAGTTGATGTACAGGCAAAGGGGCGTCCAAAAGGCTTCATCGGCGCATGGGAAAAAGGTATAGGCCAGGCCAGGGGTGGCCAAATACTGGCGGGCAATGTGGATGAAGATGACCGTCTGACTGGCTGATACGGCCTGGTAGTTTTCGGCATCCATCCAAAAGCGAAAGAGGAGGGTTTTTTCGCCGGAGCGGGGCATAGTTTGACGCAGGGCATACCAGGCCGCACGGGTGGCGGGATCGGCGTCGCGGTCTTCGGTAGAGAGACGGACCAAATCAAGGGTGAGCATAAAGCCCGCGGGGGCACCGTCGGAGGTGCGTGGGACGAGCACACTTTCGGGGTATTTTTCCAGCCAGAAAGCAGCCCACCGTGCGGCTTCGGGGCCTTCGTGGTGGGCAACCATTTTGACGAGGGCAGGCAGATCGCGGGCATACATCCGGTCAGGCAGGGCACTTCCGCCCATTTGCCACTCGATGAAGGGGCGCATGGCAGGGTTGTCGCGGTGGAGGAAGACGAGATCGAACAGGGCGCGCTGTTGTTCCAAGCCGGACGTGACGCTGATCCGGTGGGTGTAATAATGGCGGGCGCGGCGATGGAGTTCGATGTACCAATCCGGGTTGCGCCAGCGCAAGTCGGCGACGAGGGCATCCCGCGCGAGGTCATGGGGGAACAGCCCGCCTGGACGGGGTTCGATGAACGACAGATCGTGAAGCCAATCGAATAAAGCGTCCACTTCTTGGTTACCGAGCATCTCACACAGAATGGGTTCGGTGGTGACGCGGACCATAGCGCAGGCTTCGAGGGTGGCACGGTGCATAGAACCAGGGACCTTTTGAAGGAAGTTCTTGACGAGGGTTTGAATGATGTCGCGATGGAAAACATTATCTGCAGTTTCTTCGGGTTGGAATTCCAGGCCATTCCGCTGGGCAAAGGTTTCGGCGATGAGGGAGAGGGCGAGGGGATGCCCGTGGGTGAAGTTCATGACCGCTTGCTGCTGGGCTGCGGGGATATTGCGCCGGGCGAGGTAGTCGCGGGTTTCGTCGGGAGTCAGGTTGCGGAGGGGGAGGGTTTCGAGGACGGTTTGCCAGCCTGTGTCGGCCCGCCACGCTGGGGAGAGGGGATTCCGCCCGGACAGGACGATGAGGACATTTTCGGGGAGTTGGGGGAGGAAGTGTTCGCGCAACCAGTCATCAAGGGGGGCGAGCGTTTCGTATGTATCTACCATCAACAGGATGCGTTTGGAACGCGCGGTGATGAATGCGATGAGGTTTTCCCCCGTGGGAAGGTCCAGGTAACGGGCGAGGGTGTTCGTGAAGATTTCAGGGAGGGGTTCGATATTGCGAGCATCAAAATAGATGGCGAGCCACCCGGCTTCTTCGGCGATGCGCCCAAATTCGCGCAAGAGGGTGGATTTACCAATGCCCCCTGGCCCGTACAGAGACAGCACAAAAAACGGAGGGGAATCCGCCTGGATAGCCTCTCGAAAGAATTGCCGTTCAGTTTCTCGACCCACAAAATGCGCGCGGCGGGCGGTGTTTAGATAATCTGCGAGACGGGAAGGCATATTCGTATAATTATATCTCTGAATATTGCGGAGTAAAATGATGTGAAATAGATTTTCCGATTTTGTTGTACTACTGACCTGAGTAATGCAGTTATTTTTTTTATCGTTTCGTAGAGTTGTCCTGGCTACTTCATGTATCCGCCCAGTTAGCAAGAAAAAATAGTGGGAGCGGGATTTTCTGGCGAAGACCCTGATGCGGGCGCGCGGTGTTGTAGTATTGGGTATATTCCTTCATCACGCGTCGTAATTGCCGCTCCTGAAAGATGAGCATGTGATCAAAGCATTCGTGTCTGACACTCCCTACTAACCGTTCGCAATGTCCATTCGCTTGCTGGGCATAAAACAGGGTGTGAACCACTTCCGTCCCTATCTTTATGGCAGTTTCTTCAAAGACCTCTCCAAACATTGCATCATTATCGCAAATCAAAAATCGCGGGCCGTCACCCCAAGCACTGATTTCGCGCATCTGCTGGGCCATCCAGACATCCGTTGGGTTTCTGGTCGGATTGAAAGGCTTTATCTAACGGGTTGCAAGGTACATCACGACCAAGAGATAGATGGGACGAGAGCGAATATCGTACACCACCGTAAAGTCACACACGAAAATATCTTCGGCATTGTTCTTCAAAAAAGTCGGCCAAGTTTGTCCAGAGAAACGTAAATCTTGCGGAATATATTTTTGGATCGTGCGCTTGGTAATTTTGATCCCCAGCTTGAGTAACTCACCTCGGATCCGTTCCGCGCCCCACAAGCGGTTCTCCTTAGCCATCTGTCGAATCAAGGCAATCGCCTCATCAGAAATTTTTCTGGGATGATGCTTTGTCCCGGATTTATTCTTCCAAAAATGCTAGAAGAGCTCGCGATACCAACGCAATAGCGTTTCTGGCTGGACAATCCGCAGGAGGCTTTTCCAATGAGGCAGAGACCGGGCCAGGAAGAATAGGTTGACGCGATCGAGTACGGTGATTTTCGGACGAGGGTTTTGTTTTGCCAGAATCAACAGTTGTTGCTGGAGAAAGGCGTTTTCGAGCAGGAGGTCTTGGCGCGAGCGCGTCAAATCCAGGCTTGTCCTGGTTTCTATGGTTTCAGAGATCGGGCGCGTAAATTTCCTGAGGAAACCCCAAAAATACCAGGCATAAGTTTTGAGGAGAGAGAGAAAAATCAGCATAAATTAAGAGCCTTCCACAAAAAAGATAGTCTCGATGATAGGCCCTTTTCAAGGCCTGTCCAACCTGTTACCAGAAATATGGATCTCCCCGGCTTTCGGCTGCATCCCCTCACCCGGGACAAGCAAGGCCTATGAGACATCGATGTCAGCAAAAATTGGTGCATTACGTTTGAATTTCAGCATGGCGATGCCTATATCGTCAATTACGAGGATTACTACTAATGAGGATGTATAACCCGCCCCACCCCGGACAGTTTATTCGTGAGGTTTATCTGGAACCTTTAGGGGTTAGTCACCGCGCTGTAGCAGCCAAACTCAGGGTCTCCGCCTCAACTTTTACGCGCCTGGTCAATGGTTCGTATCCCCACCCATCGCCTCCCTACCCATCCAGGGGAAATGCTCCTGGAAGAATTCCTCAACCCAATGGAATTGACCCAACGCGACTAGCCCAGGCAATCCATGTGCCTTATCCGCGCGTGAACGAATTGGTCAATCAGAAACGCGGCGTGACTCCCGGCACCGCCTTGCGGCTGGCAAAGTTCTTTGGCATGTCCCCAGATTTCTGGTTGAATTTGCAACTTCGCTGGGACCTTTACCACGCTCAACAAAAAGAAGCTGGCCAGCTTGAACACATTCACCTGTATCAGCACGCCTGAAATATCTTGTAACAAACGCTTGCTATCTTACACGTCTTCTGCTAAAACCAAGCCAATCACATATTCAGTGATTAGTTATTTCCAATTAGCCCCTTCAGTTTCTTTCTGAAAACACCGTCTGACGGACGCAAATTCTGTCCCCCTAATTCACTTGAAGTTAGGTCAATCCACATCGGGGCCACCGACTATACGCAACGCCAACTCTTAATTGAGTTGGCATTTTTGTTCTTTCGGCTCTGGTCATAGCGCACTTTTTATAATCACTACCGTTCTTTACATTTATCCCGCGCCTGAAAGATTTGCATCAATCATCTCTAAAACGCTTGCCATCTTCCAAGGCTTTAGCTATTGGTTTGCCAATTGATGCTGTTTACGCACGTTAGCTGTCCAAGGAACGGTTTCAAGCAATGCAATGAGGGTGGAATCAGCCAACACACCGAGCCAATCCAGAGACAACAGGTCTAAAGAAAATAATAGTTCTAGCAACAACGGCATTTTTACAATGAGGGATTCAGCCAGAATAGCCTCTGCCAGTTCCCGACTGCGTTCATATTCACCTAACAACAGATAAGATAACGCTTCTGCAAATTTAGCTAGCAGGTATAAAGGCGCGTCCAAACGAATGAAGCCGCGCATGGAAGACAAGTTTTCGTTACGCAGCAAGGCAAAACTCTTTTGAAACGCCTCGTCACGCTGCTCAACCTGCCCTTGAAGGGATAAATTTAACCCCCAGAGTTGATATGCAAACAGCACGTCCGTATTGGGTTCCAAATTATTTCGAGTTGAAAGCTCCAAAAGTTGGTGCGAAAGCCGTGCGCTTTGTTCAAAATCACCAGCAAAGAAGGCCATCCAGGGCAATAAATGTGTCTCATAAAGGGCGGTCTCTGGGCCGCTAATCCGCGCGACACGAACCTGCCCCAAGTGAGTGTGGTGCAGGGCTGCTTGCAGATCAAGTCGGAAAAACGAAATTTCGCCCAGCAAAATGTGTGTCTTCGCAGCCCCATTGGCATCTCCAATACGCGCGCGGATTTCGAGACATCTTTCCGCATAAGCCTGGGCCAAAGCCAGGTCGCCACGCTGGGTAAGCAGATCAGCGATATTGTGCAACGCTGCGCTCATATAATAATAATTTTCGTGTTGCTCGCAGATGCGTAAGCCTCGCTCAAAATATTGCAAAGCCAGTTTATTGTCCCCTAAAAAATGCAGGGTGTAGCCGATTTCAAGGGTCAGGTAGGCCACTTCAAACCAATCCTCATTCTTAGTTGCCATCTCCAACACATTTCCCAATCGCAACAACTGTTCCTTGTTGGCAACTTGAAACCGGGTGAATAGCTTACCGTGGAGCCGCTTTGAAAGCGCGTCTTCTCCAAAAGAAATGTCCGTTAGCGCGCCTGTAAACAACCGAATCCCGTCCATCAATTTGGCGCGCTGCCACAGATAAAACTCCATCCCAACCACCATTTTTTCCAGTTCCACGAGCAAGTTCGCTTCAACGGCCAAAGACCAGGCTTTCTGGAGGTTGTCGTACTCGTGGTCCATCCGGTAAACAGCCCCGACCTGATCTCCTCCCATCAAGTCCACCACCTGCGCCTGCACAAAATCCGCGTAATAAAGCACATATCTTTTGTGAAGACTTTCTTGAACCATCCCAGGCTGGGCCTGTTGCTGCCCAAAATATCGGTGAATTTGATGAATGCGATAACGCGAAGGACTGCTAGGGTCCGTCGCAACCAGGGATTGTTCCACAAGCAATTTCAGTTCAACCGGCGTCGTGCCAGTAATCGCCCTGGCCGCGTTCCAGGTAAAGCCCGCTGGGAAGAGGCATAACTGTGTAAAGGAGGCCTTCAATTCCGGGGGAATCTCATCCCAAACACTGCGAAAAAGGGCGCGGAAACTGCGGTGACGATTCGGGGCATCTTGCAAATCGTCGTACACAAACGCGAGATTGCGGTGGATTTCAGCCATCAACTCTGCCGGGGAAAACACTTCGACCCACGCGGCCGCCAACCGGATCGCTAACGGAAGGCCCTCAAGCTGGGTACATAACGCCTGCACAGCAAAGGCATTCTCATAACTCAATTTAAAAGCGGCATTTTTCTTTTGCGCCCAATGAAGAAACAGTTCCACGGCACTGTAATCCTGCAATTGTTCGATCTCCAACAGTGGCAACTCCCCTTTGGGATAATTCAACCCCTCCAACGCAACCACATGTTCACTGTGCAGAAGTAACCTCTTCCGGCTTGTCACCAGAATTTTCAAATGGGTCGTGTGTTGAATCAGGCTGTTGATTACCGATGACGCGTCCGGGAGCAGTTGTTCGAGATTGTCCAGGATGATCAAAAGTCTGCGTTGGCTCAGGTGTGCGGCAATTTGTGGGAGGATTTTCCCGGTCAGAGGGAACATCTGCAACCTACCAGCCAACTCACCCAGCAATTGATCCGTTTTC
Organism: Anaerolineales bacterium; assembly: GCA_020634875.1. The sequence continues at coordinate 11,721 of JACKAX010000023.1, read as the reverse complement.
GTGGCGGACTCCAACGGGAGATACAAGACCCCATCAGGAAACAATTCCAACATTTCACAATAAAGATCGGTCACCAGATGCGTCTTCCCGATCCCGCCCATCCCCACCAGGCTGATCAACCGGGGTTGGGCTTGTGCGAGCAGTTGCAAGATTTTCTTTTTTTCTTTACTACGTCCAAAATAAGGCTGACCGTAATACGGCATCCCCTGGATACCTAACGCTGGTGTTTCCGTAGGGATGGAGAACCTCGCGGCCCCCGGATGTTCTGACGCCTGTAACGTGTGCTTGATGCCCAGATAGAGTGCCTGCGTTTCCTGATCGGGAATTACGCCTAATTCTTCGGCCAGCACCTTGCATAACCGCTCGTAAACCTTCTCCACCTGATGCAATTCCCGCATTTTCCCATGTAGTTCTAGCAACAACCTGTAATGCGCTTCATTGAAGGCATCCAACTGAATCAACTGGTGTGCGTAAGCCACCGCCTGATCCATCGCGCCGGATTGCGCCAGCCCGCGAATCACGAGGGCATAACATCGCTGCAAACTCCGCAATACCACTTGTTCCTGAAGTTGCAACCACGCGTCGAACTCCGGGCAATCGCGCAGAGTGAACCCGGTCATGAACGTATCCCGCGCGTGGTCAAGAAGGGCTTTTAGCTCCAGGAAATTTTCCGCAGTCAACGTATTCGCTTGATGGGCAAATTGATGATACTGGCGAACATCCACCCACACCTCAGCATCCAACTGAACCGGGTCGCTATCGGATTTGAAGACTCCATCCCCCAACTTACTGCGGATTTCAGACAGCGCGATCCGTACTTGGTGCCGGCTTTGCAGGGAATCGGGCCAAAATAATAACCCCAGTTTATCCCTGGACACGGGTTCATTTTCGACTGCCAAGTAAGCCAGGATCGCAAACGTTTTTTTGCGTGCAAACTGGACGGGCTGATCGTCAACGATGATTTGCGGTGCGCCAAACAAGCGCATTTTAAGAGGGGACATCGAAATTTTAGCCTGATATTTCCATGAGATGATTTTGATACGGCCTGTCCTTACAATTTTAGCATGACCGCTCAGAGACACGAACGGCTTTCCGTTGTAAGACCTCGCTGAATGCCAAAAGATGCCCGGTAAGGAATGCTGTTCGTCGGCTCGTGTCCATCCCGGTCAAGCACGATTTTTAGGATAATGATATGCCCCTCGATACCGTATTTGGGATTTTTGTCACCGATGATCTAAAACTTGTCAGCCACCGCGTGGTACGGAATGGCATCCACCACCGCCATGCCATCACCCCGCTCGATCCGAAACCTGACGAAACCGTCACCCTCCACGTTCAAACCCCTGCCAAAAAAGGGTTTGAACATATCGCCGCCTATTACACCACTGATGGCAGTTTGCCCGCGGGCAGTCAGGGCGTCGCGACGAACGGGAACGCCCTCCATTTCGCACAGAGTCATCTTGAATGGGATACCCTCATTTGGGATTACTTAGTCCATTGGCAGACCACCATCCCCGGACAGCCGAACTGTACGATGGTGAATTATGTTATTAGCGCATGGAGCGATGGGGGTGACGAAGTTTACGCCGACACGCCGGGCGTGGATGAGCCAGTACAACTCGCGACTATGAAACACTACAAAAGTATCCCCGCGGATACAAAGCTGGTCGAAACCGGACATTTCTTTGGCGAAGAAGTCTTCAACTATCACGTTGACGACGACGAGCCTCCCGCGTGGGCCGCGGACGCCGTCATCTACCAAATTCTGGTAGATCGGTTCTCCCCCGGAGAGGGGAAAATGTGGAAGCAAACAGATAATCTTGGAGGCATCTGCGGCGGCACACTCTGGGGGGTTTGCGAAAAGTTGGATTATCTGGCAGACCTGGGGGTGAACTGCCTGTGGCTCAGCCCGACCTGGGTCAGCCCAACCTATCACGGCTACGATGTCACCGACTATGACCGGGTGGAACCCAGATACGGAGGCGATGAAGCCCTGCGCGCTGTCATTTCAGGCGCACATGCGCGCGGCATCCGAGTGCTGCTGGACATGGTGTGCAACCATCTTTCTGATCAACATCCCATCTTTGTGACCGCGGAAAACAATACGGAGAGTGCTTTTCGAAAGTGGTTTTTCTTTGACGAGCGGGTTCCGAATGGCTATAAATCTTTCTTTGGTGTTTCAAGTATGCCGCGTCTCAATCTGAATTATCCCCCTGCCAGGGATTGGATGGTTGCCAATGCAGTGCGATGGTTACGCGATTTTGACATTGACGGCTATCGCCTGGATGTAGCGGATGGGCCAGGCCCGAATTTCTGGAGCTATTTTCGGAAGGCTTGCAGAGAAGTCAAACCCGATTGCCTGATTTTTGGGGAAATTGTAGACACCCCTCAACGTCTGCGGACCTACGCAGGCCGGTTGGATGGCGTGCTGGACTTTCCGCTCGGCGAGGCGATGCGTCACACCTTTGCGCTCGATGCCCTGTCCGAAACCCAGTTGAACGCCTTTGTTGCCACGAACGAAGCCTATTATCCGGCGGGTTTGGTCAGACCCACGTTTTTGGACAACCACGATATGAACCGCTTCAGCATGATTGCCCAAAACGATCCGGCCCGGCTCAAACGGGCGGCGGCCTTCCACATGCAGCTTCCTGGCCCCAAGATTATTTACTACGGCACCGAAATTGGCATCAAGCAGGCACGAAGTTTAGACGAAGGCGGCTACCACGAAATCCGCCCGTTGATGGCCTGGGATGAGACCCAGGATCAAGATTTACTAGCGTACTACAAAGAACAAATCCGAACGAGAAAAAGTAGGAACGAAAAGATTGTAAAAGAAGGAGGCGGCTCATAAGCTAAAAAACGATAAAACCGCATTTTAACGTGCGAAGCAATTCGCTAGAAATTATTTGCAAGACCGCAAAAGTTGCTTTTTTGCTTTGGACGATGGGACAGAGATGGCACAGAGGGGAACAGAATTTGAAAATTTTTTCTGTGTCCTTCTGTGTTTTCAGTGTACCATCATCTCGCATCAAAAGTGAGGTTTGCCCGCTTGCCATTATTCCTTTACCCACTCTTGGAGAAAAAAATGAAAACGAAAAAACTCACACTTTTATTTAGCTTAATGATGCTGGTCGCCTTTATCCTCTCCGCTTGCAACCCCGCCGCGACGGAAACCCCCGCAGCACCGCCCACAGAAGCGCAGGCGGAAACGCCCGCCGCGGAAACAGTCCCCACCGAGGCACCACAAACCGAACCGACCGAAGCCCCCACCGTCGCCCCTGCCCCAGAAGCGGAAGTTACCCTGACGGTTTGGGTGGACGAAAAACAGTACCCCGTCATCGACGAGATGAAAGACAAACTCCTGACTGAGTACGGCGTAAACCTGGTCGTGCAACAACTGGGTTTTGGCGATTTACAACAACAATTCCTGATCGCCGCCCCCGCTGGTGAAGGCCCTGACGTGCTGGCAACCGCTCACAATACCCTGGGCGAAATTGTGAACAACGGCTTAGTCATCCCCCTTGATTTGGGCGATGATGTTGCCAACTACACCCCGGCTTCCATTCAAGCCTGGACGTACAATGGCGAACTCTATGGTTTACCGTATGCCACCGAAAATGTCGCATTCTTCATTCGCACCGACATCGTGCCCGAATGCCCCGCCACCTGGACAGACGTTTTAGCGATTTCCCGCGAACTTTCTGCCGGGAATGGGGAAGACATTGCCGCCAACAAATACGGCTTTGTCCGCATGGATGGTGATCCCTATCACTTCTTCCCCATCCAGACAGCCTTTGGCGGTTATGTCTTTGGCTATACCGACCAGGGCTACAACCCGAACGATGTTGGGTTGGATAGCCCAGGTTCGCTGGCTGCGGCAACATGGTGGGATGCGTATATGAAAGAAAAACTACAACCCGAAGGAGTAGATGGCCTCGTAATGATGGACATGTTCGAAAGCGGCCAATCTGCCATGACGATTACCGGCCCGTGGAACACACAACGGGTGATCGATTCGGGTGTACCGTTCGCCATTTGCCCCATTCCAGGGGAAACGGTTGAATTTGGGCAGCCCTTTATGGGTTCCTTCGGCTTCGTGATCAGTGCCTTCAGCGAGAATCCGCTGGTCGCCGAGATTTTTGTGAAGGAATTTCTGAACACCCAAGAGACTATGCAGGCGTTGTATGATGTGACCCCGCAGGTTCCCGCACATCTGGGCGTGCTGGCAGGGCTGGATGATCCGTACCTCGCCGCCTATGGCCAAGCGGGGCTGAACGCGCAAGCAATGCCCGCCATCCCGGAAATGGGGTCGGTTTGGTCGGCCTGGGGGAACGCGGTCACCCTCATCTCCCAGCAAGCGGATGACCCGGTAGACGCCTTCACCAATGCCGCAGAACAAATTCGGACAGCGATCTCAGGCGGGACGAAGGTTGACATCGAAATGGTCAATATCCCCGGAACCGCCCAAACTGCCATGGGGTGTAGCGGTAACTGGGACCCGGCCTGTGAAGGGACCGCTCTCACCGCGGTGCCCAATGGCAAGTGGATGGGCGTCTTCCCCGTTCCGGCGGGCGATTATGAAGTCAAAGCCGCGATCAATGGCGGATGGGACATCAACTACGGCAAAGATGGCAAGGCGAACGGCGATAACATCCCCTTCAGCGTTGCTGCCGATGGATACGTGGCCTTCATCTTCGACTCAGCCTTGACCACCCTGACCATTGCTCCCGTTGAAATGGTCAACATTCCGGGCACGCTTCAGTCTGCATTGGGTTGCGCTGGCGATTGGGACCCGACCTGTGCGGCGACGGCCCTGACCCCAGGAGATGGCGGCACATGGACCGGCACGTTCAACGTACCCGCGGGAGAATACGAATTCAAAATCGCCCTCAATGGCGGGTGGGACCTCAACTATGGGGTGGACGGTGTACCTTTTGGAGACAATATCCCCCTCAGTCTCGCGGCGGACAGCACGGTTACGATCACTTTCGATTTGGCAACCGGCACGCTTGAAGTGACGACTGAATAGCCTTTCTCCGCAATTCTCGATCCAGACATGACGAACGGCGTTCCTTACAACGACCCGAACCCCCAAAGATACCCATTAGGGAACGCCGTTCGTGCAAAACGAGCATTGCTGATGATGAACCTATTTCTTAATTCCGCGACTTCTTTTTTCCGCGACAAAACAATTAAGGACTTGTAAAAGAATAACTTCGTAAATTGCTCCGGTGGGATTGCCAAATCCCATCGGGAGGCCCGCCCGGATTTGGCAATCCGAGCCGAGCGAAAAACGCAGCCCCATATTTTTATAACTCCTGAGTCACGAAAAAAGGAAGGCGCGGACGAAAAGGCGAATTGGCAATTCGCACGACAAAAATTCGAAATCTTACTTTTACATTCCTTTGTAACTATCAGAAGGAAAAGCGTATGAATACCCTCACACGAGGTAACAAAAAACCACCTGGAAGCGGAGAGTCGATCACCCTCAGCAGTGTCATCCTCCGCTTGCTGGGATTAATGCTCTTTTGGGCAGGTGGAAGCTGGCTAATGCTGAACATGTGGGCAGACGGCTACTGGCAACTGGCCGGGATCATTCTGCTGGTCAGCGTCATGCTCACGGTGATCTGGTTGCATCCGAAAGCCTATCCGATGCGTTGGATGTCCCCCGGTTTGTCCTTCATGCTCCTGGTCTCCCTGTACCCAATTCTCTACACCGTTTACATCTCCTTCACCAATTTCGGCACCGGACATATCCTCCCAAAAAACCAGGCCATCGAAGTGCTGGCAGACCGCCGTTTCCTGCCCGAAGAGGGTGCGGTTTTCGAATACACCTTGTACACCAGCGCGAGCGGAGGATACGCCCTCTTGCTGGCAGACGATGCAGGGAAAACGCCGACCGTCATCATTCCAGGGGAGATGGCGGAACTGGCTGATTTACCGACTCCAGGCGATGCACCGCCGGAACAAATCAACCTGGTTGGAGCATCCGACCCATACACCCGTGTTCCCACCAACCGCTTGATCACCGTACTGACGGAAATTCAGGATGTAGATTTTGGCAGTGGAGATATATCCGTCCGGGTTACAGGGCTAAAAACAGCGGCGGCACTGGAACCTCAGTTCGTGTATGACCCGGAGACGGACACGGTTTACGATCAGAAGGCAGAGGTCCGCTATCGGGCGAATGACGAAGAAGGTATGTTCATCGCCCAGGATGGAACTGAACTCACCCCTGGATACACGGTTACGGTTGGCACATTGAACTATGTGCGGTTTGCAGGCAACCCGGCTTTCCGAGGGCCACTGCTCCAGATTTTTATTTGGACGATTATTTATGCGCTGGCTGCAACGGTGATCTCCTTCAGCCTAGGGCTATTGATCGCCATTGCCTTTGGACGCGATTTGCCTGGACAACGGATCATCAAATCCCTGCTGATTGTTCCGTTCGCCATCCCGGGTGTGATCTCCATCCTGGTTTGGCGCGGTTTGTGGAACCCGATCAGCGGCCCGGTCGCCCTTATGTTGTCCAATGTGTTTGGGCAGACGATCAATGTGTTTGCCGATCCGATTTGGGTCAAAATCGCCCTGATTACGATCAATGTCTGGCTTGCCTACCCCTACTACATCCTGATCAACAGCGGGGCTTTACAGGCGATTCCCTCCGACCTGTATGAAGCGGCGGAGATTGACGGGGCCAGTCCGTGGCACCAATTCACCAACATCACCCTGCCCCTGTTGCTGGTCGGGGTCGGGCCTTTGATCATCGGCTCATTTATGGTCAACTTCAACAGTTTCAACAACGTGTTTTTGTTCAACGACGGGGGGCCGCCTATGGTAGGCACGCCAACCCCCGCGGGGCACTCAGACATCCTGATCAGTTATGTGTACCGGCTGGCCTTCGGTGGCGGCGGGCAGGATTTTGGCTATGCCACCGCGATCACGATGGTCATCTTTGTTTTGTTAGTCGGCATGACCCTGATCCAATACCGCTATATGCGGGTTTGGGAACAAGTAGGTGAAAATGTCTAGTCACTCCACACCATTAACCCCCTGGCAAATTTTCTGGCAGTCGAAAAAGAACAAACGGCGCGTTTCCCTCGTGCTGCGTTATCTCCTGGCCTTCGTCGTCCTGACCTTTTCCCTCACCCCGGTGCTTTTCACGATCTCGTCCGCCTTCAGCCCGATTCAGGGGATCAGCACCCGGTTGATCCCCGATAACGCCACCCTGAATAACTTCCGCGAAGTTTTGTTTGAACACGATTTTGGCTTATGGATGCTGAACACGACCAAATTAGCGATTGTGTCCTCGGTCATGTCTGCGCTGATCACCACCCTGACCGCGTATGCTTTTTCCCGTTTCCGGTTTGCGGGGCGCGGGCAACTGCTGTTAGGGATTCTGATCATCCAGGTCTTCCCCGCCCTCATGGCGATGGTCGCCCTGTTTGCCATCATGGATCAATTGGGGACGTATATTCCCTGGATCGGGTTGAACACACATGGCGGGTTGATTTTTCTGTACATGGGTGGCTCGATGGGGATCAACGTCTGGTTGATGAAGGGGTTCTTCGACTCGATTCCGCGGGATATTGACGAATCAGGGATGATTGACGGCGCGACCGATTGGCAGCGGTTCTGGTATCTGATCTTTCCCCTCGTTCGTCCGATCATCGTCGTCGTGACCATTTTGACCTTTTTTATGGTGTACGGAGATTGGGCCTTCCCCCGGATTATGATCCGAAAGTCTGAACTGTTCACGGTCATGCTCGGTCTCCAGCAACTGATCGCCAACGACTACGGCAACCAATGGGCGGTATTCGCGGCGGGCGCGGTGCTGGGGTCCATCTTACCCGTTTCGGTGTACCTGATCCTGCAAGAGCAGATCGTAGGCGGGCTGACGGCTGGTTCGGTGAAAGGCTAACCATGATCATTGACTGTCACATCCACATGGGCGTGATTGGCCCGTTCAACATGCCCGAAGCGATGGTGATGGCGTCGCTCGCCAAATACAGGATTGACTTTGCCCTGGTATCCAACATCGAAGGCGTGGAAGTGGATGGGGAACAGGTGTTGATCCCGCCCGAACACCAGGTACCGCAACAACTCGTCAACGAAAGAACCCTGCGTTTTGTGCGCGCCCATCCCGACCGGTTGGGCGCGCTCCTCTGGATCAAGCCGACCACGGAAGGGTGTACCCCCGCGTTTGAAGCGTTACTGGCGGACAACCTGGATGTGGTTTACGGCTTGAAAGTTCACCCCTTTCTCTCCAACATCTCGTTTGGAAGCCCCGAGGTCGAAAAATATATCCAACTGGCGGAAAAATATGATTTGGTGGTGGTATCCCACACGGCCATTGACGACCATTCCAGCCCGCGGGTGATGTACGAGGTCGCGCAGAAATTCCCCCGCGTCAATTTTGTGATGTACCACATGGGCCTGGCAACCGATAACCAGGAAGCCATCGAACTGATCTCCCGCTTACCGAATTTGTTCGGAGATAGTTGTTGGGTCAAACCGGAAGCCACCCTCGCCGCCATTCGCAAATGCGGGTCAGAAAAAATCCTGTTCGGCACGGATAACCCAATCAACGGGCCGGACACCTACAATGACCCGGTTTTTTACAATCATTATTTCGATGGCTTGCAAAACGAAATTCCACAAGCCGCGTATGAGAACTTCATGTTCATAAATGCCATCCGACTGTTCAAGTTGAAGCAGTTCACGACTCAGGCCAGACCCTAAAGGTTTTGTTTGCAAGAGAAGACCGTCCAAAAAGGTTCATCGTTTGCAAATGCGTTCCCGAATTTATCGAGAAAACCTTTAGGGTCTGTTACGGAAGCCATTCGATACTCTTAACAATGCCCTTTATCCCAAAAAGCCACGATCTCAATTTGCCCGACTGGGGACCATACTCCAAACGTTACGCGGGCATTGCCCACATTCCCAATGTGCGCCAGGGTTTGCGCTTTGACTTGGCGGTGCTACCCGGTCGTTTTCGCGGGCAAATGCTCGTCCCCAACGAAAAGTGGGCATCCGGTCACCACGCCTGGGAAGCAACCCCCGACCTCCGTTATTACGCCTATCGTTATGAACTTGAGTGGAAAGATCAGGTCTTTTGTGATGTCTCGTTTTCCTTCGTTTCGGAAAATGCCCGCCTGCTGCGATGTCACTTCGTCAACCACACCAATCTGGCGCAAAACTTAATGTTGCACCTGATCGCGTCCATGAACTTTCCCCCCGTGCGCCCGTACTCGGACGAGGCCATTCGCCTGAAAACCGTCACCCTGCCCGAAGGTGGTCTCTGGCTTGACGCCCTCGATTACGACGACTTGCAATTTGCCACGCCACGCCCCCAGGATAATCTCGTGGAAGACGGGATGCTCCGCGCTGAAATCCGCGCTCATGGCTTGGTCAACGGGAGTGGAATCGGGGGGTTTGGACGCGAGGCGGGTGATTGGGTGCGGTATCGGTTCGGCACGTCCCATTCCCTGCGAGCGGGGGTCTTGTTGGCGCGCTACCGGTTGAAGGATCGGGATCAGATTCACGTCCGCGTGGAAGGGTGTTTGGCAACAGAAATATCACTAAAAAACACCCACCCCGATGCGGATGGGTTCGTGCAAACGGTGATTCCCATTGGCCCGTTGAACTCGGGAGAACATATTCTGGTTTTCAAATCTCTGAGCGGGGCGAGCCTGGAACTGGACGGGTTCGCGCTCGTGGAAGCCGCGCAAGTGGAAGCAGTCAGGTTTTCCGACCACGTTTGGGCGCACGAACCCCGTCTCGAACCCGGCCCCACGCCGAACAGCCTGCTGCTGCACTACGCCGACACAAACACGGTCTACGGCCTGGCCTGGGATCATCCCGATTTTCGTATCCGACAGCTTTACCACAATGAAATAGATACCCTGTTGCGTTATCTGGTTCCCAACAATTATTCGGACGTGGTGCATGGCGGCGGCGAAGGCCATTTTACCGACCTCTGGATGCGCCCCATTTCCCTGGACGCACATGCCACGAAAACCGTTTACAGCCTGGTTTGCTCCGGCACGCGGGAGGAAGTCCTCGCCGCCTTGCGAACCTTTCGGGAACAAACCCCCGCAAATCATCACCAAACCTATCAGCTCGCCCGCAAAAACATGGTCGCGCTGAATAGCCTGCCAGCCGGAGCACGCTACGCATTCAGCCAACAACTTCTGGCCGCGACGGAATTGCTCAACGTCGTCTATCCGGTCTACACGCGCCGCCAGTTTATTCGCCACAACACGCCGGGCAAATGGTGGGATTGTCTCTATACCTGGGATTCGGGGCTTATCGGCATTGCGCTCCTTCAATATGACCAGCAACGTGCCCTCGATTGTCTCAACGCCTATTTGACCGACCCCGGCGACACCCACGCCGCATTCATCTTACACGGCACCACCATCCCCACGCAAATCTACCTCTTCCACGAGCTGTGGAACCTCACGCAGGATCCCGACCTGCTGAAAAAATTCTACCCCGGCCTGCGCCAGATGTACCTGTTCCTCGCCGGACGCCTGGGAAGTTCCAACACCCGCGCGCTTCCGTCCAACCTTCTGCAAACCTGGAGCTATTTTCCGTATGACTCCGGGGGATGGGACGACTACCCCGCCCAAATCCATGCCCTGGAAAATCTCCCCCTCGCGCGGGTTGCCTGCGCCGCGATCACCGCCCACCTCATTCGTGGGGCCCAAATCCTGTCCCAAGCCGCTGAAGCCCTCGGCCTAACGGAAGATCAAACCCTCTACCGCGAAGATGTTGCCGCATTTACCCACGCCCTCCAAACCTATGCCTGGGACCCGGATGCGGGATATTTTAGTTACCTTGTCCACGAAAATGACCGCATCGAAATCCTTCGCACCGGAAACGGTCTCAATTTCAACATGGGGCTGGATGGTCTCATGCCGCTCATCAGCGGGATTTGCACGCCCGAACAAGAAACGTTGTTTTGGAATCGTCTGGCCGATCCGCAACATTTCTGGACCCCAATTGGCATCTCAACCGTAGATCAGGCCGCGCCTTACTACCGCAAAGACGGCTACTGGAACGGCGCAGTCTGGTTCCCGCACCAATGGTTCCTCTGGAAGACCGCCTTAGACCTGGGTCGGGGGGACTTCGCCTGGCAAATCGCCCGCACCGCCCTCGAACTTTATGAAACGGAAGTCCAGGCGTCGTACTACTGTTTTGAGCATTTCCTGATCGAATCCGGGCGCGGAGCGGGTTGGCATCAGTTTGGGGGCTTGTCCTCGCCGCTTGCCGCCTGGTTCATGGCATATTTTTCGCCCGGTCGACTCACTACAGGTTTCGACATCTGGATTGAAGAAAAACACTTTTCCGCCGATCATCGTGCCCTGATCGCCCAACTTAAAACCATCCGCTTCCCACATACCCCCACCATCCTCATCACCCTGCAACCTGGAGCTTCCGATGTCTTGTGGGAAGGAAAACACATTGCCGCTCAGGAACTTCATCCGGGCTGTTTGCAAATTAACCTCCCGTTCTCAAGTTCAACTGGCGAACTAATCATTTCTCCAAAAATCAGGAGTGAATATCATGACCAATAACCTCCCTCCCCTCCCCCTACAATGGATGACATTTGACCCGAAAACCGGCGAGATTCCCGGAGCGGAAATGTCCGCACGGCGATTATCCGATTTGAAGGGTCTTTTTGAAGATTCCACAGCATATGAGCAACTTGTCTCG
>JACKAX010000022.1 GCA_020634875.1 Anaerolineales bacterium | reverse complement strand
CGTCGTAAAGGGCGGAGATGATCGCTTGTTCGATCTCTGCCCCGGAAAAGCCCCCACTTTCGAGCGCAAGGCGGTTGAGATCGAATTTCAAGGCGTCGCGCCCACGCTTGGCGAGGTGGATGGCGAAAATTTCGCGGCGCTCCTCCAGGGTGGGGAGGTCAATGAAGAAGATTTCGTCAAACCGGCCTTTGCGCAGGGCTTCAGGAGGCAAAATGGAGATGTCGTTGGCAGTAGCGAGAACGAAGACAGGGTCGGTTTTTTCCTGCATCCAGGTGAGGAAACTGCCAAACACGCGTGCCGCGGTACCCGCGTCGGAGAGGTGGGAACTGGAAACACCGGCGAGACCCTTTTCCACCTCATCAATCCATAGGACAACGGGGGAAATTGACTCCGCCAACCGCAACACCGTCCGCATATTCTGCTCAGACGACCCGACAAACTGGCTGAACATCCGCCCCAGATCGAGCCGGAGGAGTGGCAGTTTCCACTCGCTGGCGACGGCTTTGGCAACCAGACTTTTGCCCGCGCCTTGCACGCCGAGCAGGAGCAACCCTTTCGGTTCGGGTAGGCCGAATTTGCGCGCCCGTTCACTGAAGGCGAGGTTTCGTTTGGCGAGCCATTCTTTGAGGAGGGCCATGCCGCCCACTTTGGACAGGTCTTCTTCAGCGGGAAAGTATTCGAGCAGTTGGGAGCGGCGGATGATCTGTTTTTTTTCGGCGATGATGACATCCAGATTGAGTTCCCCTTTCATCACCAGGGATTTAGCGAAGGCATTTTCCGCTTCGGTGCAGGTGAGGCCCTGCGCGGCATGGAGGACTTTTTCGCGCGTTTCGTCGTCCAGTTGCACCTTTTTGCCACTGATTTCGTTGGCGGAGCGCAGAACGCGGTTGAGCGACTCACGCAGTTCCTCGTCGGTGGGGAGGGCGTAGTCGAGAACGGTGATGTCTTTTTCGAGTTCGGGGGGGACGCGTAGCAGAGGACTGAGGATGATCAGGCTTTTGCGGCTGTTTTTGAGTTGGTTGGCGAGGTCGCGCAGTTTGCGAACGATGACCGGGTGCTCGGCGACGGGTTGTTGGTCATCCAGGTAGGGGTGAAAATCTTTGAGGACGAACAGCGCGGATTCGGTGGAGGCGGCGATGGCTTCCAGAGCACGCACCGGGCTGCGGGTGGCGGCATCGAATGGGGTCACGTCGTACCCATCGAGCCGGGTCAGGCCGTCGGTGATGGACCATCCGTAAAGTTTTTTGCGGCGATCTTCGGCGACCGTGCCAAGAATCTTCTCAATGCGGCGTTCTTCCCAGGAGAGAATATAGAGGATGGGATAGCGCGCACGCACCAAAATATTCAGTTCATCTGCGCGGTCGGTAGGGTTCATACCGTCTGATTATGGCATATCGGCGTGGGGATGTCAAAGCGAATGAGGTTGGAAGGCGCAAGCTTTTTTGCTACGAAATACACGAATTTTACGAATTATTCTGTTTTGTCTTTAGACGCGTTTTTGCGAAGAAGAGAAGTGGTATTTGCTCGTTCGGCCAGTAACACGATAAACGTCGAGATGATCCCCAATCCAATAAAAATAAAAAATACCGTGAAAATTTTACTGGCAGGTGTGGTCGGATGCAGGTCGCCATACCCCACCGTGGTAAGCGTAATCACGGTGAAATACAGCGCATCCACCCACGACCACCCCTCTGCCTGATGGAAGTACAGCGTGCCGATACCGAGCACAGCCAACACGGTAAAAAATAAAGCACGAAATTCGGGTTCTTTCAACCCGTCACGAATGGCTCGGAAAAAGCGGAGGAAAACGAGGATGAAGGCGGGCATGGGGGGAAGTATTTAGGTGAGTTCAGCGTTATTCGGGAGCATCCTGAGCGGAGCGGGGAATTATCTGTGACTAGACATGATTGATGTCCAGCGTAGTCGAAAGATGTGGGGGTGTTGAAAACAGGTTAGCCTTTCCCTTTTTCCCCACTTCCGCCAGCCACCCTGCGCCTCGGAGGGTATACGTCATTTTTCCCGCTAGGCCGGGGGAAATGTTTAGGGCGGTGGCAAGTTGGCGGTTCGTGAACGGGTCGGGTAAATTGTCGGGAAGCAGGGCGAGAAACTCTTCGGGAGTGGCGAGTGTCAAATTCCCGACGACTTCCAGCAGGCGGTGATCGTACAGGCTCCAGCCTTTGCGCCGCCAGCTGCCGTGCCCGTCGTCCCGCCAGATTTCTTCCTGGTGCGTGAAGAGAATTTCGAGCGTGAAATGGGGGTGGGGGAGGATGTGCGGAATATACACAAGCTGGCGAAAGACTTCGACGGGTTGCCGTTGTTTGGGCGATTTACGCCGCCCGATCAGCTCGCCGCTCTCGGACTGCCTGACAATCCATTTCCCGACCGCAAGGGGATGCACCACCCGAACCGCGTGCCCCGCCCCCAACAGTTTGCCGAGCTTACGCTTCATTGCCGAGAAGTTGCCCGTTTGCACTTCGATGATCTGCTCCCCACGCAGGAGGTCAATCACATACCCGTCCAGGGTGCTTTCGAGCAGGTCACCGGGTTGGGATAGGTAGGCTTTGAGGGCCGCGTGGAGCGATTTTTCGGACAGGGTGCCGATAAGGCGGGGTTTGGGCATGAGGAGACATCACACACCCACAAGGGGCTAGGCTACAGATAACATTTGGATGCAGATTTCTACGCCATGTACAAGCATTTCCAAGGGGAGCGCGTTTTGAGCTTCGGGGGCGAACTCTTTGGCCTGAGGTGTGTGAATAAATCCGCATGGGATGCCGAGCGGCTCGACTTCGTGCCGGGCGACGTAAAAGATGTGGTTGCACAGGTACGCGCCCGCATGGTTGGAGATTTGGACAGGGATTTCGGCGTTGTCTAGCGCCGTTTTAAGTTGATCGAGCGGGTGGGTGGAAAAGTATGCGGTGGGAGCATCCGGGCAGATAGAGGTACCCTGGCGGAGTTCGCCCGCGTTGTCAGGGGCCGAGGTATCGTCAAGGTTGAGAGCGACGCGTTCGAGACAGATTTTCGCGCGGGTTTCAGCAAGACCCAGGGACAGGATCACATCCGGGCGGTGTTTGCGAACTAAGGCTAGGAGTTGTTGTTCAGCGCGGAGGTACTCTACCGGGAGGACGCAGGTGATGAGTTCTACGCCGGGGTACGGCGTCTGCGCGGCCAGGGTTTCAACAATATGCTGGGTAGGGTTGGTATTATTTTTTCCGAAGGGTTCAAAGCCGGTGAGGAGAAGTTTCATGGGGAACCTTCATTGTACCGATTTTGACAAACTATACAAGGTTAAGGTCACGCACCAGGCATGATACCCCCAATTCCTTGAAATTATCCTGCAACGTACCCGTAATAAAATAGAACTTAAGTTCCAATACAATGACTCCGAATTTGTCACTTTTGAAACGGATAAGGGATGCTTCCCGATTGACACCTATGAATTTTTGGCGCTGGCTCCGAAATATATTTGATCCAAAGAGGGAACCCTCCCCACGCGCATCCTACGAGGACACCATTCACCTTGAACACCGCGCCATCACTGGGCCGCTTCGTGAAATTGCCGTGCAGGAACAACGTTCCCCTGAAGAAATCGCCAACGCCTTCCTCTCCCACGCGCTCGAAGAATATGAACACCTCGATGAAAAGCTGGCGAAATGGAATGCCCTTTCTCCTCGCGAGCAAGAAGTCGCCGCCCTCACCTGCTTGGGTCATACCAACCAGGATATTGCAGGCAAACTGGTCATTTCCCCCAACACCGTCAAAGCTCACATCCGCAATATCCAGCAAAAATTCAACGTGCGAAGCAAAGAAGAACTCCGGCAGGCGTTAACGGGTTGGGATTTCAGTGCATTTGATAAGTAAAAACTTCGGAAGTCTCCAAACGAATTTCGGTTGATGCGACTTTTCTTTTGTATCCTAAAGACATCCGAAGTTTGTGCGGGTATATACGCCCCCTATTTGTCTGACAACCCCATATCTGGCTCACCCTCTGGATTAATCCAAAAATCACCCCTGGATTAATGCGCGAGGAGGATAGTTTTTCTTTTTACACAATGCTATCTTGGGGACATGAACGCTTTAGATCAGCTCCAACCCAACGAACTTGCCGTGATGGTCACGCCCCGCGCGGAAGAAGGCAAAATGCTTGAACTCACTGCCCTGCTTGCCCTGCGCGGGCGGGTGGGCGTGTTGGACGGCGGCAACTCCTTTGATGCCTATCAAATTGCCCGTTTCCTGCGCCGCCGGACAGCACAACTGACCGAAACCCTCAGCCGGATTCATGTCGCGCGTGTGTTCACCTGCTACCAAATGCTCACGCTGCTCGAAGAGACTCCTGCTTCCAACATCCCACAACTCATCCTCGACTTTCTGGCGACTTTTTACGATGAAAGTATCTCCGCGGCAGAGAGCTACCGGTTGTTAGGTGTGGCGTTGGGCCATCTGAACCGCCTCCGCAAATCTGCTCCCGTAATCGTCAGCATCCACCCCCCGCGCGTTCACCAACCCGACCGGGAACGGCTTGTCGAAGCCCTTCTGGACATCGCCGATCATGTTTTCATCCGCGAAACCCCGCGCCCTGACCCACCCGCGCGGTTGTTATAGACCATAAGGTGACAGTCACTTCAAGCGATGTATCGCCAGGGACTTTCACCTTGTTACCTCATGAGGATTTTTGTGGGCCGTACTCTCCAAACCATCAATCAGATCATCCTCGAAGAACAACGCGCGTTTGCGGACTTCCGCCGGGCACTGCGCCGCGAAGATCAACACCTGTTCGATGCCCTTTTTGCCAGCGCCCGCCAACACATGATGGCGAGCAGCCTGGCCAACCACGTTCTGGACGCCTACCGGGTGAAATCCTCGGCTGCCCGCGCCGCGACCCAACTCGAAGAAGCGGGCAAACCGACCCGTCTGGGGCAACCTGTCCGGTTCCTGTTCACGCGCAGGAACCCGCGTGTTTACGCACGGGACTTGCCCATCCCGCCCGATCCTGCCATGTTAGATGTTCCATTTTATGCAGAATTGCTCTTGCGGGCTGCAAACACCTTTCTGTGGCCCGATAAGATCGAAAATTTATATGGTGTGCAGGGCAATTTGTTGTAGCCCCGATAGAACTATGGTTTTACAAAGGTGTGGCGTGATAAAATTTTCCCGCTATGGCTACCGCTCATGTTCAAGCCCTGTTAGACACCCTGCCTACTAAACCCGGTTGTTATCTAATGAAAGATAAAGATGGGAAGATCATTTACGTGGGGAAAGCGATCAATCTGCGAAACCGGGTGCGCTCTTATTTCCACGCGAGTGCGAACCACGATAACAAAACGCGCCAACTGGTGCGAAAAATTGCCGACATCGAATGGATTGTCGTCGGCTCCGAGTTGGAAGCGTTGATCCTGGAGATGAACCTGATCAAGCGCCATCGCCCGCATTACAACGTGCGGATGAAGGACGACAAACGCTACCCGTACATCAAAGTGCATTGGGCCATGCCCTACCCCAAAGTGACCGTGACGCGGGAGATGGCGGATGACGGGGCCCGGTACTTTGGCCCGTACACGAGCGTGTGGGCCGTGCACCAAACGCTGGACGTGCTCCGCCGGATTTTCCCGTACCTGACGTGTGACCGGGAGATCACCGGGAAGGATGAGCGGGCATGTTTGTATTTCGACATCAAACTGTGCAACGGCCCGTGCATTGGCGCGGTTTCGCAAGCCGAATACCGGCTGATGATCCAGGATTTTATGAACTTTTTGGGCGGGCATACGGAAGAGATCGTAGGCCGGTTGCAGGTGGAAATGCAAGACGCTGCTGAAACGTTAAATTTTGAACGCGCCGCGGCCAAGCGTGACCAACTCCGAGCGATTGATAACGTGGTCAAACGTCAGAAGGTGGTGTTCGCCTCGGATTATGCCGATTCAGACGTGGTGGCGATGGCGCGGGCGGACAAGGAAGCGTGCGTGCAGATTTTCTTTATCCGGGGCGGGAAACTGATCGGGCGGGAATATTTTCTCCTCGAAGGGACAGAAGATACCCCGGATGGGGAAGTGATGGCGGACTTTTTGCAGCAGTTTTACGACCAATCACCCAACGTGCCCGAACAGGTGCTGCTCCCTCACGAAATCGAGGAGGCCGCCGTTATCCACCAATGGCTCAAAACCAAACGGGGCGGCGAAAAGGTCGAACTCCTGATCCCGCGCGAGGGGCAACAACGCGATCTGGTGCAGATGGCCGCCGAAAATGCCACTGAGACCCTAACCGCCCTCCGTGCCCAGTGGGAAGCGGACAAACACAAACAAACCCTGGCCCTCGCGGAGTTGCAAGAAGCCCTGCAATTGCTCACCCCCCCGAATCGGATCGAGTGCTACGACATCTCCAACACACAGGGCACTGCGTCCGTGGGGAGTATGGTCGTGTTCGAGCGCGGTGTGCCGGAGAAGCAAAAATATCGCCGGTTCAACATCAAAACCGTTGTGGGGCCTGACGATTTTTCCAGCATGGAAGAGGTGCTGACCCGCCGCTTTAACCGTTATCTGACTGAGGAAGAAGAAAAAAATACTCCCGGTCACAAAACCGACGCCTCGTTTGGGTTCCTGCCCGATTTGCTGATTGTGGATGGGGGGAAGGGGCAGTTGGGGCGTGCGGTAGATGTGTTGGAAAAGTTTGGGTTGTTGGGGAAGTTTAAAGTGGTGGGGTTGGCGAAACGGGAGGAAGAGATTTTCCTGCCGGGGAATCCTGTGCCGGTGATGCTTGAGCGCAGTTCGCAGGGGTTATTTCTGGTGCAGCGAATTCGGGATGAGGCGCATCGGTTCGCGATTACGGCGCACCGCGCGAGACGGGATAAAGCGGGGATTGCATCGCGTTTGGATGCGATCCCTGGGATTGGGCCAGCAAAACGTAAGGCGTTATTAAATTATTTTGGCGATCTTGAGCATATCCAAACGGCCAGTCTCGAAGCCCTTCAAAAAGTTTCGGGGATTACGCTGTCTATTGCAGAGAGTATTAAGGCGCATTTGGAGTAAAAGTGCGGACATTAAAAATTGCCTGGTCAATTGATGATGACGCTGAAATGGGGTATATTATCCGCCTGATGCTCAAGTCCCTGGGATTTGAGGCCCGGTCATTTTTGCACCCCCGCGAGGCTGTGCAACTGATGTTGAATGGCACCTCCCCCGATTTGATTATCCTGGACATGAACATGCCGGGTGTGACGGGCATTGATGTGTTAGAATTCATCCGCAGTCGGGAAAGATGGGATCATATTTCAATTGTGATCCTGTCTGTTGAAAGTGCCGATGAAATGGTTGAACGCGCAATGAATCTCGGCGCGGATGGTTATGTGTTCAAACCTATGACGATGGATGAATTAGACGAAGCGATTGAATTGGCTGAAAAAAACCGACAAAATAAAATCCCCTAGGTACTCGCCGAAACCTATTTCTCTCGATGTTGAGTACAGTATCCCTTATAAAGGAGTATATGATGGCTGCAAAAAAGAAAACCCAACCTTCTAAAAAAGCAGAAAAACGGATGCGAACGCAACAAATTGTCATTGTTGTTTTTTCGATTTTTGTGATTCTGTCTATGGTTGTGCCGATGTTTCTAAATCGCTAACCTTTTCGATTAGATTAGACAAAAAAGGGTGTTGTGTAGGTTCTACACAACACCCT
Source organism: Anaerolineales bacterium (assembly GCA_020634875.1). The sequence continues at coordinate 50,752 of JACKAX010000022.1, read as the reverse complement.
TTTTTGTCTAAAGTGGGTATGCCCCCGCTGGGAGTCGAACCCAGATCTCGAACTTAGGAGGTTCTTGCACTATCCTTTGTGCTACGAGGGCGAAAGCGGGGGAATTATAGCATTAGGTAGGGAGGGCAACAACGATCAACCCAGCCCTAATAGTGCAAAGGTAGGAAAGGGTTCTGATTTGCCGTGGAGCATTTTGGGAGCCAGCGGGATGACTTTGGCCTGGGGTACTTGCTTATATACCGTTTCGCTAATGTAAATTTCGCCTGGTCCCGCTTCTTCTTGTAAGCGACGGGCAGTATTAACCGTGTCGCCGATGACCGTGTAATCCATAGCGCGTTCGGAACCAATATTGCCCACCACTGCTTCTCCTGCATGAATGCCGATGCCGACTCCACGCGGAGGCACGTTCAACCCTTCGCTTAATTCTGCTTCCAACACAGCAAAGCGGCGTTGCATTTCGAGCGCGGCTTGCAGGGCACGGAGGGTATCATCCTCTGCACTCACAGGGGCACCGAAGAAGGTGATGAGCCCATCGCCAAGAAATTTATCAAAAGTGCCTTTATGTTCAAAAATGACTTCGACAAACTGGTTGTAGATTTTGTTTAGGGTTTCCACGACTTTGGCTGGGGTATTGTGTTCAGTAAAACGCGTAAAACCGCGGAGGTCGGCAAATAACACAGTGACAAACCGCATTTCCCCGCCCAGTTTGAGATGTTTTTCGGGATCAGTCAAAATAATGCTGGCGACTTCTTCATCAACATAACGGTTAAGTACCCGACGAAGGAGCTTATTCCGGTTTTCCAATTCATCGTACAGAAATTTGATACGGAGTAAAGAGCGGACGCGGGTGAGCAAAACCAGTGAATTGAAGGGTTTGGTGACAAAATCATCGGCCCCCGCTTTAATGGCGCGTAACCGATCATCGTCATCATCCATGCCGGTGACAATCACGACGGGAACTAATTGCATCGTAGGATGCTGTTTGACCCGTTTACAAAATTCCAGCCCATCCATTTTTGGCATTTGCATATCGGAAAGGACAATATCAGGCCGAAAACCATCCTGGATGGCTTGCCATGCCTCTTCCCCATTGACAAAAACTTCAACATAAAACCCCGCGTTTTCCAAATATACTTTTAATAAATCCCGATTTAACCAATCGTCATCCGCGACTAGCACGGTTGGACGAGAGAGAATTTTGCTCTCGATAAGGGTCTTGCTTTCGGCACTGTCTATTGCCACGTTTTCAACGCCTCACCGGGAAAATGAATGGGATGTGAGGCCTCCACATGGGCGATTGTGTGAAGGCCTCACTCCCCAAACGATTAATCTAGTTTACCCGTGATGATTGCCTGTTTGACTTCGGCAATGGCTTGGGTGATGTGAATCTCACGTGGGCACGCTTCTGTGCAGTTAAATGCAGTGCGGCAACGCCAGACGCCCATTTGCTCGTTGAGGATTTGCAAACGTTGGGCAGCCCCTTGATCGCGGCTGTCAAAGACAAATCGGTGGGCATTGACGATGGCTGCAGGGCCAACGTAATTGTCATTAGACCAGAAGGAAGGGCAGGAGGTGGTGCAAGCGGCGCAGAGAATACATTTGGTGGTGTCGTCAAACCGTTCGCGTTGTTCCGGGCTTTGGTAGTGTTCTTTTCCATCAGCGGGTGGGTTATCGTTGATGAAATAGGGCATGACTGACCGAAAGTTTTCAAAAAACGGTTCCATGTCCACAACCAAGTCTTTTTTGATTTTCAACCCGAGCAGGGGTTCGACCGTGATCAAATCGGAATCAATATCTTTGACAAGCACTTTACAGGCAAGCGCGTTCCGTCCGTTGATTCGCATCGCGTCGGAGCCGCATACCCCATGGGCACAGGATCGGCGGAAGGTCAGGGTTCCATCCTGGTAGCCTTTTACGGCTTCCAACAGGTCAAGGATCCGGTCAGTGGGGGCGGCTTCAAGCTGATAAGTTTCGTAGTGCGGTTTGGTGTCCTTTTCGGGATTGAAACGCAACAATTTTAGGGTGATATTTCGTTTGTCAGCCATGGTTCTCTCCTAATAAACACGCTCTTTCGGCTGGAATTTGGTAATCACGACGGGACGATAATCAAGTTTGAGTTCATCGTTTTGCTCCCGCCAGGCTAATGTGTGTTTCAGCCAGTTTGCATCATCCCGTTTGGGATAATCTTCGCGGGCGTGAGCCCCGCGGCTTTCTTTGCGGTTGAGGGCGCACAGGGCTGTCACTTCTGCGATATCCAGCAAGTTACCTAATTCCCAGGCATTGAGCAAATCCGTATTGAAAACTTTGCCGTGATCTTCCACTCGCACATTTTTGAACCGTTCGCGTAATTCCCGCACTTTGTTGAGCGCTTTGGCCATCCCCTCTTCGGTACGGAAGACACTGACATGATCCATCATAACTTTTTTCATTTCGTTCCCCAAGTCAGGAACGCGCTCTGAGCCACTGCTGTTTAACAAAGCATCGAATTGTCCCCGGACATAATCTTGTGCGTGGGCAGGCATGGGTGCCAGGCTGGCTCCTTTGGCATATTCGGCGGCGCGGACCCCCGCATATTTTCCGAACACAATCAAATCCACAAGCGAGTTTGTTCCCAGGCGGTTTGCCCCATGCACGGACACACACGCACATTCGCCTGCCGCGTACAGGCCGGGGAGCACGGTGGCGTTTCCATCAATGACCACTTCACCGTATTTATTGGTGGGGATACCACCCATCGCATAGTGGGCGGTAGGTTGAATGGGCATAGGAGCTTTGACCGGGTCCACACCCAGATAAGTTCGGCAAAAGTCAATGATGTCAGGCAGTTTGCCAAGAATTTCTTCGCCTGTCACACGATAGGGGGAGCCATCTGGGCGGGTACGGCCATCGATTTCGGCATACTTGTTTACAACCTCGGGACGGACATCCATATAAACATAATCCTGACCATTGACGCCATTCCCATTTGCGATTTCTAAATATATCGCCCGGCTGATGACATCGCGAGAGGCCAGGTCTTTGACGGTGGGGGCATAGCGCGGCATAAACCGCTCGCCTTTGCCATTGATCAACACACCGCCTTCTCCACGTACGCCTTCGGTAATCAAAATACCTAATTTGAAAATCCCGGTTGGATGAAATTGGAAAAATTCCAAATCTTGTTGAGGTAGACCACGTCGCATGAAAATCGCTGGGCCATCGCCGCTATAGGCATAAGCATTGGATGTGATGCTCCATACGCGTCCATGTCCACCTGTGGCGAAGATCACAGCTTTTCCACGGAAGGTGTGCAGTTCACCTGTAGATAATTCAATAGCTACAACACCAGCTGTGACACCATTCGTGATAATCAGATCTACCACCTGAAATTCATCATAAAAAGTGACGTTATTTTTGATGCACTGCTGGTAGAGGGTTTGTAGGATCATGTGTCCGGTACGGTCAGCCGCAAAACAGGCTCGGCGGACAGGTTTTTTTGTCACATTGTTGGTGTGACCCCCGAAGGGCCGTTGATCAATTTTTCCCTCGGGTGTGCGGTTGAAGGGGAGACCGTAGTTTTCAAGTTCATAAACGGCTTGAACCGCTTCTTGGCACATAAACTCGATGGCATCCTGGTCGCCCAGGTAATCAGACCCTTTAACGGTGTCAAAGGTGTGCCAATCGGGATGATCTTCTTCAACGTTGCCTAGCGCTGCACCTACGCCCCCCTGCGCAGCTCCGGTATGTGAACGAGTAGGATATAGTTTACTAAGCACGGCGGTTTTGGCAGTTTTGGAAGCATATAAACCAGCCATTAGCCCCGCTCCACCGGCCCCCACGACAATTACTTCAAATTCATGTGTTTTAGCCATAATAAAGTTCTCCGTCCTATGCACCAGCGGCATGGCTGGCGGCTGCAGCCATAATCGCGACCGCACCCATGATGGAAATGATGAGCCAGAGAATAAAAATGATGCCAGCAACAGTTTTTTGAGTTTTAGGCTCGTGGATAAAGTCGTTGGCGACCTGGCGTAGGCCGTTCATCCCGTGGGCAAAGGCAAACGCCAAAAGCAAAATATCATAGACCTGGATACCAATGTTGTTCCAGCGTTGCAATAAAACATAATCGAGATCAATGGCATGGACCCCTGTAATGACATCTTGCCAGAGAACATGAATCCATACGAGCGGAATCAGGGCAACGCCACTGTAACGCATCCATTTCCAGGCAGTGTTTTCAAAATTTTTAGGGGGAGTAATGGTTCGAGCAGCCATCATTAACCTCCAAACATGTGAAAGTTGTAGTGGAGCAGGTTGTAGCCCATCCAAAGGGCTGCAGGCAACCACAAAATAATGCTAATGGTCAATGTAGTTCGCACGGATTTCCGTTGGCTTTCAATGTGCCACCCCGAGGGCTTGCGGAGGTCAAGGAAAGCGATCCGTAACCCATTCACACCGTGAAAAATGACGGAGAACACCAAGCCGATCTCGCCAAGCATAAAGAGTGTGGATTGATACAGTTTGATAGCCTCTCCATAAAGTTCCGGTTTAAAGTAAACGAATGACGTATCAACAATATGGATGAGTAAAAACAATAACGTGCCCAATCCTGTGAGTCGGTGAAGAACAAAACTCAGGTGCCCTTCCCGGCCACGATACGTCGCGTACCCTTTGAGGGTCGTTTGTAAAGAAGACATAAATGTGGACATAGATTCTCCTGAAAAATAGATTGTGAACGCATTGGAGACTCCGCCCATCAGGGGCTAAACTGCGTTCTACTTTAGATACCGTCTCCTACACGGGAAAAAATTCTTTATACTGAAAAAGACCACCTCTATCAATATTGAAATTTTATCCGAGCCTGACCTGATTATTATATCAAAGGGGCGGGTCTCAGACCCGCCCCTTTGATGCTTAATCCATATTTTTGATAATCGCGTCACCAAACTCGGAGCACTTCAACTTCGTAGCCCCTTCCATCAAGCGGTGGAAGTCGTAAGTGACCGTTTTGGCGGCAATCGCGCCTTCCGTGCCTTTGATCACGAGGTCGGCGGCTTCTTTCCAGCCCATGTAGCGGAGCATCATCTCGCCGGAGAGAATGACGGACGAGGGGTTGACCACGTCTTTGTCGGCATATTTCGGGGCTGTGCCGTGAGTTGCTTCAAAAACTGCATGCCCGGTGAGATAGTTGATGTTGCCACCTGGGGCAATCCCGATCCCACCCACCTGGGCTGCGAGGGCATCGGAAAGGTAATCGCCGTTCAGGTTCATCGTCGCGAGAATATCAAACTCGGTCGCGCGGGTGATCGTTTGTTGGAACACGATGTCGGCAATCACGTCTTTGACGAGCAGTTTGCCCGCTTTGAGCGCGGCACTCTGTTCGGCGTTGGCGGCATCTTCGCCCTGTGCTTCCACGGTGCGGCCCCATTGTGCCCAGGTGTAAACCTGATCGCCAAATTCTTTTTCGGCCACCTCATAGCCCCAGTTGCGGAAGGAGCCTTCGGTATACTTCATGATATTGCCTTTATGGACGAGGGTCACGCTCTTGCGACCATTTTCCAATGCCCATTGGATTGCCGCACGGACGAGGCGGGCGGTGCCTTCCACCGAAACCGGTTTGAGACCGATGCCAGCAGTGTCCGGGAAGCGCATCTTGGCATATTCTTTTGGGAAGTGTTCTTTGAGCATGGCCTTGAATTGTTTATTTTCTTCGGTCCCATTTTCAAATTCAATTCCGGTGTATATGTCTTCCGTATTTTCGCGGAAGACGACCATATCAACATCCTGCGGGCGTAGCACGGGCGAGGGTACACCCCGGAACCACCGCACCGGGCGCTGGCACACGTACAAATCCAACGCTTTGCGGAGGGCCACGTTCAGCGAGCGAATGCCGCCGCCGATGGGGGTAGTCAAAGGGCCTTTGATACCGACGAGAAATTCGCTGAATGCCTCAACCGTTTCATCTGGAAGCCAGTTGCCGAACTGGGTAAAGGCCTTTTCGCCTGCATAGACTTCCATCCACGCGATTTTGCGTTTTCCGCCATAGGCTTTCTCTACCGCGGCATCCAGCACACGCACGGAAGCGCGCCAGATATCGCGGCCCGTCCCGTCACCCTCGATGAAGGGGATGATGGGGTTGTCGGGCACGTTCAATTTGCTGTCTTGAATAGAAATTTTTGCACCCTGGGTGGGCACTTGGATAATGGTATAGGCCATAGTTTAAGTTCCTTTCTGAAGTTGGGGATTGAGCAATTGCGGCACGAATTATAGCACGCGCCTTACAATTCCTTAATGCGAGGAGACAATTTAAGACAATTGTCCCTCGAACTTTGTGACAATTGTGCGCTTATTGTACGAAACTCAACTTACCGATTATCATTATGCCATGACCAAAATTCGTCCTGCCCTTCTACGGGATGCCCCTGGCATTGCTCAAGTTCATGTCCAAAGCTGGCAGACTTCCTATCGAAATATCGTGTCCGATGAGGTTTTGCATAACCAGTCTATCTCACGACGCCAAGGTTATTGGGAACAAATCTTAGCCTATGAGACTTCCGGTGAAGATTTGCACTGCGTCTTTGTCGCCGAAAATGATACCGGTGAAATCGTCGGCTTTGCCAGTGCAGGTAAATCCCGCCAGGAAAACCTGCCTTTTGGCGGGGAGCTATATGCCATTTATTTGTTGGAAGCGGTTAAACGTCAGGGGATTGGCGAAAAACTATTTCGCGCGGTTACCAAAAAGCTCCGTGCTGAAGGGTTCCTCTCGATGATGCTTTGGGTTCTGGCAGATAATGTTCCCGGACGGCGTTTTTATGAGAAGATGGGTGGACACCCGGTGATCGAGCAAGCGATCGTAATTGGGGGCCAGGAATTGATAGAAATCGCTTATGGCTGGAATATACTGGAATCTTAAGTCCGCTTGGGAATGAAAGCTAAATCGAATATAATGAAATGGGAGGTTGCTTTTACTATTGCACGCCTAAAACGCTGCAAGGAGGTTCCCATGAAAAACTTATTGTATTGGACACCCCGCGCTCTGACCATCTTGTTTATTGCGTTTCTTAGCCTGTTTGCTCTGGATGTGTTTGGCGAAGGCTATTCCTTTTGGGAGACTCTCTTTGCCCTCTTCATGCACCTGATCCCTCACTTCCTGCTCATCATCCTGCTGTTGATTGCCTGGCGTTGGGAACGCGTAGGTGGTTTGTTATTTATTGGCCTGGGATTAGTTTTTCTCTTCTGGTTTGGTGGATGGGAGATGCTGATCGGCACCGCGACAGGCTTCCGTGCCGAAAACTGGTTTGGCGGTCTCCTCGTCCCCGGTTTTGTCGCCTTCGTCGGCCTCTTGTTCCTTGCTGACCAATCTTATCGAAACAGACATTCCACGCACGAAGGTTCTACAAGAATTTAAGTACGCAAATTAGTTGCACGAACTGGCAATTCGCTCAAAAGAAGACGCCCCGTTGTCGAAAGTCAACGGGGCGTCTTGATATTCCTATCAGGCCGTTTGTGTGACCAGCCTTTCCCCCTGAAACAACTCCTGAAACGCAATGACCGCAATTGCCACGTACGCCAACGTTTTCGGGATCATCAACATCCCCACCATCGGCGCGACCTGCACGAACAAAATCACCGGTGCATAAAACGCATACGAAACCAGGATGCTGATCCCGATCCAGGTAAACGCCCGATCACGTGCCCGTGCCGCGTCCCGCAAAATCAAAAACGCCACGCCCAACCCCTGAATGACGAGCGGCAAATTCCGGTACAGCGACCAGGGTTGTGGGGGCACAGTGTTGTTCCACTCATTTTGCGGAAACAGCATGATCACCAGCCGGACGATCCCCATCGCCAGCAAAAACCACTCGAACCAACCGAACTTCTTCTCGAACCGCTCCTTCCAGATATACACCATCAATATATAAAAAAATGTGACCGTGATCGCCGTCGCGAGCGCGCCCAGCCCAACCAACCCCACCTGCCCTGGCGGAATCGCGTTCGCTGTCAACATCTCCCCCCGCGCGTAAGCCAGCACCCGGAACCCTACATGTCCGGTATCCCCCAACGCCAACAGGGCAAACGCCCCAATGAGATACGCTCGCAAACTTTTTTGTTCCACTGGCAAAAACCGGTGCCGTTGAACCATCACGACCACCAACCCCCAAACCGTGATCAAATACGCAATATTGAATGTGATTTCCATCCACATCCGTGCCATTTCATCCATGAGAGACTCCTCGTGCCCAAAGATTTGACGCTCCCGGGGGAATTATACCTACAAAAAATAAACTCCCGCTTTCAGTAACATGAATGCGGGAGTTTTGCTTATTCGTTCAATTCGTGGCGAAAATCTTACGCCTCTACTGGCTCGTGATATGCGTCTATCGGCACGCACGCGCAGAACAGATTCCGGTCACCGTACACGTTATCAATCCGACCCACGGCGGGCCAGAACTTTGCCGCGCGGACGAACGCAGATGGGAACGCGGCCACCTCGCGGGAATATGGATGTTCCCAGTCAGTGACCAGCACCGCCTCGGCGGTGTGCGGAGAGTTGGCGAGCGGGTTATCGTGCGGGTCAATTTCCCCGCGTTCCACCTGCCCGATCTCCTCGCGGATCGCGATCATCGCCTCGCAGAACCGGTCGAGTTCTTCCAGCGATTCGCTTTCGGTCGGCTCGATCATCAACGTGCCCGGTACGGGGAACGACATTGTCGGGGCGTGGAACCCGTAGTCCATCAGCCGTTTTGCGACATCATCCACGCTGGCGAACTCTTTCAGGTGGCGAAGTTCCACGATGCACTCGTGCGCCACACGATTGTTTTCGCCCCGGTACAGGACGGGGAAGTACGCTTCCAGGCGTTCGGCGATGTAGTTGGCGTTCAAAATCGCCATTTGCGTCGCTTTCTTCAACCCTTCGCCGCCCATCATGCGGATGTACGCATAGGAAATGACCAACACGCTGGGACTGCCCCACGGCCCGGATGACACGGTCCCGAGCGGGGTCGCCCCGCCCACGCCATCCACCTGCGGATGATTGGGCAGGTACGGCGCGAGGTGTTCGGCCACGCAAATCGGCCCCATCCCTGGTCCACCACCCCCATGTGGGATGCTGAACGTCTTGTGCAGGTTCAAATGGCAGACGTCTGCGCCGATTTCGCCAGGTTTTGCCAGTCCAACGAGGGCGTTCATGTTGGCCCCATCCATGTACACCTGCCCCCCATTCGCGTGAATTGTCCGGCAGATTTCCTTGATCGCCGACTCAAACACCCCGTGGGTGGAGGGGTACGTGACCATCAGCGCGGCCAAGTTATCGCGGTGTTTTTCCGCTTTGGCGCGCAGGTCATCTACTTTGATGTTGCCATGTTCGTCCGTGTCTACCACGACCACATCCATCCCGGCCATGACAGAACTGGCGGGGTTCGTGCCGTGTGCGGAGGCAGGGATCAGACAGATATTGCGGTGATCGTCCCCGCGCGCCTTGTGATAGGCGCGGATGGTTAGCAGGCCGGTGTACTCACCTTGCGAACCGGCGTTGGGCTGAAGTGAAGTCGCGGCAAACCCGGTGATTTCGTTCAGCCAGGTTTCCAGGCGGCGGAACAATTCCTGGTAGCCCTCGGTCTGATCGGCGGGGGCGAACGGGTGGAGACGCCCAAACTCCGGCCAGGTGACAGGGATCATTTCGGTGGTGGCGTTCAACTTCATTGTGCAGGAACCGAGCGGGATCATCGCATACGCCAGGGACAGGTCTTTCGCCTGCAAACGGTGGATGTACCGGAGCATCTCGGTTTCGGAGTGGTAGCTGTTGAACACCGGGTGGGTGAGAAATGCGCTGGCGCGGGCGAACGGTGCGGGGTAGTCCACGCTGACTGCATCTGCCAACGTGCCAAGGTCTAATTGTCCCGGTGCGGCCCCGAAAATTTCAAACAGGGTGGCGAGTTCTTCCACCTCGACTGCTTCATCGAGCGAAACGCCCACGCGGTCAGGATAATAAGCCAGATTGACCCCGCGGGCGAGCGCGGCTGCGCGGATGTCTTCTACCCGCCCCGGCGCGGACACTGTGACCGTGTCGAAAACTAACCCCTCGGGGACGCCATACCCCAACTGCCGCAACCCCTCGCGGAGCACTTCTGCCAGCAGATGGACCCTTTGGGCGATGTGCCGCAACCCTTCCGGGCCGTGGTACACCGCGTACATCGAGGCCATGATGGCGAGCAGCACCTGTGCTGTGCAGATATTGCTGGTGGCTTTTTCCCGGCGGATGTGTTGTTCACGGGTTTGCAGGGACAGGCGGTATGCAGGTTTTCCGGCGGAGTCTACCGAGACCCCGATCAACCGACCGGGCATGACGCGCTTTTGTTCGTCTATCACGGCCATATACGCGGCGTGCGGCCCACCGAACCCCATCGGGACGCCGAACCGTTGGGTGTTACCCACAGCGACATCTGCGCCAAACTCCCACGGGGGGCGGAGGATGGTTAGCGCAAGCAGGTCGGCGTCTACCACGGTGAGCGCGCCATGTTTGTGCGCTTCGGCAAAGAAGTCTGCGTAGGGCAGCACTTCGCCGTCGGTGGTGGGATAGGAAACGAGAACGCCAAAAGTCGGGGTGCTGAAATCGTAAGTGGCGTGATCCCCGACGAACACTTCCACGCCAATGGCTTCGGCGCGGGTTTGGACCACGGCGATGACGTGCGGGTGGCATTTTTCGGAGACGAAGAAGACGTTGGCGTTGGATTTGCGCGGGCGGGCGCGTAACGCGAGGGCCATGGCTTCCGCGGCCGCGGTGCCCTCATCGAGCATGGACGCGTTCGCAATCGCCATCCCGGTCAAGTCGGTGATCATCGTTTGGAAGTTGATGAGGGCTTCGAGCCGTCCCTGGGAAATTTCGGGTTGGTAGGGGGTGTATTGGGTGTACCAGCCGGGGTTTTCGAGAATGTTGCGCTGAATGACGGCGGGGGTGACGGTGTCGTAAAAGCCTTGCCCAATGAAGGAACGGAGGACTTTGTTTTTGCTGGCGAGGGCGCGCAGGTCTGCAATGGTCTCGACTTCGGTGAGGGGTTCGGGCAGGTTGAGTCCTTGGGCGATGCGGATCACGTCAGGGACGGCGGCATCGGTTAGGGCGTCGAGTGAAGCATATCCAACGGTTTGAAGCATTTTGGGCAGGTCGGCGTCGCGCGGGCCGATGTGCCGGTGCGCGAAATCATCCGCGGGGCGGAGGAGTTCGCGGTTGGTGAGTTTGGTCATGGGAGACCTCCTGAAGAAGGTGTCAGGTATCAGGTTTTTAGGTGTCAGGTTACAAATGCTACCTGATATCTGACACCTGGCATCCTGATACGAATTTTAGTGTTCGCGCGAGCCGAGGTAGGCTTCGTATGCGGCGGCGTCCATCAAATCATCGAGTTCTGATGGGTCGCTGAGTTCAACTTTGATCATCCACGCATCACCAAAGGGCGCGGAGTTGATGGCTTCGGGGGTGTCGGAGAGGGCGTCATTGATCGCGGTCACGGTGCCGCTGACAGGGGCGTAAACGTCCGAGGCCGCTTTGACGGATTCGACAGCTGCGATGGCGTCGCCTTTGCTGAGGGAATCGCCTTCGCTGACCTGGATTTCGACGTACACGATGTCAGAGAGTTGGTCCTGGGCATAGTCGGTGATGCCAATGGTGCCGATGTTGCCTTCAACACGGACCCATTCGTCTTTTTGGGTGTAGCGTAAATCAGTAGGAATATTCATGGGGAAGCCTCCGGGAGAAAAATATGGAATTTAAAACAAACAGGCGCACGCGTAGAAATAACGTGCGCCTTCTGTCATAGAACCTGAGAGATTCGGTGGGGGATGGGTTTCAATTTTATGAAATGCCATCCATTGTCCTTGCCCCGTCGGTGGAAAACTGGGGAGTGATCCTTTCCAGAGGGATGCGAGGGACAGGGTCCTTTTACCTGAGAGTTTCGCCGGAGCTATTTAGCTCCGACTTGCCCCTTCGGTGTCCGAAAATTGGCTTTGCGATTTTCGGCACTCTCCCCTGTCCTCGTTAAGTTGTAAGGTGCGAAATTTGTTTTGCAAGATTATGCTTGCGGAATTTTACTATAAATTTACCCAATCCGCGACCAGCCAATAGCGAAAATCCTGGCCCTGGTAGGTCTGGATTGCGCCAATAACGCCATAAACAATCGCACCCAGCGGGAGAAAACTGAAGAGGATGGCAAAGGGAATGCAGATCAGGCCAATGAAAATGGCGGATAAGACCCCAACTACAGCCCACATCACGCCGACCATGACCCCCGCGCCTCCCCAAAAAACCAGTTGGAAGATGAAGGCCTGCATCGCCTGAAAGGCGACAAAACGCGAGCGATCTTTATAAAGAAAGTAAATGATTAAAGGGGCAAAAACACCGAGAAAGCCTGTGACGAGGTTCAGTAAGACGCTTAGATGGGCGAGCATCGCCCATAGACGTTCGTCTTCCTCGGATAAAGGTTGTGGAGACGGAGGATATTCACTCATTCTAAACACCTAAAAAAATAAGCCAGCATTTAAGGCTGGCTTATTTTATTCCATTTTTTTTGGTGAATTATGCCCAGCCCTGGCCTTTAACGAAGCCAGTTAATCCGGGAATTTCAACCATTTCGCCCTGATAGGCTTTGTATGCCCAGTAGAGCATTACAAACCACAAGAGGCCAGTGCATCCGAAGGTGAGCGGTGCTGTGACAATGATGAGGACACCTAAAATCAAAGCTTGAATATTGTGGGCGCGAATAAAGGAACGATTTTTCTTGTCTTCCATTAGCAGGAGAATAATAGGAACCAGAGGAGAAAACACATAGGCTAATGCTGCCCATAATTTATCGTCACTGGTTACATCTTGCATGTCAGTCATTTGTAGCCTCCAAAAAATAGAGTTGGATTAGAGTAGTTTTCATTCTACATGGAAACCACATAGAACGCAATCACCTATATAACCCCAGATTAATGAAGAAGGTTGCGCGTGAATTAGGATGGAAATGCCCCTTAAATGGGAGATGAGCATTCCAGACACACGTGCTTGACATCCCCCTTCTTTCCCATATAATCCTCGCATCCTCGTTACTCCTTTAAAGGTCTCCAATTTATGCATCGCGATTACCGAAAATGGCATAGCCCTGCGCTTCATCGTGAGATGGAACTCCTGATCTTCGGTCATGCGGGCGCAAGGGTTTTGGTTTTTCCCACTTCCAAAGGCAAGTTTTACGAATGGGAAGACAGGAAAATGATCGAGACGCTGGGACATGCGCTCGAAAACGGGTTTATTCAGCTATATTGTGTTGATAGTGTAGACGCCGAAAGCTGGTACAACTGGGGGGTGCATCCCGGTTATCGGGGCTGGCGACAGACCGAGTACGAAAACTATCTCATTTACGAAGTGTTGCCGCTAAGTTGGCAATTGAATCCCAATCCGTTTCTGATCACCACGGGCGCAAGTTTTGGCGCATACCACGCTGTTGATTTTGCCTTACGCCATCCCGAACTGGTCGGGCGGGTTTTGGGGATGAACGGGTTCTACAATGTCGAAAACTGGACGGACGGGTATCAAGAAGGGGAAGTGTATTATCACAGTCCTTGTTTATATTTGAAAAATGAGTGGGATGGGCATCGCCTCGACCAACTAAGAAAAATTGACATCATCTTGACAACCGCCTGGGACGATCCCATTCGTTACAGCACCGATGCTCTCTCCCAAACGTTGTGGGACAAGAACATCTGGCACGCCAAGCGCGTATGGGATGGCTGGGCACACGACTGGCCCTGGTGGCAACGACAAATCCATATGTACCTCGGAGGACACGACTAATGCACCGACACCTGGATGGTTGGCACAGCCCCAACCTGAACATGCACATGGACATCGTTACCTATGGGCACTACGGGTTCCCCTTGCTCATGTTTCCCACCGCCGCCGCAGACTACCTGGAATACGAACGTTTCCAATTGATTGATGCAGTCGCCCACCATATTGACGCTGGGAAAGTTAAACTCTTTTCTATTAATAGCATCAACAAGCAAGGCTGGCTCAATCCGCACGAACACCCCAAATACAAGGCCCTTTGGCAGGTGGCTTATAATAAATACATTGCCGAAGAAGTGGTTCCCTACATTTGGGATAACTGCCAGGGACGTGTGGGGATCATTACCGCCGGCGCGAGTTTGGGCGCATTCCACGCCGCGAACCAACTCTTCCGCCGCCCGGATTTGTTTGACGGGATGCTTGCCATGAGCGGTGGGTATGACATCCGCAGTTATTACAAAAGCGATTATTACGACGAAAACATCTATTTCAACAACCCTGTAGATTACCTCCCTAACCTGAACGACGAACAATTCCTGCCCATGCTCCGCCAAAAGAAACAAATCTTTATCCTGACCGGGCAGGGTTCGTATGAAGACCCCGACGCCTCCCGTCGCCTCGCGGGGATACTCGCTTCCAAAGGCATCCCCTTCCACCTTGATCTTTGGGGCCACGACATGCCCCACGACTGGCCGACCTGGCGAGCGATGATGCGTTATTATCTGGCGGAAAAATTTTAACCTATCTACCAATTTCAAGGAGTCTCTCCCATGCTCAAAATCGGTCTTATTGTCGGCCGCGAGTGGTCCTGGCCCCCGGCTTTTATCGAAGAAGTCAACAAACGTGATGAGGGTGTCGTCGCCGAATATGTCAAACTCGGCGGCACCCGGATGAACGATCTCAACGAATATGCGGTCATCATTGACCGTATCTCTCACGAAGTGCCCTACTATCGCTCTTTCCTTAAAAATGCGATGATTCAGGGCACCCACATTGTCAACAATCCTTTCATGTGGACGGCGGACGACAAATTTTTTGGCGCCTCACTCATTTCCAAACTGGGTCTCGCCAGTCCCAAAACCGTTGTCCTCCCCAACAAAGATTACGTGCCTGGCATCAAGCATGACGAAAGCCTGCGGAACCTCGTCTATCCGATGGATTGGACCAGCATTGTGGATTATGTCGGCGGGTTCCCCGTGGTGCTTAAAGACGCCCACGGTGGTGGCTGGAAGGAAGTTCACGTCTGCCAGACGATGGAAGAACTCTGGTACCACTACAACCAGTCCGGTCTGCTCACGATGATTTTGCAAGAGTTCATCAAATGGGATAACTACATCCGTTGTATGTGTCTGGGGCAGGAAGAAGTCCTGGTGATGAATTATGACCCCAACACCCGCAAATACAGCCCCCACAATCTCTCGGACGAAATGTATCAGCGGATTTACAACGATAGTCTGACCTTGGTCAAAGCCTTTGGCTACGATATGAACACCGTCGAATGGGCCATCCGCGATGGGGTTCCGTATGCGATTGATTTCATGAACCCCGCGCCGGACATGGACGTGTATTCGCTGGGGTACGAGTTCCACCGCTGGTGCGTGGAACACATGGCTGATATGTGCATCCGTCTGGCGAAAAATCCCCGTCCACAGGTTAAAGAATTGTCATGGGCTGGCATGTTTGGGGCGGTATAGTGTAAAGTCTGAAAAATTGTTACAAACCTTTCAACGAAACGGGTGGGTGGTGGACGCAGTTCCCCGCTCATCCGTTTTTTCAAATCTTATCGAGAAGGAGCCACTATGCTTCGCGAAGCCGTTGATTATTTCCACTCTCTGCTAACTGACGAAACTGCCCAACAAACTCAGGCGCTGATCAACGAGCAATTACAGCGGCAAGGACTATTTTTTGGGACACGCCCCCTGACTTCCGTTTTGCGCCCACGGTTTTTCACCCGTGCCCAATACCGTCTGGTGAGCCAGGAAATGCGCCCTATTCTGACCGCGTTCCGCAAGATTCATGAAGCAGCCCTTGCAGATGACGCGTTCCGTACCCAATTTCATCTTACCGAATGGGAAGAAGAACTGCTCCAAATTGATCCTGGTTTCCGTGACCCTAGCCCTACTGCCCGCATGGACACCTTTTTCTTACCCGAAACGGGGGAAATGTATCTGACCGAGTACAACGCCGAAACGCCTGCCGCCCCCGCCTACAATGACGCCCTCACCCAGGCGTTTATGTCCCTCCCCCTCATGCACACCTTCGAGAAGAAATACGAAGTCCTGCCTCTCCCCGCCCAACACAACATGCTCCATGTCATCTTAGAATCTTACCGGGAGTGGGGTGGCCAAGGACGACCTACGATTGCCATTCTTGACTGGCGCGAAGTGCCTACCTACAGCGAATTTCTCCTCTTCCAACGCTATTTCTCCTCCCTCGGCTACCACTGCATTATCACCGACCCACGCCAGGTGGAATACAAAAACGGCAAACTCTGGACCGATACCGGCGAGCGGATTGACTTCATTTATAAACGGGTTCTGATTAGCGAACTCTACGCACAAGGCGGCATCCACCACCCCGTCATTCGCGCCGTGCGTGACCACGCCGTGTGTATGGTCAACCCTTTCCGGTGCAAGATGCTGTACAAAAAAGCCAGCCTAGCGGTGTTGAGCGATGATATGAACGCCCACCTGTTCGACGCGAAAGAAATAAAGGCCATTAACACCCACATCCCGTGGACCCGTATGTTGTCTGAACGGCACACAACTTATCAGGGGCAACCCATAGATATGCTGCCTTTCCTGCGGGACAACAAAGACACCCTCGTCCTCAAACCCAACGATGACTACGGCGGACGCGGTATCGTCCTGGGGTGGACCGTTTCGCAGGGCGATTGGGAACACGCCCTCGATGTCGGTCTCCGTAACCCTAGCATTGTCCAAAACCGCATCCCCCTTCCCTCCGAACCCTACCCCAGCGTGGTGGATGGCAAACTCGAAATTTACGACCGCCTGTTCGACACCGCCCCCTTCATCTGGCACGGCGAATTTGTCTCCAGTTGTCTTACCCGCCTGGCCACCGATCCCCTCCTCAACGTCACCGCGGGCGGCGGCTCCACCGTCCCCACCATGATCATCGAAGCACGCGGCTAATTCGCACCACAAAGGTCACAAAGGATGCCAATTATTCCTTCGTGTAACTTTGTGACTTTGTGTTAAAAAAGGAAATTCAAATGTCCAAAGAACACCCCGTCCTCCTCTTCCTCGCCAGCGACTTCAAAGGCAACGAATTACTCGAAGTCTGCAAAGACCTTGGCTGTTACAACATTCTTCTCGTCCGCGAAGCCAAAAAAGACCTCGGCTGGGCACATCACGCTGTAGATGAATTTCACACCATGCCCAGCCTGATCCGCCAACCGGACATCACCAACGCCGTCTCCTACCTCGCGCGGTTGCATGACATTGACAGGATCATTGCCCTCGACGATTACGATATCGAAACCGCCGCGGACCTCCGCGAACATCTCCGCCTCCCCGGTATGGGCGCGTCCGCCGCGCGGTTTTTCCGCGACAAGTTGGCGATGCGGATCACGGCCCGCGCGGCAGGGATGCCCGAACCGGAGTTCACTCCCGTCTTCCCTCACGCCCGGTTGAGTGAGTTTTTGGGGCGCGTGGCCCCGCCGTGGGTGCTGAAACCGCGCGACGAGGCTGGTTCTCAGGGCATCCGCAAACTGCACAGCGCCGAGGAAGTCTGGCAAACGTTGGAGCAGTTGGGCGACCAGCAATCCCACTTCCACCTGGAGCAGTATGTCCCCGGTCAAATCGAAATCTTTCACGTGGACAGCATTGTATGGGAAGGCGAAATCCTGTTCTCCACCGTCAGCGCGTACGGCGCGCCGCCGATGGTCGTCGCCCAGGGCGGCGGCGTGTTTACCACCCGGCTCGTAGACCGCAAGTCCGCCGATGCGAAAGCCCTTGCGAAACTTAACAAGAAATTGCTCAAAACAATGGGGATGACCAGCGGCATCAACCACGCGGAATTCATCAAATCGGTGGAAACGGGCGCGTTCTACTTCCTCGAAGTCGCCGCACGTGTGGGGGGGGCGCACATTGGTGACATGCTCGAACAGGGCACGGGGATCAACTTTTGGCGCGAACGGGGCAAAATCGAAGTCGCCCAGGCGCGCGGCGAAGTCTACCAACTCCCCGAAGCCCGGCAGGATTACGCCGGGCTGATCATCTGCCTCGCCAAAACCGAACACCCCGACCTGTCCGCCTATAACGACCCCGAAGTCGTCTGGCGTCTCGGTCGCCCCTACCACGCCGGGTTAATCGTCCGGTCACAGGACCCCGCGCGGGTGCGGACGTTGTTGGAAGACTACAAAGCGCGGTTTTCCAATGAGTTTTTGACGAGCGCGCCGCTGCCGGAGAAGGGGAGAGTGTGATCAAGTTTCCAAAAAAAAGACGGTGGGCTGCGTACACAGCCCACCGTCTTTTTTTTTGCTTTACTTATTTCCGACTCGGTGCCGGTGCCCCCTTTCCTCCTCCCTTCCCCCCTTGTGTCGGCGGAGTCCAGCCCTCCGGCACGGCGGCATCCTCCCCAAAGAAAAACTCTTCCATTTGCTCACGTAGAAAATCCTGGGCGCGGGGGTCGTACATCGTCAGCCCATAGTGGTTAATTAACAGCACCCGCTGCTCCTGCCACATCTCCCACGCTTGCTGGGAAACGTTCTCAAAAATCCGCTGGCCCAACTCCCCTTTCGCGGGCGGACGAGCCAGACCGGGCAATTCTTTTCCTAATTTAACACATTTGACGAGACGAGGCATGGGGGACTCCGAGGGGAAGATAGATAGGGTAAATAAGGTAGACAGAGTATACTACAATTCGCTGGTTGGATTTTTTATGAATCGCCTCATTCTCCTCAACAAACCCTTCAATGTCCTCTGTCAGTTCACTGACGCCGAAGGCCGCCCGACCCTCGCGGATTACGTCCCCATCCCGAACGTGTACGCCGCCGGACGTCCGGACTTCGACAGCGAAGGTCTCGTGGTTCTCACCGACGCGGGCTGGCTCCAACACCACATCGCTGAACCCCAACACAAACTTCCGAAAACCTACTGGGCCAAGTCGAACATCTCCCCGATGAAGCCGTACTCACCCACCTCGCCCGCGGCCTGATGCTCAAGGACGGTCTCACCCTTCCCGCGAACGTCCGCCCCATCGAACCCCCTCCCGTCTGGGAACGCGTTCCCTCTATCCTCACCCGGAAAGCCATCCCCACTGCGTGGCTGAAACTGGAAATCGTCGAAGGCAAAAAACGCCAAATCCGCCGCATGACCGCCGCGGTGGGACATCCGACCTTGCGCCTCATCCGCGGTGCCATTGGCCCATAGCGTTTGGGGGAACTGCAACCAGGGGAGTGGGCAGAGACACCGTGTCCACGCCATATAAAAGAGATTCCGAAAAAAAGAGATGGGTGAGTCTGTACAGGCTCACCCATCTCTTTTTTTCGATTGTTATTGTTTACCCAAACTCTGGCGCGTATGTTACTAACCCCATTACCCCCTCCAGCGCGCCAGGTTCCAACTCCATCACCATAAAAACTCCCGGCGGCACATCCCATTTACAGCGGAGGTCATAATCCTCGCTGGCCTGAAACCCAAACCGGGGATAATACTCCGGGTGACCCAGCACCACCGCGACTTTGTGCCCCATCTTCGCCAACTGCACTAGCCCCTCATGGCACAACACTGACCCCACCCCCAATTTCTGATGTGAGGGTGACACCGCTACCGGGCCTAATCCCACCCCCTTCACCACCCGTTTCCCATCCGCAATCGCCACCGGGCTAAACAACACATGTCCGATGATTGCCTCCCCCTCCACCGCCACCAGCGACAACGTAACGCCACCCCGCGCGCGAATCCCGTCCACAATGTTCGCTTCATCGGGGCGACCGAACGCCTCCTCCTCCACATGCCGCACGCCTGGAATATCGGCCTCAGTTTCCTCACGGATCACCCAATTCCCGACTCTTGCCCGCCATGCCTCAATCGCCTCCAGGTGTTCGGCGTAGTGCAACCACGTATTGTCCGATAAAAACTGGTAGAGCGAACGATCCCCAGTCCACGCCAACGGTGCAGGGGTCTGAAAGACCAGCTTATCTATCTTCATGATTTTTTCGCTTAACAGTTCATGCGCCCTTTCAAAATCGTCCAGCACATCCGTAAACGAATGGGATTTGTTGATGGCAAACACCTTCGCGTTCATCCATTCAATATCTTCGTCCGATTCAAGTTTAATGGGCGCGGGTTTGTTGCCAAAGGCCGCGTTGATCCGCTCCAGCGTCAACCGTTCCCACGCAGCCAGGTGCGCGAGAATATCCTTCACCGACCAGCCGCCTGCCAGACCCGGGGTCGTGCGTTGGGTCTCGGTCAGGTTGTTGACCATCTCCATCAAAGGTTCGCGGTGTAAACGAATATTTTCAAATAGTTCAGCTTTGGTTTTACGAGTATCGGGCATGAGGGTTCCTTCATTTCAAATTTTGGGGAATTCTATCACGCAGAAGGAAAGTGATAAGTGACGAGTGATAAGTGAAAAAACTTATCACTCGTCACTTATAATACCCCCATGCCTCAACCCTTCTCAACGCTTTCCCACCGCGGGCAGGTGCGCCGTTTACGAACGCTCGCCCTCCGCGCGTTGGCACAATACCCACTCGATCTGCGCCGCGTCCGCCTGATTCAATACGCCTACAATGCCATCTTCCGCGTGGATACCGTGGACGGGCAAAAATACGTCATCCGCATCAACCTGCCCAACGCCCGTTCCCTCGCGCAAATCCAGGCCGAAATGGCCTGGCTCGCTGCCCTCGGACGGGATACCTCGCTCAAAGTCCCCATCCCCCTCCCGAACCGTGATGGCGAACTCGTGACCACCGCGAACGCGCCAGGGATTCCCGAACCCCGACATTGCGCGGTCTTTAGCTGGGTGCCGGGCAAAGACCTCGTTCATGACATGCGCCCGGAAAATTTCCGGCAGGTGGGGGTGCTCACGGCCCAACTGCACAATCACGCCGAAACCTTCGTTCCCCCGGCCGGTTTTTTTCTGCGGAAGATGGACAACGTGTTCCCGTTCGATCACGGCAATTTTTTGGAGCATGATTCTGATCCGTCCGGCCTCGTCACGCCCGAACGCCGGAAAATGTTCGAGACGGTGGCTGCCCGCGTGGAGCAGGTGTTGGCGACCCTGTACGCGTCCCCGCGCCCGCCGATTGTCCTCCACGCCGATCTGCACGCCTACAACCTCCGCCTCCATCGCGGGGAACTCGCTGTCCTCGATTTTGACGACACCAGTCTGGGCTACCCCGTGCAGGATATTGCCATCACCTACTATTACATCCAGGCCCGCCCGGAGTACGTCGCCCTTAAAGAAGCTTTTCAAGCTGGATATGAGTCCCTCCGCCCCTGGCCGGAGGTCAGCCCCAAAACGATCCCCACGCTCATGGCCTGGCGCGAGTTGGATTTGCTCAATTTTCTGATAAACTCCGACAACCCCGAAAACCAGGATTTCCTTCCCAAATTCCTTGAACGCGCGGAGGGAAGGCTGAGGAAGTTTTTGGAGGCTTGATCCACTAAGGCCATGAAGATCACGAAGGTTAATTTACAAATTTAGTGTCCCTTCGTGTGCTTCGTGGAAAAATTCTTAATCAAAGAGACTACTATGCAAGAAAAATACCCTCGTTTTCAAAAACTCATGGAAGATATTCACGACCTCGGCAAGGCCGCGGGCGTGCTCAGTTGGGACCGCTCGGCGTACATGCCCCCCGGTGGGGCGGCGGCCCGCGCGCGGCAATCGGCGACGATTGCGCGGGTGATCCACGAAATCGAAACCAGCGACGAAATGGGCGAACTGCTCGAAACGATGGACGAGTGGAAACACACCCTCGACCCCGACTCCGATGAATTCGGTCTGATCCGGCTCGCCCAGCGCGAGTACACCCGCGCCCGCGCCATCCCCGCCGATCTCGTCAGCCGGATGTCCGAAGCGAATGGCCTCGCGGCGATGGCGTGGCAGAAGGCTCGCGCAGAAGACGACTTCGCCGCGTTCCTCCCCCATCTCGAAAAGGTTTTCGCCCTCGCGCGGGAATACGCCGCCCATTTCCCCCACGTGGCCCACCCTTACGATGCCTTGCTCGACCGTGTGGAACAAGGCTTGACCAAAACCGAAGTGGAGCGCATCTTCAACGAGGTGAAAGGCCCGCAGAGTGATCTGCTTCACCGCATCATGGACAGCGGCGTGGAGTTGGATGACAGCTTGTTGCACCAGTCATTCCCTCGTGAGGCGCAGTTGGCGTCGTCGTTGGAAGCATCCCAAATGCTCGGTTACGATCTCAAGCGGGGCCGGTTGGACACGGTGACGCATCCGTTTGCAACTTCGTTCAGCGTCAACGATGTGCGGATTACGACGCGGGTGTATGAGGATTACCTTGCGCCGTGTTTGTTTGGGACGCTGCACGAGACGGGGCACGCGCTGTATGAGTTGGGCGTGCCGCAACGGTTGGAGGGGCTGCCTACTGCGCGCGGGGCGTCCGCGGGGGTCCATGAAAGTCAATCACGTTTGTTTGAGAATCTGATCGGGCGCAGTGCCGCGTTCGCACACGCACTGTTGCCGGTTTTACAAAAATATTTCCCCGCTCAGTTGGGGAACGTGACCCCGGATGTGTTTTTTCGCGCGGTGAATAAGGTGCAGCCTTCGTTCATCCGGGTGGAAGCGGACGAGGTGAGCTATAACTTGCACATCATCATCCGGTTTGAGATTGAGGTCGCGTTGCTCGAAGGGCGGCTGGCGGTGAAAGACTTGCCCGAGGCGTGGCGCGCGAAGTTCGAGGAATATTTGGGGGTCACGCCGCCGAATAATCGGGAGGGGGTGTTGCAGGATGTGCATTGGTCGTGGGGGCTGATCGGGCATTTCCAATCGTACGCGCTGGGGAACATCATCGCGTCGCAGTGGTGGAGCATGATGGCGAAGGACCTGCCGCAGGATGAGTTGATGCGGGCGGGCAATATCACGCCGATTCGGGAGTGGCTAGGCGAGCATGTCCACCAATACGGGCGCAAGTACACGCCGAAGGATTTGATCCAAAAGGTGACGGGCGGGCCGATCAATACCGCACCGTTTTTGGCATATTTGGAGGGGAAGTTTGGGGAGGTGTATGGGGTGTAGGGGTTGTGTGGAAATGGAAAGCGCCGGATATGTCCGGCGCTTTTTTTGTGAGGGGCGGAATGGAAAGGGCGGATCAATGCTGTCCACTTCAAGTTTGTGACCGGTTCGGTTAATTCAGCGAGGTAGGCATGTTCGATGGTATAGGTCTTCGTACTTGTTGTCAGGAACCTATTCCCAACGGAATAATTTTACGGAAATAATCACTCCTGCCACTAAGATGACCGCCAGGATGATAACATCCGCAAGGTGGTTGCCCCAGGTTTCGCCCATCCACAGTCCGCGCAACAAGTTGACGACATATGTCAAAGGGAGAAATGCAGAGAGTTTTGCCATCGTCGTAGGCATCAATTCGCGTGGCCAGGCTGCTCCGGAAAGGATTAACATGGGATAAAGCAGTACCATCGCAACAATTTGTGCAGTTCGTGCTGTAGGCATACTACCTGCCAGGATGAATCCAACCCCAAAAAAGCTCAAACTACACAGGATAAACCCACCAAGCATGCTGAACGCGTTCCCTTCGAATTGAACATGATAGACTATCTTACCTGCAATAATCAGTAGGAACATGCCTAGAGCAGTCATCGTAAAAACTACAATAACTTGTGCCACCATGATGACCAATGGGCTGATGGGCGTAGTTCGGAGACGACGAAGAATGCCATTTTCACGATAGGTTGCCATTGTGATGGTGATTGGCATCAGTCCCGTTATACCGATGATCATTGCTGTGAAGGCCGGAATCAGGTTTCCAATGACACTTTGACCACCTTCAGAAGCAGGCATTGATTGACTCCCGTAGATACTGCCGAAAATAAACAACATCAATAATGGGAAGATCAAAGTAAAGAAAGCGCTCACAGGCTCGCGGAGGAATAATTTAGTTTCTATCCAGGTCATTTTCCCGAGGCTTTTTATACTGAACATTGTGTTCATACTTGATAGGGTATACATTTCACACCTCACTCTCGCATTGCATGGCCTGTTAGACTTAAGAAGACATCTTCCAGGTTAGGTTGTTCTGTACGTAAATCTCGAAATGGGATTCTTTGTTCGCTCAGTAGGTTAACTACTTCGCTTACTAGTGGAACCTTGCGACCGTTTTTTGATGAGATGATTATTCGTTCCTTCTGAATCTCGAGGTGGGGCGCGCCAGACAAGGCCTTTTCGAAAGTAGCGGGTAGTGGATTATCCACACAGAAGATCACACGTTCTTCTGCTGCCAGACTATGAATCAGATTTGCAGGCGTGTCCAACGCTACGATCCGGCCATGATCTAAAATGGCGATTCGGTCGCACAAATACTCTGCCTCTTCCATGAAGTGAGTAGTCAGGATTACAGTTTTTCCTCTGGTGCGAACATCACTCACCAGATTCCAAATGGCATGGCGGGCCTGTGGATCAAGCCCGGTAGTCAATTCATCCAAAAAGATCAACTGTGGGTCTGGTAAGAGCGCCAGGGCGATGAATAAACGCTGCTTTTGTCCGCCGGAGAGTTTCGAGAAAGTGGTATAGCGCTTTTCTTCCAAGCCCAGCTGAGACAACAATTCCCTCCAATCAATAGCCCTGGGATAGAACGAAGCATACAAATCGAGAGCCTCCCATACCTTCATGCGATCTGGCAGATTAGATTGCTGTAGTTGCATTCCGATACGTTCCAGAAGCAAGTGGTTATCCTGAATAGGATTTACACCTAAGATGCTCAACGTGCCCCGATCCGGTTTACGCAACCCCTCTAAACATTCGATGGTTGTTGTCTTTCCAGCGCCATTTGGGCCAACCATTCCGAAAATCTCGCCTTCGTATACTTCAAACGAGATTTCGTCTACGGCAACGGTATCGCCGTAAGTTTTTCTTAATCCATTGACTTGAACGATTGTATTCATATATGCCTCATTTGTTTCTAATGATCGACTCCAATGCAGCTACATGTTCTTGGAAAACCATACGTCCTTCCGGTGTGGCAGAGATAAAACTGCGTGGTTTGCGTTCCACGAAAGTTTTATTAATCGCAATGTAGCCAGCATCTTCAAGTTTACGCAAGTGAGCGCCCAAGTTCCCGTCAGTCACTTCTAGTAAGTCTCGCAGATATGTGAAATCTACTTCGTCGGTTGTTTCCAGAGCGACCAAAGCAGCCATAATACGTAAGCGGACAGTTTGGTGGATAGTCTCATTGAGTTCAGGCATGTTTACCACCTTGAACGGATGTACCAGCCCAGGAAAATCATTCCGCCGCCTCCGAGCAGGGACATACAAAGATAGAAGAAGTCTGGCAGGAGAAAATATCCGGCCAACATGAGACCAATAATGAATAGGCCGGGCCAAACCGGGCTATATGAGAGTATAAATCCCATGATTAAATAGCCTACCAGGACAAAGAGAACGATGAAAAAGGTCAACTGCTTGCCGTCTATGGGCCATGCAACAGCGATGGCTGCGCCACAATACATGACAAGAAGTAACCAGATAAAGCCAATTCGCTTGGCTGTTGGGATCGCTGATGGGCTGCGGACGCGTTTGCTTCCTCGAATATTCAAGACTGTAGCCAGGATACTGCCGGCAACGCTCAGACTGATCCAGATATAAACGAGGATCTCACCGGATAGAAATTGTGTACACATGAATCCAATCAACCAGATAATGCCAGTGACAATCAAGGAGATATGGGCACCGCCCCCAGCAATCGAACGACGGGTTTTCTGAGCTACTTTCTGGATAGCGGCTAATGCTTCCTCTGCTTCGGAGGGGGAGACGTTCATTTTAGGAATCCTTTAGAGAAGTGTTTGTTTTAGAGTACTCTGTATTATAGAGTAAATAGAGGAAATAGTCAAGTCTTTGTTTAGTTATGACATCCTTCAAGTAGAAATATTTGTATTGTTTCGGTTCTGGAACACCTTAATGGCTAATCACACCAAAAGCAAACCCTTCACTTCTTTAGCGTCTCACATGGTAATGATTATAAATCCATAGGTTTGCATGATACTGGCCGCGTGATCGCGGAATTGATCATGATCAGCCGCCTGTCGCCCGGATCGAAGTAAAGGTGATTTTCTTGGGGCACGTCCAGGTTGGGTTGTTCAAAGATGAGGGGCATCCCCAACACGCCTTCCCAAAAATTAATCGAAGCTTGTCGGTTGGCCCCGATAAGGGGGATGTGCGCGGCTATATCACTGTACCCGATGAACACGGGTGTCCCATCTAGCGAACTGGGATATTCATGCGGCGTACCCAACGGTCCATTCACGCCCCCACTAATAAACACCAACAGCCCGCCGTATCGCTGCGCGTACCTGGCAACGTAATCACTCGCTAGGCACGCCCCTTGCCACCATGCAGGCCCTACTTGACGACATCGAAACTGCCCTCGCCAACCGCGCGACCGCCCGCGACCAGCGCGAACTCTATCTCGAAACCCGCCGTCAGGTATTGGATGAACTGCTCAACTGGCTTCAAATCGCCTGTCTGATCTTCACGATGCAAAGTGGCGGCAAAGTCAGTACCGCGCTCCAACAACATGGTTTCGCGATTTTAGAACGCAGCTCCGATGGAAAACCCACCCATGAGGATCAGCCCCCCCCCGAAACCCCCGCAGGGTAGAATAGGGGGAATCAATCCCTGAAGATATTCCACGAAAACAAAATGCCCTGGCAAGACCGGGGCATTTTTGTTTATCTCTACACTTTCTCAACACACAATTGCTTACATAAACCGCTGCATCTTCCCCCACATCTCCATCCACGGATAGCGAAGACCCTTGCAAAGCAGAATTTCGC
Organism: Anaerolineales bacterium; assembly: GCA_020634875.1. The sequence goes on along the minus strand of JACKAX010000022.1, from coordinate 23,962 downwards.
CCCCGTATTCCTCGTTGGGGATTTCGTAGGCGTTGGTGATGTGACCGGCTGGTTTGCAGGAGAGGAAGTACGCTTCAGCGGTTTCCTGGCGGTAGCCTACCACGATCACAATATCCAAATCCTCAGTGGGAGGCCCTTGAAACCAGAAGGAGTTTGCGGGGCTGATGAGGGACGGGAGACCATAATCCGTGCCGTAAAGGGCGAACGCGCCCGCCTCGCCGTAGTTGCCTGCGAGGACGGCGGTGCGGGGTTGTTCTTCTGGGGGGAGCGCATGATAAACCGCCGCGACCTGTTCGGTCAGGTCCGGCCAGCCAATTTCTTCGGTGAAGTTGTCGTGAACTTTGGCGGTGAGATTCCACCATGGTGAGTTGATGGGAGCGAGGGGGAGAGTCAACGCTCCCGCGATGATCAGCCCCAGGCTGATGAAAATGCTGTTTTGGATCAGAGACCTGCGGGCGGATTTGTGGGGGAGCGTGGACAGTTTGCTATCAAACATATTCATTCCGGCGGCGATTAGGGAAACATACACCGGGGCGGGATAATAGCCGCGCCCTTGCAGCAGGAAAAAGAGGATGACCGGGAGCAGCGACAGGTAACCTAGCGCACGATAGCGGGCGTCACGAAGATAAAAAATCAGCCCTCCCACCCAAAACGGGAGCATAAACGGATTGGGCATGAGGAATTGTTCGGGGAGAAACCCGCTCGCGCGGCCTATGGCGATGTCGCGGGCATGGATAACTCTTTGAAATTCGAGAGAGATGAAGCCGTTTTGTAATTGCCAAATCAAATTGGGAAGGAAGATCACGAAAGCGATCGCTGCGCCTGCCCAGAGCCAGGGAGATTTGAGATATTTCCGTGCGGGGGTAAGTAGAACGGCGAGGATCAGGCCCACGATGTGAACGGCCATTGTGTAGCGGGTCATCATGCCTAGTCCAATCGTGATGCCCATCCCGATCCACCAGCGCGGGTTGTCGGTTTTTAGCAGGCGGAGGGTGAAATACGCGAGGAGCACCACCCACAGAAAATCGAAGGCGACATATTGAAAGAGCGCGCCCTGAATGAGGGTAAGGATGCCTATGCCTGCCCCTAACGCGGCCAGGGCTTGTGCCCTTCGAGAGCCACCCAGTTCTTTTGCAATTAGCCCTGCGAGTACCATTACAATGGCTTGGGCCAGTGCAGAGAGAAAGCGAAACCCGACCAGCGAAGGGCCGAAGAGCGCGAGTTCCAGGTGCCCCAAAAACGGGGTGATCGGGGGATAGGCAGCGTATCCCCAGGCGAGGTGCCGCGCATCGTACAGCATTGCCAATTCATCGCGGTGAAAGCCATAGTTGTGGTTGGTAAGCAGGTGCAGAACCAGCTTGGCCGCAGCAAGCAAGAGAAGGAAAAAGAGGTCGGATTTGAGAAGTGACTTGCCCATTAGGTTCGTACGGTTTATTCCGGAGTCTGTTCTTTGGGCTTAATTTCGCTCTCGAGCACCCTTTGGAAAAAATTTTGGGTTTCTTCGATGACAATTGAGTTCAAGAGAGCCAGTTCACATGCCAGGTCTTGTCCGTCGGGTTTGGTTGCCAGGAAACGGTCGCGCTCTTTTTCCAGACGGGAAGCGTTCAATACCATATCGCGCCACGTCGCGCCCCAATGAAAGTTTTGGCTCATCCCGCTCATGATCGCCAAAGTGGCTGCAAAAATTGGCGTGGCAATGGCAAACACGATTCGGAGCCAATTGATCGATTGGATAAACTCAGCGGCGGAAAGCGATGAAATCAGCGTGACCAGCGCCCCAAGGATAATCGTCCAGGAACGGAAACGTTTATAGGCGTGTTTGTTAATACTGCTGACTTTCCAGTAATAGTCAATCTGGTCATCGTATTTTTTCAAAACATATTGAACATCAACAGTTCTTGGGGACTCTGAATTATTCATGAGGAGGTTGTCCTTAAATGCTAATCTTGATAGGGATTCTTTGCTTCTCGCACGTCCGACAACGAACTCGCCGTTTTCTGCACCAGCATCTCCAGCGCATCCGCCAGATGCTCATCCGAAATGGCATACGCCCCGCGGGCGACGCGGATTTTGTGGGCTTGCAGTAATACTTCCGCATGGGTGACGCCGGGTGGGGGGAAGAACTTGTAGCAGGCCAGTTCGAGCAACTGCCCCAACGGGTCGCGAAAATAGATCGAATACATAAATCCGCGGTCTACTTCGCCGGTGTTTTTGATGCCGCGTGCGTCCAACCGTTTGTGGGCCTGGGTGAAGGTCGCGCGGGAGACGTTGAACGCGAGGTGATGCAGGTTGCCGATCCCTTCTGGGTTGGGCGTCGGATCGGGTTTGCGATCCTCGCGGGTGAAGATCGTGATCAGCCGCCCGTCGCCCGGATCGAAGTACAGATGATTTTCTTGGGGTACGTCCAGGTTGGGTTGTTCAAAGATGAGAGGCATCCCCAACACACCTTCCCAAAAATCAATCGATGTTTGTCGGTTGGCTCCGATGAGGGTGATGTGATGGACACCCTGAGTTTGTAGTTTTTGCATGGTGAATACTCCTACTTAAGGGCTGCCGTTACTGATGGTGGGCAGGAACATGGTGGCCGGGTCGGTGCTGAAACGGAGGGGCATGGCCCCTTGATCCTGGCGGGGATCTACCACGCCCGTGCCGGGGTTAAAAAGGGTGTATCCTTCGGCTTTTACCCCTTTGGGCAGGGATAAACTGGCGAAATAGGTGAAGTCTGTAAAGTTGGTGATGATCGGAGCAGGGGTGGCCCAACTCGGCGGGGGGGCAGAAGCAATCGAATCGCTCGCCAAACGCAGAAAACTTGTTGCCCCAACATTAATGTTGAGCGAATAGACCAAAACCCCGTTGTAACTAAAACCACGCAAGGCCACAATATGGGCTACGGTATCGGTATTGTAAAGATATATGATAGTTGCGGTGGCATCGTTATCTGTGGGGACAAAATATACCAGGGTCTCGCCAGGGACAGGGGTGGGGAGGGTGTTGAGCGCCTCGCCGGAAAGCAGGCTTGGCGGCGGGGTTTCGTCATTGTTTACGTCTGTGTTCGCCGTCAGGGGATTGCCTTCGTCGCTCACAGACGCGGGGGAGGCGGTGGCGTTCATCAACGGATGGTTTTCCGAAGGGGCCGCCGAGGTTTGGTTGAGGGTGCTGAAAATGCCAAATCCGATTACGATTCCCGCCAACAGACCCAGGCTAATTAAACCGATTTTTTTCATTTCAAACTCCTTAAGATTAATGGGCTTTTCCGTGAAGAGGCAAGCCCGACAATTTACCAATTTTTTCCGTGAAGGATGTGACGACCTCCTTCACAATTTCCCGTGCATGATCCACCTCGTCTTTGTTGACCGTGTGACCCATGCCGGGATAAATCTTCTTTGTGACGCGTGCTCCCAATTGGGTAAACACCTCCGCGGTTTCATGAACTCGTTCGAGGGGAATGTGTTCGTCCACATCACTGCACCCGATGAAGACAGGCGTACTCTCCAGCGAACCGGGATAATTTCGCGGGGTGCCCAATGGCCCAATTACCCCGCCGCTGAATACCAACAAACCCCCATACCGCCGCGCGTGCCGGGCGACAAACTCACTCGCCAGACACGCCCCCTGCGAAAACCCACCCAGAATGATCCTTTCCGGGGGAATCCCGGCCTCCTCCACCTGCGCGACGAGGGCGGCGATCATTTGCAAGGCCTCGCTTAAATAAGGTTCGTTCCGCTCAGTAGGGGAGAGAAAACTGTACGGATACCATGACCCGTCTAACGCTTCTGGGGCAAGATAGGCCATGTCCGGGTGAGGAAGCACGGTGTACAGGCCGAGAATGGCGCGGGCGTTAGCCCCTCGTCCGTGGATCAGAATCATGGCGGCTTTGGCTTCCGCGAGGGGTTTACCCGCTTGCAACAGGGGACGTCCCAGGAAAAGGGTTGGGAAAAACTTAAGCATATTCACATAACTCCTCCCTCGCATTAAACCACATCTTGACTCAGTTGCTCAATTTTGCTAAAGTTTCACCAATGTTTGACCTGCCAGGTTTTCTGTCAGGTCTGGTCGGACGGAGGCCGCAATGGAAAACTGGCAAAAAAGTATTGACCAACAAATCGAAGAAGCTCGACGTGCGGGCAAATTTGACAACTTGCCCGGCAAGGGCAAACCGTTGAAACTCAACGACAACCCTTTTCAAGACCCTGCCCTGGACGCCGCGTACACTCTGCTCAAAGACAACGACTTCACCCTCCCGTGGATCGCCGATGGCAAAGAGATTGACGAAACCCTGGCAAAAGTCCGCCTCACCCTCGCCCGCAGTTGGGCGGTGTACCAGCGCGATCAGGTCGGCGAACACGCTGCATGGGCCAAAACCGAATGGGACCGCGTCGAGCGCGCTTTCCGCGAGCAAATCACTGCCCTCAACAAAAAAATCCAAGCCTATAACCTCGCCATCCCCCACGCCCGCTTCGAAAAATTCAAACTCAACCCCGATGCCGAAATCGAACGTCTTCAAACAGGGTAAAAATCCCCCCACTCACCACGTCAACAAACAATCCAGCAAACCAACAAATAACAAATCCCCATGTCCCTCCCTCCCCAAACTACCCTCGGTGCGGTCTCCCTCACCATTTCCAACCTCAAACAATCCCTCGCCTTTTACCAAAACAACCTCGGCCTGACCCTCCAACGCCAGGAAGGAGACATGGCCTGGCTGGGCGCGGGTTCTCGCACCTTTCTCATCCTGACCGAAAACCCCCACGCCCGCCCCCCCACGCGGAACACGGGCCTCTATCACTTTGCCATCCTCACGCCCTCCCGCCACGCCCTCGCTCAAACCCTACGCCGCCTTGCCGAAACCCGCACCCCCGTCACCGGGTTCGCCGATCATGGTGTCAGCGAAGCCATCTACCTTCCTGACCCCGACGGCAACGGCATCGAAATCTACCGTGACCGCCCGCGCACCGAATGGCCCTACGAAAATGGACAACTCCAAATGGTCACTGACCCCATTGACCTTGACGGCATCATGGCCGAACTCCACCAAGACGATCCCTGGACCGGTCTCCACCCCGACACGATCTTAGGCCATATGCACCTTCACGTCGCGAACATCCCCCAATCCGTCCAGTTTTACCGGGATGTGATCGGGCTAGACTTAATGCAATACTATGGCAACTCCGCCGGATTCCTGTCTGCGGGCGGATACCACCACCATCTGGGGATCAACACCTGGAACGGGATCGGTGCCCCGCCCCCTCCCCCCGGCTCAATCGGGTTGCGCTGGTTCAGCATTGTCCTGCCCGATCAAGCCTCCCTCGCCCAGGCCGTCGAGCAAATCCAGGCCAACGGCATCCCGTTGGAAGCGCAAGGCGAAAGCTGGTTCTTGCGCGATCCTTCGCAAAATGGCGTGGTGTTGACCGCCTAAAAACAACGTTTTATCGAAAAGAGAGACCTCGGAAGCGAGGTCTCTTTTTGTTTCCTCGCATGATAAAATTTCTCTGTCGGATACCCCACAAAGGCTTCTATGAATTGGACAACTTTCTTCAAATTACTGGTTCGAAACGTATTGATTGCAACAGTAGTTGCGGCGATGGTCTTGGGAATGCTAGGATATGCCCTGGCCGGACGAGTCGGCTTTGAAAATGGCCTGCTTTGGGGCGCAGCGTTAGGTTTTACAGGGGGCTTAATCAGTGGGGTCGGGATGATCTCCCAACTCTATTGGGGTGGATATGCTTCCCGCTATGGAAAAGAACAATTTCGCCAGGAATCCGAAGGGGAGCATGGCTGGCCCAAAAGAAACCCGTAACTTTTCTTATCCCTCTGACATCTATTAAAATAACCCCGAAAGACTTCCCATTGGAAAGTACATTTTTCATCTTCTGTTTGCCTCATGAAATCTCAAATTTCCTCCTCCCCAAAAACTTCTAAATCTATCGCCTTAATGCTCCTCGGCGTGGGACTGATCCTGATCGGCTTTGCCAGTGTGTTACTCATCCCCCGCGCGGAGGCCCTCACCTCCAGTAATACGAATGCTTCCTCCTCCAGCAGCCTTTCCGTCATCCCCGCCAAAGTGGACTTCCCCGCTCCGGAATTGCAGTTAACGGACGTCACCGGGCAAACGTCTGCCCTGTCTGATTATGCCGGGCAGGTGGTGTTGGTCAATAACTGGGCCATTTGGTGCCCCCCATGCAAACGAGAACTCCCCGATTTGGAACTGTTTTATCAAAAATACAAGGAACAGGGCTTTATGATTGTCGGCATCGAAGCGGGCAGTCCCGAAGCGGATGTGAAACTCTTTTTGGAGGATGCCGGGTTATCGTTTCCCATCTGGTTGGACCCGCAGGAAAAAGCCCTGGAGGCTTTCCGCAATTTGGACCTTCCCAGTTCATACGTCATGGATCGCAACGGGCAAGTCAAACTGGCATGGACGGGGGCAATTAGCTATGAAATGCTGGAGAAGCACGTTGCGCCATTGTTGAACCAATAAAAAGGCGGACTTCTTCCCCTACCTACAAAAAAGCCCCCGAAAACTTCGGGGGCTTTTTATTTTATATCACAGTGAACCAGGACTATGCCTTGGTCCAACTCTTTGCGCTTAACATTTTGACGAATTCGGCAATTACGGCAGGGATAAAAATCATCGGCAGAAGCAATTTCCATTGATCCCAACCGAGCGCGACGGTATCAAAAACAGGTTGTAAGAAGGGAATGTAAATGACAACCAGGAGCAAAACCAGCGATGATAATACAGCGTAGTTCATCATCTTGTTGGAGAAGGGACCAATTTTGAATAGCGAATACCGCTCGGAGCGGACGATGAAGGCAAGGGGTAATTCCGATCCCGCGAGGGCGATGAAGGCCATCGTGCGGGCGAGTTGGATGATCTTTTCCTCATCCCCAAAGTTTGGATAATAGTGCAAACCCAGCCAAAAAGCAGTTAACGTAACAGCCGTTAGCGAAATCGTTTGGGTGATGATTCCCAAGCGGAGGGGTTTGTTGATGATGGGTTCGTCGGTGGGACGGGGGGGGACATCCATCGTATCGGGGTCGCCTTTTTCGACACCGAGGGCCAGGGCGGGCGCACCGTCTGTTGCCAGGTTAAGCCAGAGCAGTTGGATGGCCTGGAGCGGATGGGGCAAGCCCATCAAGGTGGCAATCGAGATGGTCGCGATTTCCGAAAGGTTGCATGAGAGCAGGTAATAAACAAATTTGCGGATGTTGCTATAAATGATCCGCCCCTGTTCGACCGCAGAAACGATGCTGGCGTAGTTGTCGTCGGTCAGCACCATGTCGGCGGTTTCCTTCGCCACATCCGTGCCCGTAACCCCCATCGCGACGCCGATGTCCGCTAGTTTGATAGCGGGCGCGTCATTCACCCCATCCCCGGTCATGGCGACAACTTCCTGATTGGCGCGCAGGGCTTCCACGATACGAACTTTGTGTTCGGGCGAAACGCGGGCGAAGACGGCAGTGTGTTTGACGTGCTCCTGAAGTTCGGGCAGGCCCATTGTATTCAGGTCGGCCCCGGTCAATACTTCGTCGCCGGACTTTTTCAAGCCGATGGCTTGGGCGATGGCGCTGGCTGTGTTCGGATAGTCGCCGGTAATCATCACGGTGCGGATGCCTGCGTGCGCGGCTTTTTCCAACGCGGGGCGGACTTCGATGCGTGGGGGGTCAATCATCCCGATTAACCCGGCAAAAATCAGATCGTGTTCCACCGTTTCGGGGGTCACTTCATCCGGGACCCCATGGACCACGCGATAAGCCACGCCAAGCACGCGCAACGCCTCGCCCGTCATCCGGTCGTTGGCAGACAGGATCGCCTGCCGTTTTTCAGGCGTAAGCGGACGCGGGTTGTCGTCCATCGCCTGAAAATGAGTACACAGCCCCAAGACCAGATCGGGTGCGCCTTTGAGAATCGCAACATGGACGCGCTTTTGGGCTTCGGTAAACGGAGAAATATCTTCGGTGTGTGGGTCGCGCACTTCGTGGAACGTGACCATGCGTTTGCGCGCGGAGTCAAAAGGGATTTCCTGAATGCGCGGGTAGGAGGAGGCGAGGGCTTGTTGCAACGACCCAGCTTTGGCGGCGGCGACGAGCAGAGCGGCTTCGGTCGGGTCACCCACCACGCGCACCGTCGGTTCTTGACTGTGTTCGTTTTCCATTTCCAACAGGGCGTCGTTGTTGAGTGCGCCAATCCAAAGGGCGGTCAACGCGCCGGGATAATCGCGCATGTGCACCTGTTTCCCATCTACGCGGAAATCGCCTTTGGGGGTGTAGCCCGTGCCGGTGATTTCAAAAAATTGACCGTCTACCCATAGGCGGGTGACGGTCATGGCATTTTGGGTAAGGGTCCCGGTTTTGTCGGAGCAGATGACGGTTGCGGAGCCGAGCGTTTCGACGGAGGATAGGCGGCGGATAAGGGCGTTGCGTTTGACCATTTCCCGCATCCCTAGGGCGAGAGCGATGGTGACAACCGCAGGCAAACCCTCCGGTACGGCGGCGATGGCGAGACTGACCGCGACGAGGAACATGGTGAGCGGATCTTCGCCGCGCCACCAACCCAGGAAAAAGACCACACCACATAGTGCGAGGGCAGCGTACCCCAACGTTTTTCCCAACTCATCCAGCCGTTTCTGGAGCGGGGTTTCTTCGGTTTCGACGGCCTGGAGCATTTGGGCGATGCGCCCGATTTGGGTGTCCATCGCCGTGTGGGTGATGACGCCTTTGCCGCGCCCATAGGAAACCACCGTGCCCATGAAGGCGGAGTTGCGCCGGTCGCCGAGGGGAATGTCATGTTGGAGCGGGCGGACGGTGTCTTTGTTGGCGGGGAGGGATTCGCCGGTGAGGGCGGCTTCTTCGACGCGGAGGTTGAACGTTTCGAGCAGGCGCAGGTCGGCGGGGATGTAGTTGCCCGCTTCGAGCAGGACCACATCGCCGGGGACGACTTCCCGCGCAGGGACGGTTTGGCGGTGTCCGTCGCGGATGGCGATGGCGTCGGGGGAGGCCATTTTGCGGAGGGCGGCGAGTGCCTGTTCTGCGCGACGTTCTTGCACCACGCCCAGGGCGGCGTTGAGAACGATGATCAGCAGGATGGCGAGGGCTTCGGCCCAATCCCCAAGCACGGCTGAAATCAGAACCGCGGCAAGCAACAGCCAGATCACGAAGGAGTTGATCTGATCCCAAAGCAGTTGCCAGATGGTAGGGGGCGGGGCTTCGGCGAGTTGGTTGGGGCCGAGGGTGGCGAGGCGTTGTTGGGCTTCGGCGGTGGTGAGGCCTTTTTCTGCGGAGGTGTTCAGGTTTTTGAGGACATCTTCAATTGGGATGGCGTGGTTAGATAGGGTGTTTTGGGAAGGAGAAGCAGAGGACATGAATATTCCTGATGAAGAGGGATATTAACAGATGTTAGAAGCGCACAGCAAAAGCGTTTGATGTGTGAGACGAGACGGGTTGATTATAGCAGTGGGAAAATGATTCTGGCAATTCACCAGGAAAGGGTGGAAATTCCCCCCATAAAATATGGGTCTTGCACAACATCGTGCGAGACCCATATGGCTTACTTCTTTTTATCAATTACGTTTAGACGCGATTTCTTCGATAGAAGCGCCATCCTAAGACGATGATTGCCAAAACACTGGCGAGAAGCCCCATCCCTATTGTCTTCTCATTTTGTACCGAGAGTTTTTCTAACACCACCGCTGTTGGGCCTGCGTTGTTTCCTCCTGTCCAATCGGAAAACCCGGTGATGCCATCGCGGGAGATGGTCGTTGCCGTAAACCCGTTGGCGGCACAGTTCCAAATGATGCCCACCCCAGTGTACCGACAAACCTTGTCCTGATCATCTGGGGGGAAAGTGACTGGAATAGTAAGCGAACCGGTAAACCCACTGGAACACGTTGCCGAACTGAGCGACCAATAGCGGCCAGTTTCCAAAGGCACAGACGCATTGGGGTGATTGGTTTGAAATTCCTGTGCGCTCAACGCTACCAAACACCCGGCGTCGTTAAAAATATTCAGGGAAAAACCCGTACTCACATCGGTCAAAGTTTGCTGAGCCATGCCTAGAATCGTACCTCCATTTCCGCCAGCTTTGCACATTGTTGCTACCGGGCAGGCTACACCATAAAGAGCGTTAGAGGTAAGGAAACCTTCTAAGGTCCAATTACTGCCATTCCAGGTAAGCATAGTTCCCCCTGCTCCCACTGCCTTACAAGCATTCGCAGAAACACAAGAAATCCCATTCAGATTTTGGGCCGTAAGGGCGGGATATGAACTCCAACTGCTTCCGTTCCATGAAAGCATGAGACCGCCAACGCCCACAGCTTTACATTCACTGGCAGAAATACATGAAATAGCGTAAATATCACTGGTTGTTCCCGAATTATCCGCTGTCCAGTTTGTTCCTCCTGTCCACGTGCGAATGGTTCCCGTAGCCCCTACCGCTTTACAATAATTTGCTGCGGGACAGGAGACACCATAAAGAGTCTTTGTCGTCCCTGAAGAATCTACTGTCCAAGTATTGCCCGAAGTCCAGCTCCGGACCAAACCGGTGGCCCCGACAGCTTTACAGAGTGAAGATGTCGGGCACGAAACGCCTCGGAACGAGCCTGTTGTGCCTGAGAAATCATCACTCCAGGCATTGCCATCCCAAGAATGGATCACCCCAAATACACCAACCGTCTTACAAAAACTCGAGGTAGCGCAGGAAATTCCAACGAGGGTAATGCGTGTATCAAAATTGTTTGCATCAGGTGTCCAGCTTGTGCCATTCCAGGTATAAACTGTGCTACTTTGCCCTACTGTTTTGCAGTAACTGCTCGATGGACAACTAAAGCTATATAAAACAGTCAAAGGCCCTGTTGTGTCTACACTCCAAAGCCCGGCGTTCCAAGTGAGGAGGGTTCCAAAATCACCTCCACTTTTGCAAAGGCTCGTGCTTGGGCAGGAGATTCCGTAAAGGGGTTGCGTTGTGTTGGATGTTTCGATACTCCACCCAGAGCCATTCCAAGTAAGAATTCTACCGCTTGCGCCAACTGCTTTACAAAGGCTTGTGGAAGGACAAGAGACGCCATAAAGATTTTCCATTGTAAGGCCGGCCCCTTCTGCGGTCCAATTGGTTCCGGTTGTCCAGGTGCGGATGGCTCCGGAATCGCCTACAGCTTTGCAAAGGTTGGTGCCTGGGCACGAAACACGGTAAAGGGTTGGAGCAGAGGCGGAATTATTAAGCGCCCAATTGCTCCCATTCCAGGCGATGATGACCCCACCATCGCCAACTGCTTTACATCGGTTAGTAGCTGGACATGAAATGCCATAAAGAGAATTGGGGGTCGGGACGGTATCTGTACTCCAGACAGTCCCATTCCACGATAATACTGTGCCATTTGCGCCGACAGCTTTGCATACTACAGAACTTGGACAATGTACCCCATTGAGCGCTAAGGTTGTGACAGATACATCCTGGCTCCATTTGGCTCCATCCCAAGATAAGATCACGCCATCCTGGCCTACCGCTTTACATAAACTTGTTGTTGGACAGAAAACACCAAAAAGGTGTGTGGTAATCCCGGAAGTATCTGCCTGGAAAGTTAAGCCATCCCACGAAAGAATGGTACCGCTTTCCCCAACAATTTTGCAGAGGGTGGTGGATGGACAACTGATGCCGCGCAAAGTGTGTCCCTGAGGCAAGGGATTTTGCCAGAACCAGTCATCTACTGTAGTAAGCCCTGTGGGGATTGCGTCCTCCGGGGTTTCAGGGTTAGATGTTTGGGCGTGGGCGGGCAAAAACAAAGCCAGACTGAAAAAAAAGATCAGCAGGGATTGTAAAAACCACCTCCCAAAGCCGGAATAAGGGTGGATCTTCATAAATTAGCTCTTTAATTGCAAAAAATGATTTCTCTTAATATATTAACGCAAGAGACCTCAATCGAGAACATTTTTTAAGGTAATTTCCTAAAAAATTCATTTTCCATTTATCAGTAGAGGCAAAAAAAATTTGGTTTCCGGTGTGGGAGGTGGGGTGGGTGTAGATGTTGTGGTTGGTGTCAGTGTTGGTGTAGAGGTGTTTGTTGGGGTTAGCGTCATTGTTTCGGTCGCAGTAGGAGTAGGGGTTAGCGTAGGAACGCCAAAGGCCGTTACCTGTACATCCAACGGATGAAGGTATTCATTGAAATATGTTAACCCCACATTGGGTTGATTACCGCTTAAGAAGATCGTTTCCAGTAGCAACTCATATAATTGATTCTGCGGAGGATTTGTCACCTGAAATCCATTATCTCCGTAAGAGAGATGATCGCCTGTGTCGGCGGGATCATTAGTACTGTTATCTTTGTAATAAGTACTCATCCCGGAAAGCGAATCGGGCAAATTCACCATGGTGATCATTGTGCCGTCTGCTCCACTTACTTGTTGCCATTCGGCGGCAGGCGATGTTGTCAAAGTGTCGGGGGTGCCGTCAATGGTTACTCCTGCAAAATTATTGGGATCGTAGTACGCCATCCCAGTCGCGGCAACGTTGAAATCGGTGGAGTTTCTCAAGTTTTGTATCACGGTGGGCGAGGGTGGAGTAGTCAGGGAAATTGACTGAACAATGAGTGGCCCATAGAAAAACGTAGTCCCTGTACCTGTTATTTCTGTAGTTCCCAGAACGATCGTGCTGGATACCACACGGGTCACGCGCACCGGGCCATCAATCGCATGAACGCCATCTTTGGTGACATCATTTTCCGTCAAGTGAAAATTAAAGATAGGTGAAATGTAATATCCATCCAGCCGAATCTTATCCCGGTCCAAAATGTCCGGTCCTCCTCCCAACGTCAGGTAATCGCGGAAACTATTGGTCGCGTTGAACCCAGCACTATACACCTCCGGACTAGTAATGCGGTCATTCCCAGCATCGTAGCTCACGTAATCGCTGGCGAACAAGGGTGTCAGATCGGGGGATGTATACACATAGGCCCACGCCTGGTCGCTGGACAGGGGATCGGACAGCGCCACCACGTAGGCCGGGTAAATATCCCCACTGGGGGTAGAAAGCAACGGGTCGGCTTCATAATCTCCTGCATCAGCGGCCATAAATACCAATTCTTCCGTTTCCCCTAAAAACCCGTCTCCATTGGGAACAAACATCCCGTCCGCATTCTGCTCGTCTACTTGAAATGGGATTTGCGTAGGAGTGCCTCCCAGGAAGGCATAAACAAAAATTTCCTCCGTTGCTGTTCCAAGTAAATCAGGCATTTGTACACCGGTAATCACTACCGGATCATGTTGTCGAGACAACGCCTCAGGCCGTGCAAACGTAGTGACCGCAATCACCCCCAGCAAAAGGAGCGCAAGAAACAAAAACATTTTTTTCATTGTGGTCTCCAAAAACAGAAATGGAATAACGCATGGGGCGTTCTAGTTAAAAAGGAGTTATGCCGGTTGATTTTGCAAATACTGGATGACCATGTGCAACGCGGCCAGTGCCGAAGACTGTTTATTCCCCTCGCGATTCCCCTGCCAAATGAAGTGTTGTGCGTAATCCCCGTCGGGCGTACTAAGGGCAATCCAGGTAAGTCCCACTGGTTTATTGGGCATTCCTCCGCCAGGTCCAGCAATGCCAGTGACGGAAACAGCAATATCCCCTTTTAACACCGCTCGCGCCCCCCGCGCCATTTGTAGGGCGACTTCTTCACTCACCGCCCCAAATTTTTGTAATGTCTCCCAATCCACCCCCAACAAGGCCACTTTGGCTTCATACGCATAGGCCACCACCCCGCCCAAATAATACGCCGATGAGCCAGGCACGTTCGTCAGCAAATGACCGATCAACCCACCCGTGCAAGATTCAGCGGTGACAAGGGTAAGGTTATGGACGCGGAGCAGGTCTCCGACCTGGATTTCTAAGGGGGTTTCAGGCATGGGGCGAATTATACAAGAGTTCTGTAACTTTTTCCCCTTGAACGGATATGATAAAAGTAACCCGATGGCCACACTGAACGAGATCTACCAGAAATATGCCCTGGACGTTTACCGCTTTGCCCTTGGCCTTTGCGGCGACCCCGCCTGGGCCGATGACCTGACGAGCGAAACCTTTGTCCGCGCCCTGGTCTCCCCCAAACCCATTCGCACGGAGACCGTGAAAGCCTACCTATTTACTATCACCCGCAATCTCTACCTGCAAGCCTGGCACAAAGCCAAACGCCAAACCTCTCTGGATGAGATGCTCCCGGACTCCCACCCCGGCCCTGAACATCTTGCCGCCCAACAGGACGAATACCGCACCATCCTCGCAGCCTTACAAACCCTGTCCGAACCGGATCGCACTGCCCTCCTGATGCGTGTCCGCGACGAACTCCCCTACGAAGATATTGCCACCGCCCTCGGCCTCTCCCTTGCCGCTGTGAAAGTAAAAGTTCACCGGGCGCGGTTGAAAATGGCGGCGTTTGCGCGGCGTGATGAAGTGATAAAGTGATAAGTGTACAAAAAAGGAGAAGCCCCCATGAACATTTCCCGTGATGTCATCACCGACTTGTTACCCGTTTACCTTTCCGGGGAGGCAAGCATAGATACCCGTACCCTCATCGAAGAATTTTTCCGGCAAGACCCGGCTTTTGCCGAACTGGTCTATTCCCAACCGCCGTTGGAGGTGCTGACCCCCAACCTTTCCTCCCCTGGCCAGGAAAAAGAAATCCTCCAGCGCGTAAAAAGCACCTTGCGCTTGCGCTCGATCCTGTTTGGCTTCGCCTTGTTTTGCACGTTATCGCCATTTACCGTTGCCTTTGGTGGCGACGAAGGGGTACGGTGGTGGATGATCCGCGATGCATCGCAGATGGCACTGGCCTTTGGTGTCGGCGCGGTGCTGGCTTGGGTTGCATATGCCTGGACGTTTCTTACATTGAAAGAGACGCGATAAATCGCAATTTTTGGGAATTAAGTAGAAAAAGGTGCGGCTTACTGAGCCGCATCTTTTTTTATCCCATTTGCGTATTACATAACGAGGTAAAGTGTCTAATTTTCACAAGGACATTTGCCACTTTTGAGAAGAAGCTATTTTTTGGATAATAGAATTGGTTCCCTTGTGCCATAACATATTTAGGGCTAAGCTCTAAAGAAAATATTTTTATCTGGTCGAGAAATTGACCTTAAGGAGGCTTTTATGAAACCATCCATATGGAAACGGTTTGCAATGATAAGTTGCATGTTGATCTTCCTCTTTGTCCTTGTCCCTGTCGCCTTCGCTTTTGATGAGCGTGGGGGCGATACGGTGGTTATCGGCGAAAATGAAGTCATCGCAGACGATTTGTACGGTGGTGCCACTACCTTTACCGTCAATGGGACTATTCAAGGGGATCTGGTAGTTGGCGCACAAACAGTTGTCATTAATGGTACGGTAGAAGGCGATCTCATTGCCTTCGCCCAAAGCGTCACCATTAATGGCACGGTTGGAGACGATGTTCGCGTGGGGACCGGGGCCTTGGTGCTTGGCAAAGACGCCAAGATTGGGGATGATCTTCTGGCTGGAGCGTACAGCCTGGAAACGATGTCCGGCAGTACGGTAGGCGGCGGGGTACTGTTTGGTGGATATCAGGCCCTTCTGGGCGGGGATGTAGCGCAGGATGTGATGGCAGGTGCGAATGGCCTGTCGATCCATGGCAAGGTAGGCGGCGATCTAAAAGCAGAAGTCGGTACCCCCGAAGGTGCCATGCCTTATAACCCCTTTACTGGAACACCAGAAATGCCCTCTATTCCCACTGTCTCCGGCGGTTTGACCTTTGGTCCCGAAGCGGAAGTCAGCGGCAATGTGGAATACACCAGTTCTCGCGAATATGATCTAAACTTGAATCAGGTGTTGGGTAAGGTGCAACATACCTTCCCACCCGTGACCTCTGAGACCACCACCCCGGTCGTGCAACAAAATCCCATCGTCACCCGCTTGCTGGAAAACGTTCAACGTCTCATCACATTAGTCCTTTTGAGTTTGCTTGTGGCGTGGCTGATCCCAGTCTGGTTCCAACGCTTGGGCGGGGAACTCGTCGCGAAACCCCTGCCTAGCCTGGGGTGGGGTACGGTGATGTACTTTGGTTTTCCGATTGTGGCCACGATCCTTTTCGGCGTGGCGATTTTGTTGGGTTTGGGATTCGCGTTAGTGCGCTTGGGCGGCCTTGGGGGTGCAATTGTCTGGCTAGCCTTGGGTGTGATTTTTGCGGGGTTCGTCCTTTTCGTTCTCTTGCTCCTCTACCTGTCCAAATTGGTTGTCGGGTACGCCGTGGGTAAGTGGATTCTGAACAAACTCAGCCCTTCTGCTGCAGAAAAGGTGATCTGGCCTCTGTTATTGGGCGTCCTCCTGATCGTCATCTTAATTGCCCTACCGTATATTGGTTGGCTGTTCAACTTTGTCTTGACCCTCTTTGGCCTTGGCGCGTTGTGGCTACTCATCCAGAATCTGCGTCAACCGGTACTTCCTACGGGAATCGCCGATCAATCTGTATAGACTTTTTGTTCTTGATTTTCTGAAAGATGCCCGAATTCGCATGGTTCGGGCATCTTTTTTTTGGTGAAAATTGTCCCTTTGAAATCAGGACATCGTCACCCGACGTGGGGAGTACAATATCTGCCTTGAGAAATTTCCCCATTCTATGCGTTACAGTTCTCAAAGGAACAATCTTTAGGAGTAAAACATGAGTAATTTACGTGAAGATGCCCTGGAATACCATCGTTTGAATGGCAAACCAGGCAAAATCTCCATCACCCCTACCAAACCCATGGACACGCAACGTGACCTGGGCCTGGCCTATACCCCTGGCGTCGCAGTCCCCGTCCTAGAAATCGAAAAAGACCCTGAAGCCGCCTATGAATACACCTCCAAGGGGAATCTCGTTGCGGTGCTTTCCAATGGCACCGCTATCCTCGGCCTCGGTGACCGCGGCGCGATGGCCGGGAAACCGGTCATGGAAGGCAAGGGTGTTCTCTTCAAAAAGTTCGCTGATGTAGATGTGTTCGACATCGAAGTAGACAGCCACGACCCCGACGAAATCATCAAAGTCGCCGCTGCCATCGCCCCCACGTTTGGCGGAATCAATCTTGAAGACATCAAAGCCCCCGAATGTTTCTACATCGAAGAAACCCTGAAAGGAATGCTCGACATTCCCGTTTTCCACGACGACCAGCACGGCACCGCCATCATCTCCGCCGCGGCCCTCGCCAACGCCCTCGAACTGAACGGCAAACGCTTTGATGAAATCCGCATGGTCATCTCCGGGGCGGGCGCAGCGGCCATTTCCTGTGCCGAACTCGCCATCCGCTGGGGCATGAAGCGCGAAAACATTATGTTGGTGGATTCCAAAGGTGTGGTGTACAAAGGCCGCACCGCAGGGATGAACAAATACAAAGAAATGTTTGCCGTGGACACCGATGCCCGCGACCTTGCCGACGCCGTGCGCGGCTCTGACGTGTTTTACGGCTTGTCCATTGCCAACGTGCTGACCCCGGAAATGGTCAAAACGATGGCTGAAAGCCCGATCATCTTCGCGATGGCAAACCCCGACCCCGAAATTCGGTACGAACTCGCGAAGGAAGCGCGCCCCGATTCGATTGTCGCCACCGGACGCTCGGACTACCCCAACCAGGTCAACAATGTGTTGGGCTTCCCGTTCATCTTCCGCGGTGCGCTGGATGTCCGTGCCCGCGCCATCAACGACGATATGAAATACGCTGCGTCCCAAGCACTTGCCCGCCTCGCCAAAGAAGATGTGCCCGACTCGGTTCTCCGCGCGTACGGCGTGGACAGCATGAAGTTCGGTGTGGATTACATTATCCCTAAACCGCTCGACCCTCGCGTTTTGCTTTGGGAATCCCCCGCAGTTGCCGAAATGGCGATGAAAACCGGCGTAGCTCGCAAAAAAATAGATATTGAAGAGTATCGCGAGCAATTGGCCTTCCGCCTTGGGCAGGGCGAACGCGTCCGCTACTTCATCCTGCACAAAGCCCAGGCCACCGGTGCGAAAAAACGTATTGTCTTTGGTGAAGGCGAAGAATCCAAAATTATCCGTGCCGCTCACCAGATCATTGATGAGAAAATTGGCACTCCGGTCCTGATTGGGCGTAAAGAGGTGATAGAAACCAGACTCCGTGATCTGGGTATCACTGACAACATCGAAATCATTGATCCTAACCATTTTGACAACTTGGAAGCCTATACTAAAACTTACTACGAACTCCGCCAGCGAAAAGGTATCACCTACAACGTGGCGCAAAAGCTTATCAGCGATCCCCATGTTCTCGGCCCGATGATGGTCAAAATGGGCGACGCAGACACCTTCCTCTCTGGCCTCACACATTCCTACCCCGAGGTGATTCGCCCTGCCCTGCAAATCCACCACACTTCCGCCGAACAAACCATCGCCGCCGGGATTTATATGCTGATCGTGGAAAACAAGACCTACATCTTTACCGATGCCACCGTCAACATTGACCCCACCGCCGAACAACTCTCTGAGATCGCGTGCCTCGCCGCCAACTTTGCGAAGAAACTTGAACTTAACCCCCGTGTCGCGTTTTTGTCCTTCTCGAACTTTGGTTCCGCCCCTCATCCGCTCTCCAACAAAGTGCGGAAAGCCGTTGAACTGACAAAGGCCAAATGCCCCGATTTTGCCGTAGATGGCGAAATGCAAGCCGATACCGCGGTTATCGCCGATATTGTCGAAAGACAATTCCCCTTTAGCGCGGTGAAAGATGCGAATGTGTTGGTCTTCCCTTCGCTGGAGAGTGCGAACATCTCCGCGAAATTGGTTGCCCGCCTCGGCAAAGCCAAATCCATTGGGCCAATTCTCCTCGGCATGGGTGCGCCAATTCATGTTTTGCAACCTGGTCACGAGGTAAATGATATTGTCCAGGTTGCCTCCGTTGCTGTCATGGATGCTGCCAGCCGCGGTTAATTTTATTCTCTCGAAAAAAAGAGCCTCCAGCACGTTCTGGAGGCTCTTTTTTCGTTTATTTCCATGACCAAAACGCCTCGGTTCCGTTGGCAATTTGAGTGGGAGGGCCGCCCGCGGCGGGGATGACCCACACGCCTGGGATGCCATCAGCATTGGGGGCGGTGTAGACGAGGGCCGTGCTGTCCGGTGCCCAGATCGTGGCGGAGTGGTGATATTGATCGAAAAAGGGGAGAATTCCGAGAAAGTCTTCGGTGGGTTGGAAGGTGATCAAACGGTGGGTTGCGCCGGTGGTGGTATCCATCACGTTGAGGGAGAGGCGAGGCATTTGTTGGGGGTGGGTGCTGATGAGGGTGGCGGCGTCCGCGTCGGTCCCGTTGCTGAAGGTGAAGTAGGCGATTTTTTGGCTGTCCGGTGCCCAGAAGTAGGCAAAGACGGTTGGGTCGGAGGGGGTGTAGATGTTTCCGGTGGCGGTTTGCACGGTGAGTGTGCCGAGAAACCCACCGCCGGCTGAGTTGGTAGGGAGGTAGGCGATTTGTTGTCCGTCAGGGGACCAGGTAGCAGAAATCGAAAGATCGTAAGCGGCGATAGTTTGGACAATGTGCCCGGCCCGGTCAAACACGATGAGCGCGTCGCCGGTTGCGGCGAGAAATTGCGTGCCGTCGGGGGACCAACCGGGAGCTTGAAACCGTCCGGGTTCGAGTTCGAAGGTTTGTGTTTTGCCATCTACGGAAAAAAAATGGGCAAGACGGGCATGGGGATTCGTGGCCTGCGCGCCACCTTTGTGGACGAAGATTTCATCTCCCGCAGGTGACCAAACCCAATAATAAGGTTGGCCGGTGTCTGCCACGCGGGAGGCTGTGCCATCGAGGAATGCTAATCGTAGGGAGAGGTCCGCGGCGGTGGATTGGGTGAGAAAGCTGAGGGTGTTGTTGTCCGGGGACCAATATAAATAGAAGGGTGCTTCATCCGCGCTATTGAAAATTTCGGTGGTCTGGGCAGTGTTTGGACCGGTAACAAGGATGCGGGCAGTCTGCTCGCCCCCTGCGAGTTCAAGGAAAACGTAGGCCAGGTGTTGCCCGTCGCGGGTCCAGGTCGGGTGTTGGTAAACCCGGACGGGGCCGCCTGGGACGCGTGGGTGGGCATCATTTGTAAGGGCGAGGAGGTTTGCTCCGGTTTCGTCAACCGTAAAAACATTGCCATCCGTGCCGAGGAAGGCGATCAGGCCGTTGGAGGGGCGAACAAGGTTGGGCTGGGCAACAGGAGGCGCGGTTGGGCCTCCGGTTAGGGTGGCGCAGGCCAAGGTGCTCAGGATTAATGCTAGGAACCAAAGGAAGCGGTTAGTTTTTTCCATAGGTTGTCTCCTGGCTAAAATTGTATCAACCTGTTGGAAGAAATGATGCGGGGATGAGTAATCTCTTATAATAGGCTCCCATGTCGTTCTGGATTCCTGTACTTGTGATTGTGTTGGTTGGGTGGATGGCTTACACTGTGATGTCTACGTTGTGGGTGAGCGCACATGGTGCGCCGTGGGTGCCAACGAAACGCCGCACGGTGCGCCGGTTGCTGGAGATGGCAGAGGTGCACCCAGGGGAAACGGTGTACGATTTGGGTTCGGGGGATGGGCGGGTGTTGTTTGCGGCAGTGCGGATGTTTGGGGCACGGGCCGTGGGGATTGAGTTGGATCCGTTGCGGGTGTGGTGGACGCGTGGGGTAGCGGGGTTGTTGGGGATACGAAACTGCGTGGAGGTCCGTCAAGGAGATTTTTTTACACAAGATTTGCGCGATGCGGATGTGGTGGTGTGTTATCTGTTGACCTCCACTAACCGGCGGCTGGCGGATAAATTACGGGAGGAACTGCACCCTGGGGCGCGGGTGGTGTCGAATGCGTTTCCGTTTCCCGATTGGGAACTGGTCGCGGAAGATTTAGAGCATCGGGTGTATTTGTATCGGATATGAGCGGGGCTAAAATATGAGCGGGGCTAAAAATGAAAACCCTGTTCTTTAAATAAGCGCACACAGGTCTCAACCACAAGTGTGTCAAATTCTGTCCCCATTCTGTTTTGAATGTAAGCGAGAACTTTTTCAAGAGGCATCGAACGGCGATAAGGCCGGTCGGCGGACATCGCTTCTACCACGTCGGCGACGGAGAGAATTTTCGTCTCTAACAAAATTTCGCCATCTTTCAACCCCTGGGGATACCCGGATCCATCGAGCCGCTCGTGGTGTTGCAGGATGATCTCTGAAACGGGCCAGGGGAATTCGATCTTTTTGACGATTTCTGCACCGACGCGGGGGTGTTCCTTGACGAGCAAAAATTCGACGTCCGTCAACCTTCCTGGTTTGGTCAAAATTTCGGTGGGCACATAAATTTTCCCGACATCGTGGATCAGACTTGCCATAAAGACCCCATCTACCTGATCGGTGGGGATATGCAAGTTTATGGCGATTTCTCTGGCGAGTTTTGCGACACGTTCCTGATGCCCGGAAGTGTAGATATCCCGGGTTTCTACGACTTTCGCCATCGCATAGATCGTTTCCCCAAAAAGACGTTCCAGGCGATCCATGCTCTCTTGTAAAGCCCGGGTACGTTCGTGAACACGCTTTTCCAGGTTTTGAGTTAAAGCCTGAAGTTCCCGCTCTGCGTTCTTTTGTGAGGTAATGTCAAAGCCAAATACATGAACGAAACTGGTTTCTGAGACCCGATTGTAAAGGAGGGAAAGGGACTTTCCCTCTAAGTGAAATTCCTGGTAGAAACTTCCCGAGGCCTCAAACAACTTATCGAGTTCTGTTTGGTCTACGCTGGGACAGACTGCTTGCCAGCGCATTCCAACTAGAGCATCTTTTTGGAAGTACGTGTGGGCAGCAGGGTTGGCAAGGATCACCACCCCGTTCACATCTAACCGAATGACAGGAGAAGGGTTCAACCGGGCGAACTCGACCATTGCGTTGAGTTCTTGTTCCACGCGTTTCCGCTCGGAAATATCCCGAATGATGCTGGTCACAAGCAATTCCCCATCCTCTTCCCACGGACTCAGGCTGACCTCGACTTGAAACGTTTCCCCATTTTTCTTCTGCCCCAATAGTTCATACCCAATCCCCATCGGGCGCACATTTGGCGACTTGATGTATCGCTCGCGGTAGTGGACATGTCCCGCCTGAAAAGGGGCTGGCACGAGCATTTCAATAGGAGCGCCAATTAATTGCTCACGGGAGTAGCCAAACATCGCCTCAGCCTGGGCGTTTGCCATTAAGATATGGCCATGCTGATCGGCGATGATAATAGCATCCGGGGCAAATTCTAGTAAATTTCGAAAACGCATTTCGCTTTTATTTTCACTATCTATGGGATTTTGGGATGGAGAGAAGGGGGGCATTCGGCGATTATAACGCGCCTTTCGGAATGATTAATGGTTATTGATTCCCCTCATTTTTAACCCGCTCCTTTGCCAGTTCAAAATACTCAGGTGAAAGTTCGTACCCCACGTAATGCCGCCCATTTTGCGCCGCGGCCACACAGGTGGTGCCGGACCCCGCAAACGGATCGAGCACCACGTCCCCCGCGTAACTGTACAACTCAATCACCCGCCGGGCCAATGCCACCGGAAACGGGGCTGGATGTTTGACCCGTTTGGCCGACTCCGGGGGAATTTCCCAGATCGAAAGCGTGCCTGCCATAAATTCATCCCGCTCAATCGTATTCTCCCCTTTGTCGGGGCGGGCAAAATCCAGCTTGGCAAACACCAACAAATACTCGTGAATGTCCCGCAGGCGCGGGGCTTTCGCACTCTGCCAACTCCCCCACGCGGTGGAACTGTTCGCCCCCTTGCCCTTCTGCCAGATGATTTCGCCCATCGGCAAAAAGCCCAGCACACCGTGAATCTGGTAAAAGAAAGCGTGTAGGGGAATGTACGGCTTGCGCCCGAGGTTGGCGATGTTGACCACGTACCGTCCGCCCGGTCGAAGCACGCGGTACACCTCGTGCCCCACATCGCGGATCAAACCCAGGTACTCGTCAAACCCCATGTCATCATCGTAATCCTTCCCTACATTGTACGGGGGTGAGGTGAACGCCAATCCCACGCTGTTATCCGGTACTGCATCCATCGTGGTTGAGGAACCAAGATAAAGCTGATCCGCCCAGCCTTCCGGCGCGGGGATAGGGATGGTCAGATCGGCTTTGGCGGGTTTGTGGAAGTCGTTATACAGGTTGCGGTTGTAAAATTCCGATGCGTCGTGCGCTTCCCGTTTGCTGGTGCCGAAGGAGGATGTTTTGGTCATGATATTCTTGAAAATGCTTATCGCCGGACGTAATGCACTTTTCGCCCAACACCTTTGCGCTCGATCAGGCCGAGTTCCATCAATTTCTTGAAATCCAGGGCGCGGGTGGCTTTGGCTCGATCTACCAGCTTTGCGTAATCGCGGTCGGTGATCAAGCCATGTTCTGTAATAAAGTCCAAAATGGTTTGATGATGGGGTTGAAGACGAGTATCTATCGTTTGCGTGCTTTGGATTTGTTTTTCCAGCCGGAGCAGTTCGTCCAAAATGCCCCCGGCAAAATATTCCAGCCAGGGGGTGAAGTCCGGGGTCAGATCGTAATAATTGCCGTATACGCCGACCGTTTCAAAGTACCGAGTAACATTCTGATTGTAATAATTTTCAAAACTCAACAAGGGGAAAAAGTTCAAGCCCATCCCTGCAAGCAAAACCTGCGTTGCTAACCGTGTGGTACGTCCATTGCCATCCATAAACGGGTGAACGATCACCAACTGTTTGTGAAACAGGCCTGCCAGCAGAATCGGATCGAGAATTTCCTTTTGCGCCGCGATGTAATCGGCCAACTCCCCCATCAATGCAGGAACATCTTGATGATCCGGCGGCCAGTAAACAACGTTTCCTGTGCGTGGATCGTTGACTACGACTGGCTCGCGCCGCCATTGCCCTGTTTGATGGGCAGGGAGCAAATCCGCCATCACCATCCGGTGAATTTCTAAAATTAAGTCTGTGTTGAAAACGGCCGAGTTTTGCAGGGTTTGAAGGGCGTGGTTGTAATTCAACAC
>JACKAX010000021.1 GCA_020634875.1 Anaerolineales bacterium | reverse complement strand
AGATATCCCAACGAAACTTCGGCTGGGCCTGCCGCGTCCGCGCCGCCACCAGTCCGGGCAACACAGCAAACACCGCCTGCGTCACGATCCCCAGCGTAATAAAATGCACGCGCAACCAACGCACCCCGTTCATCACGGGAAACAGGTTGTAATTGATCAGCGCGATATCAAACGCCTGAAAGATCGCCAAAACAACATAAACAAGAATGGTTAAAAAATAAGGGTTCATTACTCATAGCTCCTTTCGTAATCCCGGAAAATTCCAGGTTCGTCAAGGATACTCCCCGCACCAATGATTTTCTACGACTTTTGTCGGGTTTCGCCAGGAATTTCCTGACTTATCCCCCCTCCGCCCGCCGTTTCAACCCCTCCCCATCCACCAACCGGATCGTCTGCCGCGTCACCTCAATCAACCCCTCCTCCCCCAACTTTCGCAGGGCGCGGTTAAGCACATCGGGCACGGTCCCCAAACGGGCCGCCATCTCCGCCTGTGTCGCCCACTTCCGCCGTTTGACCGCCCCATGCGCCTCCTGCTCCAGCAAAAACCGAGCCAACCGCGCCTCGACCGACCGCAGCGAAATATCTTCCACCAACCGCATCATGTGCAACACCCGCCCCGCCAAATCTGCGATCACCTGCCGGGCCATCTTCGGT
Organism: Anaerolineales bacterium; assembly: GCA_020634875.1. Next base: position 59,299 of record JACKAX010000021.1, on the reverse strand, counting down.
TGCGCTTCCAACAGCGCCAACATCCGCTCCCGATATACCAGCCAAACCGTACAAGGCTCCAACGCCACCACCGTCGCCGGGTTCGGCGTTCCCGTAAACACGCTCAACGCGTTGAACGTCTCCCCCGGACTGATAAAGTGCAACACCTGTTCCCGCCCCGTTTGTGCCAACTTCGACACCTTCAACCACCCTGCCTCAACGATATACATCCCCACACAGGGTTCCCCCTCCCAAAAAACAACCTCCCCTGCCTCAATTGTCCGGCGCACCGCCATTTGGACCACCTCACGCAGCGTACCCTCATCCAATTCTGAAAAATAATCCACCTTTGAAAACATTTGTAACGCTTGTAAAAAAGGCTCAGACATCATGCCCCAATCTTATCATCTTTGACGCACTTTCTCCCCTATGGTAAACTACCCGCCAACAATTCAAACCCTGGAACTCATCCAGAGAGGCAGAGAGACCGGCTCGATGAAGCCTCGGCAACCAGTTAATGTCAACAGACATTTTTCAACGAAGGTGCCAATTCCGGCAGGAAATTCCTGAAAGATGAGGCGGAACCGAAGTTTCGTGAAACTCGGTTCCGAAGTGCTCGCATTTTGCCGCCTCGTTTTTTGAGGCGGCTTTTTTATGAAAATCTTCGTCACCCTCCGCGCCATTCGCGCTGACCCCACCATCCCCACCCTCGCAGACCTCCTCGAAACGGAACTGACCCGCGCGGGCCACACCCCCTTCATCGCCTCCCGCGCTCTCGAAAAACGCGGCCTCCACCCCGGCTTCATGCGCTACATCCGCACCGAACTCGAAAGCTCCGATCTCCTGCTCCTCATGTATCACCCCGACCTGCGCGGCGGCCTCATCGAACAAGGCATCGCCTACGCCCTCAACATCCCCGTCTGGCTCGCCCACCCCGTCGGCCTCAAAATCTCCACCACTGCGCGGGAATGTGCCACCCGGCTCATCCCGTACCAAGACGAATCCGACCTCATCCTCCAACTCCAACAAAACCTTACCCTTCAAAAGGAAACCCCATGACCTCAACCACCCTCCAAACCCTCCTCGAAACCCAACCCTACCTTCTCGCCGACGGCGCAACCGGCACCACCCTCATGCGGATGGGCCTCTCCCACGGCAACCCGCCCGAAGAATGGAACGTGATGCACCCCGACCGCATCCGCAAAATGCACCGTGACTTCATCGAAGCGGGTTCCCAAATTGTTCTCACCAACTCCTTCGGCGGCACCCGCAACCGGCTCAAACTCCACAACCTGCAAGACCGCGTCCACGAACTCAACGTTGCCGCCGCCCGCAACGCCCGTGCCGAAGCCGACGCCGCCCCCCACCCCGTTGCCGTAGGCGGCTCCATCGGCCCCAGCGGAGAAATCCTCTACCCCCTCGGCGAAGCCCGTTTTGAAGATGTCAAAGCCGCGTTCGCCGAACAAGCCGCCGCCCTCGCCGAAGGAGGCGTGGATATGATCTGGATCGAAACGATGAGCGACCTCCAAGAAGTCCGCGCCGCCGCCGAAGGTGCCTGCGAAGCCACCACCCTCCCCCTCGTCATCACCATGACCTTCGACACCAACGGCCACACGATGATGGGTGTCAGCCCCATCCAGGCGCTGGAAGCGATCAAGGAATACAACCCCCTCGCCCTCGGCGGCAACTGCGGCAACGGTCCCGGCGAAATCGAAGGCGTGGTTCAAGCCATGGCCTCCGTCGGTCTCGACATTCCCCTCGTTGCTAAATCCAACGCCGGGCTCCCCCGCCTCGTAGACGGTCACGCCCACTACGACGCCACCCCCGAACAAATGGGGCAGTATGCCGTTCGTGTCCGCGATCTTGGTGCAACCATCATTGGCGGATGCTGTGGAAACTCCGTTGACCACATCCGCGCGATGAGCGAAGCCCTCCGCACCACCCCTATCCACCGCATCACCGCCACCCCGCCCGCCGAAGACCCCACCCCCAAACCCCAACGTGAACGCCGTCACGCGCGCGCAAGATAATGACCCTAACATCCTCTACATCCTTCCTCACCCGCCTTGCATCCCCGCCCCCCCTCCTCTTTGACGGGGCGATGGGAACTATGATTCACGCACGGGGTGTGGGATTTGATCAGTGTTTTGACGAACTCAACCTGACCAACCCCGCCCTGATTGCCGACATCCACCGTGCCTACATTGACGCCGGAGCCGAAGTCGTGCTCACCAACACCTTCGGGGCCAATCGGTACCGGCTCGCCCGGCATGGGCTGGAAAATCGCGTGGGGGACATTAACCGCGCGGGCGTGGATCTGGCCCGGCGCGTGATCCTGGCCTCGTTCAAAAACCTGTACCTCGCGGGGGACGTCGGTCCCCTAGGGGTGCGGCTGGTCCCGTTCGGGCGGGTGCAACTCGAACAGGCACGGGACGCATTCCGGGAGCAGATCGCCGCGCTCGTCGAAAGTGGGGTGGATGTTCTGCTGATGGAAACTTTTTCCGATCTGTACGAAATCATCGAAGCGATCAAAGCTGCCCGCGAAGTGAGTGACACGCCTGTTATCGCCTCGATGACCTTTACGCGGGATGACCGGACCCTACTCGGTAACTCCCCCGCCGAGGTTGCCCAACGCCTGCACGAAGCGGGTGCGGATGTGATCGGGATTAACTGCTCCGGCGGTCCAGCTCAAATGTTACGGATACTCAAACAAGCACACGATGCAGTGCCTGACGGGCGGTTTTTCGTTAAGCCCAACGCGGGACTGCCTGAACAGGTGGGGGGGCGGATCATGTATCCTGCGGGGCCAGCGTATTTTGGCGATTATGCCCAGGCGTTTCGACGGGCGGGGGCGTGTATGATTGGGGGGTGTTGTGGGACTACGCCCGAACATACGCACGCGATGCGGGTAGCGTTGGATGCCCCGGTTAAGGAAAATGATGACAACGGGGCGATATTGAATGTGGTAGAACGCGAAGAGATTGCGCCCGCAGACCAGCCGACGGAGTTGAGCCAAAAACTCTCGGCGAAACAATTTATCATCACAGTTGAGATGGCTCCCCCGCGCGGGTTGAACACCCAAAAGGTGCTGGCCGCGGCGAGTATGCTTCAGGAAGCGGGGGCGGATGTGATCAATGTTTCGGATAGTCCGATGGCGCGGATGCGGATGAGTCCGTGGGCGGTGGCGAATCTTATTCACGAGCAGGTGGGGGTGGAGACGATTTTGCACTTTCCCACGCGGGGGCGGAATCTTTTGCGGGTGCAGGGGGATTTGCTGGCGGCGCACGCGTTGAATGTGCGGAATCTGTTTGTGGTGATGGGCGACCCGACAGCGATTGGGGATTATCCCGATGCGATGGACAATTATGATGTCGTGCCTTCGGGGTTGGTGAAGTTGATCAAGCAGAGTTTTAACGCCGGGACGGATTACGCCGGGTCGGACATTGGGCAGCCCACGTCGTTTTTTGTAGGATGTGCGGCAAACCTGACGCCGCGCGAACCGGAAGGGGAGATCAAAACCCTTCGGCGGAAGATTAAGGCCGGGGCGGATTTCGCGCTGACGCAGCCGATCTTCGATCCCCAGGCAGCGCAGACGTTTTTGGGACAGTATGCGGCCGCACATGGGGCGTTGCCCATCCCGGTCGTGGTGGGGATTTTGCCATTGGCGAACCCGCGCCACGCGGCGTTTTTGCACAACGAGTTGCCAGGGGTTAGTATCCCGTCTGAGTATCTGAACCGGATGGAGACCGCGTCCGATCCGCGGGAGGAGGGGATTCGGATCGCGGCGGAATTGATTGGGCAGGTGCGCCCGTGGGTGGCGGGGATTTACATCATGCCGCCGTTTGGCAGATACGATGTTGCGGCGGAGATAGTGGAGAGGGTAAAATGAGGGGAAATCGAAAGTTCCTATTCCCAGGAGTTCATCATGCATTACCGTAGACTTGGCCGCTGGGGCCTGAAAATTAGCGAAATTTCTTTGGGGGGGTGGTTGACGTTTGGGGGGCAAATTGAGGAACAGACTGCCGTGGATATTGTGCACGCGGCTTACGCGGAAGGGGTGAATTTTTTGGATAGCGCGGACGTGAATGCGGGGGGGCAGGGAGAAGTGGTGATGGGGAAGGCGATCAAAGGGCTACCCCGCGAGGGGTTGGTGCTTTCGAGCAAAGTGTTTTTCCCGACGTTTCCGGGACCGAATGGGCGGGGGTTGTCGCGCAAGCATATTATGGAGGCAGTTCATGCTTCGCTGAAACGGTTGGATACCGATTATTTGGATATTTATTTTTGCCACGGGTACGATCCCGATTCGCCCTATGAGGAAGTGGTATATGCGATGAATACGCTAATCCAGCAGGGCAAGATTTTGTATTGGGGTACGTCCGGGTGGTCGGCGGCGCAGATTTCGACGGCGCACGGGGAGGCGCGGCGGTTCAATTTGATTCCGCCCGCGACGGAGCAGGTGCAGTACAACATGTTCCGGCGGCATGTGTTTGAGTTGCATCTTGCGCCGTTGTGCGCGGATCGGGGGTTGGGATTGATGGTGTGGGGGCCGTTGGCGTCGGGGGTGTTGTCAGGGAAGTACAACAACGATTTGCCCGCGGGGAGCCGTGCGACGTTGGACGGGATGGGGTGGTTGCGGGATCAGTTAACCCCCGTCCGCTTGGGGAAGGTGCGGCAGTTGACCGCGCTGGCAAGTGAATTGGGGCTGACCACTGCACAATTGGCAATTGCCTGGCTGTTGCATCGAAAGGATGTATGTACGGTCATCACAGGAGCAACGAGTGTGGAGCAGTTAGAGGAGAATTTGGAGGCCGGGGAGGCGGTTGCAAAGTTGGATGAGGATGTGTTGGAACGGGTGGAGGAGATTCTGGGGAATCTGCCGGAGGATGAGTAGTTTTCACGAATTTCCCGAGTTGTACAAAGCGGAAAGAAAAACGAATTTGAAATAAAAAAGATGGCGCAGGAAAATCTGCGCCATCTTTTTTTACTTCACACAAACACACTTAATTCATCGGGGCCATTTCATCGCCCGGTTTTTTGCGGAGGGTGAAGAACCCGACTGCGATGGGAATGGCAATCAAAATCAACCCGCCACAAAGCGCCCCAAGGCCAGTGTACAAGGCCGCGCTCGGATCGGAACTACCGCCGATGTCAATATTGGCACCGGGCACAAAAGAAACAATAGCCGCCAGGCCGCCCCAGCACAGCGAAAAAAGACCAGGGCAACCGCAAAGCAAAGCCGCTACAACTGTGGCAATAATACTCGTCGTTCGTTTATCCATGGGGACTCCTCAAATTAACTAAGATATTCACTTGCGTGAAAAGAAAACAATGAGAAAAGTATAAACCACTTTTATTTTACAGCTTTGTGACTTTCGTGCAATTCGCGGATCATTTTTCAAACCAATTTTCGTAACTGCTCAGGTAGCAAAGTTTTTTTCTTTTTCTGCGACTTCTTTCTTATGTGACAAAAAACGGTTGCGGAAAAAAGAAGTCGCAGAAGTTTTTTCTCGCTTGCAACCCTGAAGAATTACAAATTCTCAATCTCCACCGGCTCAATCTCATCCGCAGGCTCAAACCCAAACACCTTCGCATAAAAATAATACTCCGCCTCCAACGAACGTTGGATATTCTTCGCCTGCCGGAATCCGTGTTGTTCCCCCTCAAACGGCACATACGCCACCGGCACGCCTTTTTTCCGCAACGCGTCCACCATCATTTCGGCCTGATTCGGTGGCACCACCTGATCTTCCAACCCCTGGAAAAAGATCACCGGCGTCGCTAACTGTTCAACATGGAACAACGGCGACCGCGCCAGGTACACATCTTCCCGTTCGGGATACGGCCCCACCATCGAATCCAGATAACGGGACTCGAACTTGTGCGTATCTCGTGCCAGCGCCGTCAAATCGCCGATCCCATAATAACTCGCCCCAGCCTTAAACACCTTCCGAAAGGTCAACGCCGCCAAAGTCGTGTACCCACCCGCACTTCCCCCCCGGATCGCCAGCCGCGCCCCATCCACGATGCCCTGCTCTGCCAGATACTTCGCCCCGTTCACACAGTCATCCACGTCCACCACCCCCCAATTCCCGTTCAAACGCTGCCGGTACGCCCGACCATACCCCGTGCTTCCACCATAGTCCACATCTAAAATTGCAAAGCCCCGACTCGTCCAATATTGCTTCGACAAGCTGAAAGATGCACTCGTTGACCCCGTTGGCCCACCATGGCTAAACACAATCAGCGGAGGTTGTTCCCCCGCCGGTGCCTGGAAATCCTTATTTTGCGGCGCATAATAATAGCCAAACGCCGTCAAACCATTCTCGGTTGGAAACGCCACCATCTTCGGGATCGACAAATAACCCATATCCACCTGCAATTCAGAAGACAACTTCAAGGTATCAACCGCATGAGTTTTCAAATCCAATTGATGGATTCCCCCCGCCGCGCGTGGCGAACCACCCCCAAACACCACTCGCCCACTGGCTACACGCAAACCCCCAATCGAATCAAACGGGATTTCCGCGGCGCTCCACTTCCCCGACCGAACATCTACCTCAAGCAGTTGATCGTGTCCCTCCCGCGAAACGGCTGCCATTACCCGCTCATGATCCACCACCCCATATGAAGACATCCCAAACACCCACTGCGGATACCCAAACTCCGCCGCCATCCCCACCACCAACTCAGCCGCCTCCCCCTCCCACCGATACATATTCCACCACCCCGTCCGGTCCGAAATAAATAACAACGTTCCATCGGGCATCCACTCTGGCTGCACCACCGACTCTTCCTCGCCCCCTGCGACTTTCACTGCCCCAGACAATCCCGCCTCCCCCACTTCCGCTACCCACAACTCCGTCCCATCCCACGGCATGTTGGGATGGTTCCATGTCAACCACGCCACACGCCCCTCGTCAGGACTCAATTTGGGCGACGAATAAAAATCATTGCCAGAAACCAAAATCTCCACCGCCCCATCCGCCAACTTCACCCGCCCGATCGCGTTCACCGCCTGCTGATCGGATTGGCTGTGATCCTCCACCACACAGTACATCCACACCCCATCTTTTGTCACCACCCCATCCGCAAACCGCAACGGCCCTTCCGCCGTCACCGCGAGGGGTTCATCCCCCGGTCGGACACGGTACAACCGTTGGTCAGCGAAATTCGAGAAATAGACCGTCCCCTGATGGGCACAATAGGCGCCCCCACCATATTCATGCGCTCGCGTCCGTGCGTTAAACGGTGCGGGGTTGACATCCACCGTAACCCCATCCAGGGTACGTTTAACGATCACATTCCGCCCCCTCTCCGTGGGCCGAGATTCGATCCAGTAAATATCCTCCCCATCGAGAACAACCGAACCCAAGCCAACCGTATTGGCGACGATCAAATCCGTCGTAATGGGTGATTTCCAGGTTCCGTAAGGGGCAGTTTGAATAGACATAAGATACTCCTAAAGAAATTGTACACGGACAGCACAGAGAAAACAGAAGGACACAGATTTTAATATATTTCTGTGTCCTTCTGTAAGTTCTGTGTCTTCTGTGTACCGAATTAACTCCGCAATTGTGCGCCAAGTTCACGTTCGAGACGCTGAACGATCCGGTAACGGACCTTGGCGACGTCTTTGTCGGTCAGGGTTTTGTCGGGGGCGAGGTAGGTCAGGTGGTAGGCCAGACTCTTGCGGCCTGTGCCGAGTTTGTCGCCGCGATACACGTCGAACAGGGTGACATCGGCCAGGGTCGCGCCACCTGTTTGGCGAATGAGGAATTCGACCTGGGCCGCGGGCACATCGTCGTTCATTACCAGGGCGAGGTCTTCCACGATGGGCGGGTAAAGCGGCACGGGTACGGTTTCGTATCGGGCAGGGATCAGATCGTAGATCACATCCATGTTGAGTTCAGCGACCAGGACGGGGGTTTCGGGAAGGTCATATTGGGCGGCAACTTCGGGGTGAAGTTCACCCATGACACCCAAACGTTTCTCACCCGCGAGAATGTGTGCGGTTTTGCCGGGGTGGAGGCTGGGGTGGGCGGCGGGTTCGTACTTCACGGGGATATGCAAACCATCCAACAGCGCTTCGACAACACCTTTCAGATCGTAGAAATCCATCGGCGTCGGATCGCTGCCCTGCCACGCGACGGAGGCACGCGGCCCGGTCAGGGCGATGACGACGCGGGGGAGTTCGTCGGGCAGTTCGCCGCCCTCAGATGACAGGAACACCTCGCCGATCTCGAACAGGGCGATCCGCTCCCGGATGCGGGCGTTGCGTTCGACAATTTCCAAGACGCTGGCGAGCAAGCTTTGGCGCATGACGGTGCGTTCCTGGTTGATGACGTTGGCGAGGCGCATGTAGGGTTTGTCGGTCGGCGGGGTGCCAGGGACGAGGCGACGCGCTTCCGCTTCGGGGGTGGTGACACGGTAGGTGATCGCTTCGCGCAACCCCGCGCGGGCCAGGATATCGCGAACACGTTCGTCCACTTCCAGGGTGGGGTTGCCCCGTTGGGGGGGGATTTCGTCGGCCATCCGCGTTTCGGGGATGTTTTGGTAGCCGTAAATCCGGGCGATCTCTTCCATCAAATCCGCTTGCCCGATGACGCCGGTGCCGATGTCGAGGCGGTGGTCGGGGGTGGTTACTTTAATGGTGATTGGGTGATTGGGTGATTGGGTGATTGTACAGGTGAACTCTAGGGATTCGAGGATGCGGACGATTTCTTCGGCAGAGAGGGTGATGCCGAGCCAACGTTTGACATCGGCGGGGGTGATGGCAATGGTGGGGTCTTCAGGGGGGAGGGGGTAGGTGTCTACCAAACCTGCCGCGACGGTGCCGCCGCTCCATTGGCGCATGAGTTCGAGGCCACGCCGGACGCCGCGTTCCGCCAACGCGGGGTGGATGCCGCGCGAAAACCGGTAGGCCGCTTCGGAGGGGAGTTTTTGGGAAATGACGGTGCGGCGGGTGTTGATCATGTTCCATGCCGCGCCTTCAAGGAGGACGGTTTTCGTTTCGTCAGTCACTTCGGATTCCTGCCCGCCCATGACACCCGCGAGGGCGAGAGGACCGGCGTCGTCACAGACGAGGACGGTGAATTCGTCGAGGGTGCGTTCTACATTGTCGAGGGTTTTAAGCTTTTCGCCTTTCTCGGCGAGGCGTGTGTGGATGTGGGGGGCAGGTGGGGTATTGGCTTGACCCGCGCCCTTCGACTTCGCAAAGCCTCCGCTCAGGGTGCTGCGTTCTGCGTGATTTTGGGCACGTTTGACAAGGACATCATAATCGAAGGCGTGGAGGGGTTCGCCGACATCGAGCATGGCGTAGTTGGTGACATCCACGATGTTGTTAATGGGACGCTGTCCGGCGAGGCGGAGGCGGCGTTGGACCCATTCGGGGCTGGGTTTGATTTCGACGTTTTCGATCAGGCCGAGGACGAAGCGAGGGTTGATTTCCGGGGTGGGGATGGTGATGGAGACACGGCCTTCGATGGAGGGGCCTTCCGCCAGGATGTCAAAAGAGGGTTGGCGGAGAGGCTGTTTGGTGATGGCGGCGATTTCGCGGGCAACGCCGAGCATGTTGGTGTCGCGGGCGATGTTGGGGGTGATGGCGATGTCGAGGACAGCGTCGCCCAAGTAGTCGGCGAGGGGCATGCCGGTGGGGGCATCGGCGGGGAGGAACATGATGCCTTCGTGTTCGTCGGAGATGCCGAGTTCTTTTTCGGAGCAGACCATTGAGTAGGAGTCAACGCCGCGGATTTTGGTGCGCTTGAGACGCGTGAGAACGTAGCCGGGTTGGTGTCCATCATAGAGTTGTGCGCCTTCGCGGGCGTAAGCAACTTTGAGGGGCGGGTTGAGTTCGCCGATACCTTTGTAATCGAACAGGTTCGGTGCCCCCGTGAGGACGGTGTGGATTTGTTCGCCGTCGTCCAGTTTGCAGAGGGTGAGGCGGTCCGCGTTGGGGTGGGGCATGACTTCGTGGATGGCGGCGACGACGATTTTGTCGCGCTCCCATGCAAAGCCGGAGACTTTGTACTGAAGTTTGTCGTTTTGGGGCAAGGGCAGGCCGACGAAGTGAATGGCTTCGACTTCCAGTCCAGCAATGGTAAGTTGATAGGCGAGGTCGTTGATCGGGAGGGTGATGTCAACGTAATCTTTAAGCCAGGAGAGGGGGAATTTCATGAGGGGGACTCCAGGGGAGGGGGATTAAAACTGTTCCAAAAACCGCAAGTCATTCGACCAGAAGTAACGAATGTCTTCAATTTTGTGGCGGAGCATGGTGATGCGTTCAGGCCCCATGCCAAAGGCGAAGCCGGAATAAACTGCCGGATCGTAACCGCCGTTGCGGAGAACAACGGGGTGAACCATGCCGGAGCCGAGGATTTCCAGCCAGCCAGTGCGTTTACAGACGGTGCAACCTGCGCCGTTGCATACGAAACATTCGATGTCCATTTCCGCGCTCGGTTCGGTGAAGGGGAAGTGATGGGCACGGAAGCGGGTGCGAACATGTTGCCCGAACATGCGGCGGGCAAAGTCGGACAAGGTGCCTTTCAGGTCGCCGAAGGTGATGTTTTTGCCGACGGCTAACCCTTCGACCTGGGTGAACTGAATGTTCGAGCGGGTGGTGATGGGTTCAAAGCGGTAGCACATACCAGGGAGAATGATGCGGACGGGGGGCAGGTTTTCGGGGAGGGTGTCACCGCCTTCGTAGCCGGAGTATTCGCGCATGGCGTGTATCTGGCCGGGGCTTGTGTGGGTGCGGAGGATGATCGGGTTGTCGCCCCGGTCGGCATCGGATTGGATGTAGAAGGAGTCCTGCATTTCCCGCGCGGGGTGGTTGGGCGGGAAGTTGAGGAGTTGGAAGTTGTATTCGTCGGTTTCGATGTCACGGGAGCGGTAAACCTGGAAGCCCATTTCGGCGAAGATGGCGTAAATACGGCGCATGGTTTGGGTGACGGGATGCAGGCCACCGACCGCGAGGGGACGTCCGGGCAGGGTCACGTCGAGACGGTCGCTTTGGAGAGCGCGCTGGAGGGCGGCTTCTTTGATGGCGGCAGCTTTTTCGTCGAAGGCGGCTTGAAGGGCCTGGCGGGTTTCGTTGGCAGCTTTGCCAATGATCGGACGTTCTTCTTTAGACAGGGATTTCATCCCGTCGAAAACGCCCTGGATGGCGGATTTGCGTCCGAGGTGGGTGACGCGCCAGGTTTCGAGGGCATCGTCATTGTGGACTGCGGTGAGTTCAGCGAGGGCAGTGGATTGTAGGGAGGTAAGTTGGTCGAGCATAGAGATTCCTAATGGTCAGTTGTGAATTATCAATTCTTAATTGTGAATGTTCATAATTGACCATTGAACATTCACAATTGCTCTTTGTTTTTAAACAAAAAATCCCATCCGAGTTCAAGGGACGGGACAAGCGAATAGGGTTTCGCGGTCACGCGGTACCACCCTTGTTGATCGCGGGGAGGCGATCCACTTGGGGCCAGCGGCAGGGGGGCGCAGGAGACAATCCTGCGTTACGAGCGAGTGGCTTTCCCGGTAACGTTGGGAGGACGGAGGAAGCTAGTACAGAGTTGATTCACTTCTCGGCTCCGGAGGGAACTTCGTCCAGGTTCGATTGGGCGGGGGTTTCAGCCTGGGCCACCGCGTCTCTGACAATTTCTGCTGGCGTACTTTCCTCGTTCACAGCCTTTGGGGGAGGAATATAAGGTTATTGGAGTATTATCTGTAAACCAAGAGGGTCTGTCAAGGGACATGAGTTCCGGATTCGCCAATCAAACGGAAAAACGTCTCAACTACTTTCGGATCAAAATGCTTGCCAGACTCTGCATGAATAAGTTCCAGAATTTCTTCTTTTTCCCAGGCTTCGCGATAAGGGCGTTTGGAACTTAGGGCATCCCAAACATCTACCACGGCAAAAATACGCGCAGAGAGGGGAATTTGTTCTCCCTTTAAGCCATTCGGATACCCTGTCCCATCCCATTTTTCGTGATGAAAATATGGAATTTCAATAGCTGGGCCTAAAAAAGTGGCGCGAGAAAGCATTTGGTATGCATAAGTTGTGTGTTTTCGCATGGTTTCCCACTCCTCGGGAGTTAGCGGACCTGGTTTAAGCAGAATATGATCGGGAATAGCGATCTTGCCTATATCGTGTAATAACGCGCCCCAACGCAAGTACAGGATGTCAGATTCATCTATCCCCATTGCTTCAGCCATTTCGATAGACATTTCCGTCACCCGGTGGGCATGACGACGGGTTTCATAGTCCCGAAATTCCAAGCCCATTAACCACCCTTCCAAAAAGGCGTCGTAAACCTCACGAAGTTGACGATTAAGCCGGCGAACTTCACCGGTTAAACGAGGATATTTGTCAATCATCGACTCAGTAAGAAAATCGTAATCTTCGCTGAGCGTCAGGTCGTTATCGTTCAATCAAATTCCTTTGTGAATTAATTCCATAAAACCGTGGACCACATTTGGATCAAAATGTTTACCCGATTGCATACGAATATGGGATAAGATTTCATCTCTTTCCCAAGCATCACGGTACGGACGTTTTGAACTCAAGGCGTCCCAAACATCCACTATAGCAAATATTCGGGCAGAAAGCGGGATCGCATCTTTTTTTAAGCCGAGTGGATATCCTGTCCCATCCCATTTTTCGTGATGAAGGTAAGGGATTTCAATAGCAGGTCCCATGTAAGAAATCCCAGAAAGAATCTGATATGCATAGACCGGATGCAGACGCATAAGTTTCCACTCCTCAGGAGTAAGCTTGCCAGGTTTAAACAGAATCGCATCTGGAATAGCTATTTTGCCAATATCATGTAATAAAGCACCCCACCGTAAATTATTTAACTGCGCTCTGTGTAAACCCATACGGTAGCCTAATTGGAGAGTTAGCGAGGTCACCCTATTCGTATGTTCACGGGTTTCGATATCGCGAAGTTTAAGAGTCTGCAACAACACCTGGATAAACGAGTCATAAATTTCGTTAACATGCCGATTGAGTGTTTGGAGACGGTTAGCGAGATGAGGATAGCTAAGGATAAAAGACTCTGTTAATCCTTCTACGAGGTCCTCTGCATCTTCAGTCGCTAAATCAACTCCTATACCTCTATTGGGATAGGCGAAGGCTCCCGGCAAGACTTCATGATGATGAGGGCTATTATCATTGGCATAAAATTGAGCCATCTACAATATCCTTTTCATAGCGTAAACAAACCCTGAGACATATTTTGACAAAAAGTCCCAGGGTTTGTTTATTTTGTTGTAGGGCGAAAAAGCAACGACAAATTTAATCAAATTTAGGTTGATCTATATAAGATCGAAAAATCGGACATTATACATTTTTAATAAATAAGGCCAAATCCAAAACCAAGTCCTTCTCCCCCTGTAATATTGATTGCAAAAATCCTAAGGACCCTCGATGGCGTACATCCAATTGCCTAAGCGTGTCACAAATTGATCTACATTTTTGGCTTCAATTGAAAGAACCACCCGTTTTTCATCGTCTGACAAGTCGAACTCATTAAGACGCTCTTTACGGTGACCGTTTAAGATGTCAGCCTGAAATTTATGATCAAGTAGAGCTTTGGTTGCAATTGCATTTAGATTAAATCTGGACATGGCTTTTTCCTGCTTCTTCGCAAAAGATGAGGGAGAATAGTTTTTAGAATGTTATCCACCCGCATGTCCACCACAGCTTAAATCAGTGCAAGCGAGTGTGGGGGGTGCGGCAATGCGAATCCCAGAAGCAATAAAAACCAGTACAAATAAAACAACACGGATCATCTGAGGTTGAGAGATTGTAACCAGCCAATTATAAAGATTAGATTTTGTAATCATCGTAAGTACTCCTTTTTTTATAATACTCACAGTGTACAAAACAACCTATAAACGAACCTATAAACGAAAATGGCAAAAAACGCACTAATTTTGCAAATCAGGTTTTTTTAATCTTTGTTTCATCAAGAAGTCAGGGGATTGAAAGAAAAAGGGTATCCCTTTTTAGAGGCAAAAGGCCGGTAATTTGAAATCAAGTGGCGATACACATCCCTATACCTTTAAATTTTTTGAAGTTCCATCCTGATAATTCGGGGAAAATCAAGGAAAGATCATCCTTTTTGTGTAATGGGGAGAGAGGCGAATATGAATATAAACGAAATATTCCCTTTCATTTCTTCTGACGAGACGAGTTGCTACGTTTCCCACCAAAAAGAGATGTATAGTATTCGAGCAGTTGCTGAGAAATTGTCAGGCCCTCTTTTTCCAGTTTTTTCCGATATTGTAAAAAATACCTTTTGGCGTTGGCTGGTAAGTGAGCACTGACCCAACATTCCATAATCGCGCGATGAAAGTTATCCTCAAAAGGTTCTTTCTCTATTGCTTTTTCGTAATAATAAATAGCCTTGGAGTAATGATGTTGTCCCACTTCCCATTTCGCCAGATTTAAGACCGTTGCTAGATAACTTTCCCTCAGTTCGCGCCGGATGGTTTCAGCCCAATCCATCATAATATCAGCCAGATAATCTCCTTGATAAAGCTCAACAGCTCGCCGCCAGTATTCTACGCCTTCAAAAGGAGTAATTGAAGGATTTGCCGCACGTGCTAAATAGTTTCGAAATTCGGCAACATCATACCAAAAATCTAATCCAGGAGCTAACGCATATTCTTCATCTTGGTTAAGAATAATATCCTTGTTTTCTAGGGCATTGCGTGCACGCCAGAGGGTCGCCTGGAGGTTGGTTGTGGCGCGGCTGGTATTGAACTCCGGCCAAAAGTCCAATTTAAGCTCACTTGCCCGGGCCTCTTGGTGTTCTACCAAGTAGAAAAATAACGCACGTGGTTTACTCGATTGCCAGGCCGCTTTGGCAATAGGATGCCCATCGCGCCGAACCTGGCCTGCTCCTAGAGCGTAAACTTCCAATCGAACTGCGGAAAGGTCGGTAGTCTGCGTTGGGGGTAAAAGTTGTGCCAACCCTGGTCGAAAAGCCTGGATCCGCTCCCATAAAGATTGGAGTTGGTGATATTCAGGCCAAGTTGTTAAAGCAAATTCCAGAAAAGCCCCTGCACGCCTGCCTGCCAGTACTAAAAACTGGTCAACCCCTAGGCGCGCGCCCCAAGTAAGGGCTGTTTGTAAATGCATCATGGCTGACTCGCACTGGTTCTTGAGAAATAAAACCTTCCCCAGGTAAAAAGCAGCCAGAATTTGTTCCGTATGTGGGCGCGCAGAATTTTCCCATTGCTTTAAAGCATATACAAACGCATGGATTGCCAAGTCCAGCTGCCCCATTTCCATATATATTTCGCCGATTTTTTCCTGATATAAAGGTGAGTCTTCCGATATTTTTCGGACACGGGCCGCATCGCGAAGCCATTGCATGGCCTTGCTATATTGTTGGTGTACGATGGCTATCTTAGACATCCCACAATATGTAGCAAACAAAGCTCTATCGAATTGTGAATCTTTCGCAAGTTTGAACGCTTGTAGATAAGCCTCTTCCGAGGCTTTCCATTCTTCAACCGCAAACAGCAGGTCACCAATACTGTTATATAAATGAATATGAATACTACCTGGTTTAATTGGTTTTAGCAGTTCAAGTGCTTCCTGGTAGGCATCCCATGAAGCGCTATAGGCACCCGTTTGAAAATGCAAATATCCGATATTGTTTAAACTTTCAGCCAGTCCCAAAAGATTATTTTGATTTTTTTTTCGTAAATTCAAAGTATCTTGAAAATAAGTTTGGGCCGCCAGAATGTTCCCATCTTCATAACTGACAGACCCCAAATCATTCGTCACACGTCCCCAAGTATAAAGAATGTGTATTTTTAATTCATCGTCTTGTATAGTTTCAAATAAATAACGAAATCCCTGTATTGACTCTGTTAGATATTTAATTGCGGGTTGATAATCACCTTTGGCTGCCAAACTAATCCCATTCAACCAACGCCCTTCAGCAAGACGCATTAACTGAACTTCCTCACTAAATGGTTTTCCAGAAAGAGCTTCAAGTATTGTCTCAGCTATTTTTTGAGCTTCATCAAAACGGCCCTGCATATAACAAATAATACCTCGCGCAACTAACAACGTTATAAGTTGTTCTTCTTCCAATCTCTGCTGAAGAACAGGTTCCGCTAAATTAAGCAGATGCTCACTCATCACATAATCCCCTCGCTCACTTAAGACCTTAGCCCAATTGAGCAACAAATGCGGTGCGGACAACCGTATATCCGAAGGAGTAGCCAGTGCATCTACCCATTCACCGAGTACTTGCCCTTGTCCAGTAACATAAAAATTGCGGGCCGCAGCATCCATCCAGGCTGCAGCTTTAGCACGGTTTCCGGCCGCGAGTTGGTGGATGATCGCCATACCCCATGCCGCGCGGGCCTGGTACCATTCAGCAGCTCGGCGATGTAGGTAGGCTTTTCGTTCAGGATTAGTCTTTGCCAAACGATCTTGCAGAAAGTCCAAAAATAATTGGTGATACCGGTAAACGGTCCCTTCTGCGGCTTCAATCCGCGTGATAAACAAATTTCGCCCTTCGAGTTCTTGCAAAAGAGCTTGCGTTTTCACCTTCTCATTACCTAGCAAAAAAGTGATAAAAGGTTCAGAAAATTCATCTTGAATCGAAGTAGCCAGCATAAAAGCTTGCAACGCCTCGCTCTCACGAGCAACCACCTCCTGAGCCAGAAAAACATAAACTTGCTCAGCCGAAAAACCATCCACAGGTAAGAAGGATCCCTGGGAAAAGTTCTGCATACTCAATAAAATCGCCACTATCCAACCATCCGAACGTTTCGCTAACCGTTCGGCTTGAGCAGGTAAAATCGTCAACTTAAAGTTTTGGCGAACCAATTCGGAAATCTCTTCTGCACTAAAACGTAAATCATCCACCCCCACTGGCGCAATTTGGTTACGAATGTAAAGTTTTGCCGTGGGAATCCCATATACACTACGGGAAGCAATCACAACCCGTAGCTGATCGGGCAGATAATCCAAAAAAGCCTCAAGAAACTCGGAAATGGCTGACGTTTCCCCCACAATGTGAAAATCATCCAAAAACAGGACACAAAAATCATTTACTTTGGAAACGACCTCATTAACCATCGCCGTTGCCAGACTTTGTGGATTTAACGCACCCCCAGGCATATTCAAGAGATTTTCCAAACCTTGTCCAAATCCTTTAAATTTGTGCCGCATAGCCATCACAAGATACCGAACAAATTGCCCCAAATCTTCATCCCCGCGCGCAATTTGGTACCAACACACCACTGCATCCAACTCATTAGCAAAATCTAGCATTAAAGAAGTCTTCCCAAAGCCAGCCGAAGCACAGACAAAATTAAGCTTTCGACTCGTATTTTGGTGAAGCTTGTCAACCAAACGACCACGGCGCAAGATATCCTTTCGCCTTTGAGGAGGCAAAATCCTTACTAGATTAATGTGCTCATACATAGATATAAAAATAAAGAACCCTGTACAGAAAATGTGGAGAATCTACGAAGAAGGAAAAAGTGAGGAAATCACAATCTCGCGTTTATCCCTTTCCGAAACTTTCTACCCTGCAGGAGTAAATACATTTAAGTACGTACAGGGTTAGAACAGACAAATAGGTTCAACCAAAATCATCAGGAAAAAAACCTATTGTTTGGGAACAAAACAAATTTGTGTATTCATTATAAAAAGCAATACCATCCCTGGATCATCAAATCCTATTTATAAATGAATGTCTCACGCAGGTAAATTCAAAATCAGGTGCTGTGAAACAAACAGAGGCCCCACCCCACCTCATTTTCGAGCATTCTACACTTATTAGTTCAGCAGGTAATTACTTAATAATAGTACAGCTAAAAATTTTTATAAATATTTCAGAATTCTGCGCAAAAAACAACAACATTATAATTTATCCCTTCGCCATAGCTTTGTAAATTTTAGCTCTCTCGGAATCAACAGGATGGAAACCCGAAATTTTGAAGGGGTAGGGGCTCTACACCCCATATCGTAAGACAAAAAAACTTCCCCCCCTTAAAAACGTTTCCGCCGTACTAAACTTTTCAGGGTCTAGTACAGCGGAAACTATGATTCCACCGTCTGAGACGGTTAAATCATCAGCCTCAGAAGATTAGCGGCCCATCAAAATCATTCTAATCTTCTTCCGCCGCGTCGTTGAAACTGCCTACAGGCCGGGATGGGCTTGGGACATGCTCCTCAACACTCATCTTGACAGCCGTTCGGACTTTGCCGTCTATTTCCACATCTGAAAAATGTGGGACAAACGCAATAGAAAAACCATCCTTCTCCAGGTACTTTGTCGCAAGCACAAGGGCTTTAATTGCCTGATTGACGGCTCCCGCGCCAATCGCTTGCACTTCCGCATACCGGTGCTCACGGAATACACCCGCAATAGCACCAGCTACGGCAGAAGTACGAGAATTTCCTGCTACTTTGATAACGTCCATAATGAGCCTCCTTGCTAAAATGGAATCATTGATGGGACCCAAGCAGCTTACAACGACGGTTGATTAACAAACGAATTGTACAAGATTTTGTCAACGCAAGCAAGCGGGACTGTTATCCCTCGAATGTGGTACACTGCAAAATCTGGCAAAAGCATCCCCCGCACTTTTCGTTCAAAAGCCAGGCTCTCTTACTATGGACCCGAAAACGCTCTCGACTCTCGAATACCCTAAAGTGCTCGCACGCCTCGCGGAACGCTGTGCCTTCAGCGGCTCCGAAATCCTCGCGCGCGCCCTGCACCCCACCACTGACCTCGAAACCGCACGCCGTTGGCAGGTCGAAACCACCGAGGCACGCCGCCTGCTCGAAACGCGTCCCAACACCACCATTGGCGGCGCACATGACATCCGTCAACAAGCCGAAGCGACCCAACGCGGCGTAGTCCTCCCCATCCCCGAAATCCTGGACGTCAAAAACACTCTCATCGCCGCCCGTGAACTCGCCCGTCTCTTTGAACGTACCCAAGAACACTTCCCCAACCTCACCGAAATCGCCAGCCGCCTCCCCCAGCCCCCCGGCCTGATAGACGCCATCACCAAAGTCATCTCCGAGCGCGGCGACATCCACGACCATGCCTCCCCCCGCCTCTCCAACGTCCGCCGCGACCTCCGCGTCGTCCACGACCGCCTCCTCTCCCGGATGCAACGGATGCTCAACGATCCGGACGTGTCCCCCTACCTGCAAGACAACCTCATCACCACCCGCGATGGTCGCTACGTCATCCCCCTCCGTGCCGACTTCAAAGGCAAAGTCAAATCCATCGTTCACGACCAATCCTCCTCCGGCGCGACCCTCTTCGTTGAACCCCTCGGCGTCGTGGAACTCAACAACGAATACCGCCAACTCCAACTCGACGAACGCGACGAAGAACACCGCATCCTCGCCGAACTTTGCGGGAAGATCGCCGATCATGCCGAAGAACTGATTTGGATGGTGGAAACGGTAGCTGATCTCGATCTAGCGTTTGCCAAAGCGAAATATGCCGAAGACCTCGCGGCCACCGAACCCCGCCTCCATTCCTTCCCCGTCTTAGGCACCGTTGCCCCGCGGAAAGGGGAGCCACCCCGCGCGGAACACCCCGCCCCAACCAACGGCCACCCCGGCAGCATTATCCGCCTCGAAGGGTCACGTCACCCCCTCCTCAACCCAGACACCGTCGTTCCCATTGACCTCGTTCTCGACTCCAGCACCTACGCCCTCATCATCACTGGCCCCAACACGGGTGGCAAAACCATCAGCCTCAAAACCACAGGTCTGCTCGCCCTCATGGCCCAATCCGGCCTACATCTCCCCACCGACCCCGGCTCCGAGATCACCGTCTTTGAAAACATCTTCGCCGACATTGGCGACGAACAATCCATCGAACAATCCCTCTCTACATTCTCCGGGCACATCACCAACATCATCCGCATTTTAGAAGAAGCTGACCCGCAAAGCCTTGTGCTTTTTGACGAACTCGGCTCCGGCACCGACCCGCAAGAAGGCGCAGCCCTCGCCAGTTCCATTCTCACGCACCTGCTCGACCGACGCATCACCACCTTTGTCGCCACCCACTACCCCGAACTCAAAACCTATGCCCACAACCGTTCCGGCGTCGTCAACGCCAGCGTGGAATTTGACGTAGAAACCCTACGCCCCACCTATCGACTAATCATCGGCCTGCCCGGTGTCTCCAACGCGCTGACTATCGCCCAACGCCTGGGCCTGCCCGAAAAGATCGTCGCCGTCGCCCGCGAAGGCCTCCCCCAACAAGAACTACAAGCCGCCGATCTCCTCGCCGAAATCCACCAACAACGCGACCTCCTCCGCAAAACCCGTCTGGACGCCGACCGCGCCCGCAACGACGTCACCCGCCTGCGTGAGGATTTGCTCAAACGTCTGGAAAAGCTCGAAGACGAACGCCGCGAGGTGCTGGAAAAAGCCCGCCGACAGGCCGCTGCGCGGCTAGAAGAAGTGGAAGAAGAAGTCCGCGAATTGCGCCGCCAACTCGCCCGCGCCCGCCAACCGTTGGAAGTTGTGGAAGAAATCGCCGAAAAGGTGGAAGTGCTCGAAGACATCGTTGCCGCCCCTACCGAGCGGGAATTCCCTGTCGCTCCCAGCACCCCGACTGAACAGGTACGCCGCCCGCTCAGACTGGGCGACAAAGTCCGTCTGCGTTCCCTCGGTGCGTTGGGGGTGCTCACCACGTTAGGCGAGGATGAAGCCGAAGTGCAAATTGGGATGATGCGAGTACGCACCCGTCTAACCGAGTTGGTGCGCGGGGGTGATAGTGAATCGACAGAGGTGGAAAAGCCCACTTCCCGGCGCAAGAAAAAATTGCTGGAAACCGTGCCAGAAGCGGCTCCCGTTCACCACCCCGCAGTTCCCGGCATCGAACTGGACTTGCGCGGCCAACGCGTGGAAGAGGCCCTCGAAAAACTGACCGATTATCTCGACCGGGGGTATCTGGCCCAGGTGCCGTTTGTCCGCGTCATTCACGGCAAGGGGACAGGCCGCTTGCGCGACGCGGTGCGCGAGGCGCTCCGGCAAAACGCCAAGATCAGCCACTTTGAAACCGGGCTGGATGGCGAGGGGGGCGATGGGGTCACTGTGGTGAAATTTGTGGAGTAAAGGGCGGGTATGCGACTCAAGCCCTGGCAGAAATGGACATTAGCAACGGGATGCGGGTGTACGAGTTTGCTCGTAGCCCTGGCTCTCTTCCTTTATATACCCTTCGCGCTAAATTGGTTCGCGTCTCCTCAACAACGGCCCGCCGACCTGCCTCCCGTAGTTACCCTCCCCGTTGAAGTTGCTACAGCAGCAGAAAACGAACCCATCCCCGAAGGGAACACTCCCCTGCCTCCGCTTCCCACCGTCACTCAGGAAACGAAACTTCCCCTTATCCCCTTTGCAGAAGCAAAAAACGTGGAACTCAGCCCTTATCCGTACATCACAGGCGTTGGCGCGCGGGTACGGGAGATTTTTGAAGCGGGACAACAATTGGGCAACCGTCCGAATGTGTTTTCCAAAGTAGGGGACAGCATTTCGTATACCGCCGCTTATCTCGCCCCGTTTGGAAAGGGGAACTACAACTTAGGGGTATATGCCTATTTGCAACCCGTGATTGATTTTTTTAGGGCTGAGACTGCCCGCACAAGTGACTCGTTTCAAAACGAATCACTGGCGGCGTTCAACGGTTGGCGTGCCGCGACAGTTCTCGCCCCCTCAAAAGCCAATCAACAAGTCTGCGAACTTGGAGAAAACCCGTTGGTATGCGAATATCGTGTCACGCGTCCGGCGGTGGCGTTGATCATGTTGGGTACGAACGATGTCATTCCCACGCCGCCCAAACAATTCGAGCAACAGATGCGGCGGATCTTGGATATTTCTATCGAGATGGGGGTAATCCCCGTGCTCAGTACCATTCCCGAATACAAACAAGTGAATATGCACCAGGAAGTGGCAGAATTTAACGCTATCATAGCCACACTCGCGCAGGAATATCAAATTCCTCTATGGGATTACCACTTAATCATCAGTGGGCTGCCAAACAATGGCATCGGTGAGGATGGGGTTCATCCCTCGGTCAGTTACAGTCATCCCGCAGAATTCACGACTGATTATCTGGGGCTGGGCATGACCGTGCGGAATTTAAGCGCCCTGCAAGTGCTTGATGCCCTGTATTGGGCAATCATTAATCCTCAGTAATTCACCAATTTCCTGTAGACTCGCCTTTGTGAGCAGAATACACCTACAAATGGCGCAGCTATGTGAAGGAGTAAAACATGATAACAAGAAAATTATTTACCTGCATTTTGTTATGTGGCATGGTTTTGGTGCTGGCGGCTTGTTCCGGCAGCACCAACGATGCGGCCATTCAAGCGGCGGAGACCTACGTGCAAGCCCTCGCCGATAAGAACGCTGACCAGATGATTGCGGCGTCGTGTGCTGCGTGGGAAGAGGCCGCCCAATTGGAGTTAGATGCGTTCGTCGGGGTACAGACTCGTGTGGAAAATATGGCCTGTCAGGCTACCGGAACCGAGGGGGTATACACCCTCGTCAGTTGCACGGGCGAAATCGTGGCAACCTACGGGGCAGAAGACCGGAATTTCCCACTAGATACATCGGCATTTTTAGTGAAGGAAGAGGATGGGGAGTGGCGAGTGTGTGGAAAAAGTAATGAGTGATAAGTGATGAAGTATATGAAAAGGTTTTTGACGCGTGAAAATTTGTATGTGGTGGTGTTGTGTTTGATTGTGATTGCGGTGTTGATTTTGACCGCTGATCAGGCACCAACATGGATCTATCAGGGTTTTTAAGGGCATAACGTAGTTTTTCAGCAGATGACTTTATTCCAAATTCTGATCTTTGGCGTATTTGCGCTGGCGACGGGGATTTTGCCGTGGGCACAAGGGCGGCGCTGGGTGCTGATGGCAGGGAGTGTGCTGGCAATTTATTGGCTTCAGCCCTCAATGCCGATTCGGTATTTGGATTTTTGGTTGCCGACGCTGGCTTTGGCGTTGACGGTGTGGGTTTGGACTCTAGCCCCCCACCCCGGCCCTCTCCCGGCGGGAGAGGGGGGAGGGGATAAATCCCCTAAGTGGGGGAAGATAGAGGGGGTTACGTGGGGGATTTTGGTGGGAATAGTGTTGGTGGTGGCGGGGTTGAGGTATTGGGAGCCAGTATGCTGTTTGACGCCGACGCGCCCGCCAAAGATAGAGATGGTTGCGATAGCAATTGGGGGGGCAGCATTAATCGGGGGGGGCTTGTGGCGGGGGCGGAAGGTCGCGTGGGTGGGGACGGGGGTCAGTGTGGTGTTATTGGGGGGGCTGATCGTGTTAAAAACCCCCGCGCTCGCCGAGGCGGTCAGCGCGGGGTTGCGGATGCTTTCCGGGCAACAGGCGAATCTGGCGACGGCGTTCGATGTCCGGTGGTTGGGGTTTTCGTATCTGGCGTTCCGATTGGTGCATGTGTTACGAGATCACGCGGCGGGGCGATTGCCTGCGTTGGCGTTGGATGAGTTTGTGCTGTATGTGTTGTTTTTTCCGGCGTATACGGCGGGGCCGATTGATCGGGTGCAGCGGTTTGTGGGAGATTTGAGGAAGCCGTTTGAGGTGAGAGCGGTGTTGTTGCCCGCAGGGGTGCGGATCGCGGTGGGGGTGTTGAAGAAGTTCGCGCTGGCGGATGGGTTGGCATTAATTGCGTTAAGTGATGCGAACGCGGGGCAAATCCACGCGGCGGGGTGGGCGTGGGTGGTGCTGTATGCGTATGCGTGGCGGATTTATTTTGATTTTTCGGGGTATACGGATATTGCGCTTGGGCTAGGGATGCTGGCGGGGGTGAAGCTACCTGAGAATTTCGATGCGCCGTATTGGAAACCAAATTTGACGGTATTTTGGAATAGCTGGCACATGACGCTAGCGCAGTGGTTTCGGGCTTACTATTTCAATCCGTTGACGCGGGCGCTTCGAGGGCGAAGGTGGGCTATTCCGGCGGTCATTTTTTTGACGCAGGTGACAACGATGATGTTGATCGGGTTGTGGCACGGGGTGACATGGAATTTTTTGATTTGGGGGGCGTGGCACGGGGTAGGCTTGTTCGTGCATAACCGGTGGAGTGAGACGTTTCGGGCGCGGTATGCGGCGTGGGAAGGGATGCCGCGCATGAAAGCGGCATTGACAGGGGTTGGTACGGTGTTGATGTTTCACTTTGTCACGCTCGGTTGGGTGTGGTTTGCGTTGGGGCAACCAGCGTCTGCGTGGGCGTTTTTTAAGGTGTTGGTGGGAGGATGAAGATGAAGAACGTGTGGGCAAAGGTTTGGACGGTTGGGCAGTGGATGCTGCTGGGGACGGCGGTGTGGCTGGCAACGGTGCCCGCGTGGTTGGTGGTGCGCGATCGGTGGTGGTATGAGCCTTTCATTAGTAAAGAGGTTCATGCGATATGGAATCGAGTGAAATTTCCGCTTATCGAGCCTTTGCCGGATTATTTTTGGATTATTTTTGCGTGCATAGGGGTTTTGCTCGGCATGAGTTTTGTGTTGCGAATGCCGGGAGAGGAATTTCTGGAAAGCGAAACAGGGATAACACACGAAAGTCATGAAGATATTTCGCCCCGGCAGAAGAAAGTGGCGATGGTTTTGGGGCGAGTTTGTTTGGTAGCGTTTCCGTTTTTGGCAGTACCTATGTTCGGTACGGGGTTGCCGGGGTGGGATTACGCAGTGTTTTGCGGGCTATATTTGACCGCGTGGGGAGTGGGAACCCTTCCGTCAGGCACTTTTTGGAAGTGGTTCAGGGAGAATGGTGAGTTTTGGCTCAGTGTTTTGCTGGCGCATGCCGCGCTGGTCGGGGTGTTGGCAAGTTTGTATACCCAGGATTTGCCGTCGTGGTTAGCCAGACTGACCCTGACGCTGGCAGTAGTGAACCTGTTCCGGTTTCGGAAACGACTGAATCCGGTCTTCTGGGTGGTGGCGCTGAGTTTAGTGTTTTCGACCTTGTATATTAACGCGTGGTGGTTTTCGGTGATAGGGGATGAGTTTTCGTTTTATGAGACCGCTTCGTGGATTTCTCGAACTTGGAGCGAATTACAGACTCATTTGTTTTGGGGGTCATATGTTTATGGGCAACATCCTTTTTTTAGCACGGTATTGCAGGCTGGGTTTATTAAGGTCTTGGGGTTGTCAAATTTTAGCTGGCGATTTAGCAGTCTGTACCTTGCTGTTTTGGCCCTGATTTTTTATTACGATTTTTGGCAGCGTTTTCTTTCCCGCAAGATAGCCTTGTGGAGTGTATTTATTTTGGGGATGTCACACTACATTTTTACCTTCGGGAAAGTGGGGTACAACAATTTCCAGGGGTTGCTGGCGGTAGGGTTGGTGCTGTGGGCAACCGGGTGGGCGGTCCAATCGAAGAAGATGCTCGCGTATGTGGCAGTGGGCACGGCACAAGCGTTTTGTTTTTATTCGTTTACTGGGGCGTTAATTGCAGTGCCTCTGCCATGGCTGTTTTTCCTGTTTTACGATAGGCCACGAAAACCTTACGAGCAAACTTTGAAACGATGGGGAGTTTCGTTGCTCACATTAGGCGTGTTCATTTTTCCTCTGCTCTTGCAAAAACCTTATTGGCAATCATTCATGATTTTATCTGCCTACACGCAGGAAACCAACCGCTTTGCACCTTTTGCCTCCGCGCCTATCTATTATCAAAACACCATCCTTCAACATCTGATTAGCCCATTCTATTTGACCGAACAGACTCATTTTGTTGTCTCCAGTCTACTCGATCCGCTCTCCGGAAGTTTGTTTTTGTTGGGCATTTTTGCATTGATATGGAATCTTCGGCGGCCATCGTTTTTGCATCCCTTTACCTTGAGTTTTGCTTACATTTTTGGGGTTTTAGTCCTGACGGCGAGTCATCCCGCGCCCGCCCTGACGCGCGTGTTTTTTATTCTCCCGTGGCTGTCCGTTGTGACCGCGCTGGGACTCGCGTGGCTGGTGGCATGGCTCAAACGAGCGGGATTACCCGAAAAAGTGCGGGGGGGCATTGTGGCCTTGCTCTTCATCGCCATCACCGGGTTGAATCTCTGGCAGGCGTACCCGATCTCGTATCAAAACAGCGGGCAATACCAGACCATCCAGGTGTATTATCTGAAAGCCGCCCAATATTTGTTTGACTCCAAACACGAGACCGATCCGCGTACATCCGTAATCCTTGTCAGCCAAATTAACATATTTATCAACTCGCTCAAAGATTTGCTCAACATCTATCGCATCCCCTACCACGACGACCAACTTACGCAGGTTTACAAAGCCGACGAACTCACTCCCGAAGCCCTCCAATCCCCCTGGACGCTGATCATGGTTTCCCGCATGGACGAAGAAACCACCGCCGAAGTCGTCGCTTTGCTCGAAACAACGGACAAAACGCCCTGCTCGATCAGTAGTATCACCGGTTTTTGGTTGTTTGATTTGTGGGTCTCACCCGGCATGAAGGATGTGTGTACTTATTTACATATCGAACCATTTGAGGGGTGGCTACATTAATCAGTGAACGATAAAATTTTCCTCCCCCGCCTCCTCCTCAAAACGTTGATCCTCCTCCTAGCGATCAATTTCCTCTTCGCCTTCATCCCCCCCGCCGCCCTCGGACACCTCACCCTCTACAACACCCTCTACCCCGGACGCCCGCGGCTTCCTTACGGCGATCAGCCCGCCCTCTCCTACAACGTCAGCCTTTTCAACCTCGACGCCATGTTCGCCTCCCACAAAATCGCCGGAACCCCCAAACCCGCCGACGAATACCGCGTCATCCTGATTGGCGACTCATCCGTCTGGGGCTTCCTCCTCACCCCCGACCAAACCCTCGACGCCTACCTGAACGCTGAACACCTCACCACCCGCGACGGCAAAACCGTCCGCGCCTACAACCTCGGTTACCCCACCCTCAGCCTCACCAAAGACCTGCTCATCCTCCAACACGCCCTCGCCTACGAACCCGATCTCATCATCTGGCTCACCACCCTCGAAGCCCTCCCTTACGAAAAACAACTCGCCTCCCCCCTCGTCGAAAACAACCCCGACGCCCTCCTCGCCCTCTCTCCTTTTCTCCCCTCCACCTTTTCTTCCTCGTTTCCTCCCTCTACATCCTTCCTCTCCCGCACCCTCCTCGCCCAACGCCGCCCCCTCGCCGACCTCCTCCGCCTGCAACTCTACGGTGTTCTCTGGTCCGCCACCGGCCTTGATCAATACTACCCCGAAACCTACGACCTCCGCGCCGAAGACCTCGAACCCGACGACACCTTCTATAACCTCTCCAACCCCCTCACACCGAACGACCTCGCTTTCGACATCCTTCACGCAGGCGCGCAACTCGCAGGCGATATCCCCCTCCTCATCGTCAACGAACCCATGTTCGTCAGTACAGGCGAAAACAGCGACATCCGGTATAATTTCTACTATCCGCGCTGGGCCTATGACCAGTACCGCGCCCTCCTCGCGGCGGACATGGCTCAGCGCGGCTCCCTCTATCTCGATCTCTGGAACACCATTCCCAACACCGAATTCACCAACACCGCCATCCATCTCACCCCCACTGGCTCCCAACAACTCGCTCAAAAACTCAGGGACATTTTGAACCCATGAAACGCCCGCAAATCTTTTTCATCTTTGCTGTTTTAATTTTGATTGCAATCTTCTTCATTAAAGGGATACCTGCCCCCGCGCGCTCATCATCCCCAACCGATCCCGCACCCGCATCCTCCACTTCCGCGGCCACCCCGCCTCAATCTGCTTCCCCCACACCCACGCCACTCCCCGCCACGGAAGAAAACGCCCCCCTCACCAACACCCCTCTCCCCATCCCCACTCTCCCCCCGCGTGACGCCTCCGCCCCTACGCTGACTCCGCTCCCCCCGCTGACTGCCGCCGAATGGCGTGACTGGCCCGTCATCCCTGCCCTCCCCGAACACATCCTCGAAATCGCCCAACAAGGCCTCGCCCTCGGCGCAGACCCCACCCACTTCTCCGTCATCGGCGACTGCCAAAGCGTCCCCCTCGTCTTCATGGGCAACTTCGACCAACGCCCAGAATTTTGGCCCACCTACGACTACACGAATCTTCTCCCCACCCTCACCCACTTTCAAGGCTCGTTTGGCCGCCGTAGTGGTGCGGTTGCCAACGGCATGAGCGCCGCCTCCCTCTTCTCCCCCATGTGGGCCGACCTCAACATTTGCACCGCCGGCGACACCCCGCTCGAATGTGAATTCAAACTCCAACACCCTGCCATCGTTTTCATCAACCTCGGCACCAACTACGGCAAACCCGAACAACACGCCGAATACCTGCGCGACATTCTCGACTTCGTCATCGCCCAGGGGGCCATCCCCATCCTCTCCACCAAAGGCGACAATGCCGAAGGCGACTGGAGCATCAACGAAGTCATCGCCGAAGTTGCCCTGGAATACGACCTCCCCCTCTGGAATTTCTGGGCTGCCATCCAAGACCTCCCCAACCACGGCATTGACGAAGCCCGTCCCGAAGGTAACTACCTCACCCGGACCGCCTGGGATGTCCGCTCCATCACCGGCCTGCAAATGCTGGATGTCATCTGGCACGCCATCCAACCCATCTATGAACCGTCCACCGGACAATCGCAATAAAGAGACCAACATGGTTCGCCGTTCATTTAATCTGCTAACCCCTATGCGGCACTTCTGGTTCCCCGTCCTCCTCACCATCCTTCTCGCTGCCTGCACTACCCCCGCGGTTTCTCCCCTTCCCCTCTTCCCCTCTTCACCTTCTCCCCTCCCAAACACCCCAACGCCCATACCCCTTATCTCCCCCACGCTCCCCCCGCCCACAGCTCCCACCCAAACGCCTTTCATCTCCCCTTCCCCTACACTTCTTTTCTCCCCCACACCCCTCCCCCACGCCGCCCCTACCCCCCACCACACCCCCACCCCCGACACCCCCCCCCACCCCCGGCAGTGGCGCACCTGGCCTATCGTCCCCACCCTCAGCCCAAACATGATCCCCGTTTTCCTCGACGGACAGGCTCAAGGCAAAAACCCCACCGCCTTCTCCACCCTCGGCGACTGCCAGAGCGAACCGCCCGTCTTCCTGGGCATTTACGCCTCCGACCGCTACTACCTTGGCACGGGATACGAATACTTGCAAACCACCATTGACTTCTTCGCCCAAAGCGGCTCCTTTGGCCGTCAGAGCTACTGCACCCAAAACGGCCTCAGCGTCGCCTCCGCCCTCTCCCCCACCTGGGCAAACAAAGACGATTGTCTGAAAGACGAAACCCCGCTCGCCTGCGAAATCCGTCTCTATCAACCTAGCCTGATGTTCATCAACCTCGGCACAAACTGGAGCGCCAATGCCACCGCCTCCCACGAAGCCTACCTACGCCAGATCGTAGAAATCCTCCTCTCCGAAGGCATTATCCCCATCCTCTCCACCAAAGGTGACAACAACGAAGGCGACTGGAGCATTGACCAAAGCATCGCCCAAGTGGCCTACGACTACGACCTCCCCCTGTGGAATTTCTGGGCCGCCATCCAAGACCTCCCCGGCCACGGCCTCGACCCCGCTCGCCCCGGAAACAATTACCTCATCACCGACGCCTGGGATCGCCGCAGTTTTACCGGCCTCCAGGTCCTGGACTCCATCCGCAAAACCTTAGAACCTTACTACCCATAATAAAAATGGTACACAGAACACACAGATAAAACAGAGGACCACAGAAAATTTAAAAAATATCTGTGGTCCTCAGCGCCTTCTGTGCCCTCTGTGTACCATCCAAGGAGCAAAAATGTCCGACACCATCACCTCCCAACTCGCCGCCTACATCACCAAAGACATTCTCAAACAACCCAACCGCGCCCTCACCCCGAACGATGCCCTGATCTCCAGCGGCCTTGTCGACTCCTTCCACCTCGTGGACCTTGCCCTCTTCATCGAAGACACCTTCGGCGTCCACATTGACGACACCGAGCTGACGGCGGAGACGTTTGATACGTTGGGGCAGTTGGCGGAGGTGGTAAGAAGCAGACAGTAATGAGGTTTCAGGTACAGGATGGATACTATGATTAAAACGCCAAAGAAACCTCATTTACAACGAAAAGCTGAAAAGAAAATACGCGAGGTCCTCGAAGAAAACGAGAAGCTAATCGCAACTCTTGTGGGCTATCCCTATCATGCGCCGAACCTGAATGATCAAGATGATCAGAAATTAATGAGTATTGAGCCGTCAGCGAGAGCGATGTTCGGGATAACGACTTACCTGTATCTTGGCTTAACCACTCAAAATCTAATCATCCTGGAAGAGAATCTTTTAGGTCTACAAATAAAGTTTGAACGAGTCCCTATCAAAAAACTTAAGTGGGCAATGTATACCCCCGACAAACCCACAGATAAATTTTCGATTTACTACGAAAACCAACATATTGATTTAATGTCCCTGACCAAATCTCCCCAGCGTGATGCCACAACTATCGTAGAGATTGTTCAAAAAAACGGCAACGCAGAGGGAATGCCGGCAAGTTCTTTCCACTCATCTCCACATCCAGTTTCTTCGAGAAGTTATATACGAAACAAAGCCGGAAATCTATCCACCAAAACTTTGTTTTTACTGCTCATTTTTACAGGGTTAAGCTTTGGCGCAATCAGTGCAAAATTTTTTGGCATCGACTCTGGTAGATTCGGTACGCCTTTGAGTTATATGATGTTCGCAATCACGCTCATCTTATTTGGATCTCCTGGATACTTAACCGCTAAAAGAAAAGAACTTCCTTACGGCTTTATCACGCTTCGAGGAAACGTGGCGTTGGTATCTGGCTTGGGCTGTGCAACTTTTTGGTGGGGACTGGCGCTTTGGGTTTTAATTTCGATTTTCCAATAGAGGCTTTTTTCATCCATTTCTTGACCCATTCATCCGACAGTACTCCTATGCAAACCTTCCCCCAAACCCTTCAGCATCACCTCACCTACACCCCTGACCGGGTTGCTATCACCCTCATCTTCGC
Organism: Anaerolineales bacterium; assembly: GCA_020634875.1. The sequence continues at coordinate 28,311 of JACKAX010000021.1, read as the reverse complement.
CCGCGAACCCGATCAGCCGATCACCTATCGGCAACTCATGGAAGGCGCGCAGGGGTACGCAGCCATGTTCGCGCAGGCAGGCATCCAGCCAGGGGAAGTCGTTGTCCTAATCCTCGATCACGGCCCGGATTTGATTTTTGCGTTCTTTGGTGCAGTCCTAAATGGCGTGATTCCGTCCATCCTTCCCTACCTGACCGAAAAACTCGATCCAGAGCATTACCGCAAATCCCTCGCCGCCCTCTTCGACCTCACCGCCCCCGCCGCTGTCCTCACCGCCCCCCCCTTCGCCCCCGAAGTCGAAGCCGCCCGCGCAAACCGTCCCTCCCCCCAAATCATCCTCACCCCTGCACCTTTTCCCCTTAGCTCCCCCCCGCCCCCACCCCCCCACTCCCCCACCCCCACCTCCATCGTCCTCCTGCAACATTCCTCCGGCACCACCGGCCTGCAAAAAGGTGTTGCGCTGTCCCACGAGGCAGTCTACCACCAACTCGAAAGCTACACCCGCGCCATCCGCCTCACCCCCGATGATGTGATTGTGAGCTGGCTACCGCTTTACCACGATATGGGGTTGATTGCAGGGTTTTTGATGCCGATCTTGCGTGGGGTTCCGCTCGTGTTGATGTCCCCGTTTGACTGGGTGCGTGCCCCGGCCCGGTTGCTGCAAGCGGTCAGCCAGTATCGGGGGACGCTGACGTGGCTGCCGAATTTTGCGTACAACTTTTGCGCGCAGAAGATTCGGGACAGGCATCTGGAGGGGGTGGATTTATCCAGTTGGCGGGCGGTGATCAACTGCTCGGAGCCGATGCATGTTGAGAGCCACCGGATGTTCGGGGAAAAGTTCGCCCCGTATGGGTTGCGGGCATCGGCGTTGGCAACGTGTTACGCGATGGCAGAGAATGTTTTTGCGGTCACGCAGGGGGGGATTGATACACCGCCGAGGGTGGATGTGATCGGGTTGGAAGATTTTGTGGGGGAACGGCTCGCCCGCGCGGTCCCGGAGGGGGGGGCGGCACTGGCGATGCTGTCGGCGGGGAGACCGTTGGACAACGTGGAAGTGCGGGTGTTGGGGGATGATCGGAATCCGTTACCGGATCGGTTCATCGGAGAGATTGCGGTGCGGTCGAATTGTATGTTGACGGAGTATTATCATCGCCCCGAGGCGACGGCGCAGGCGTTTCACGAGGGGTGGTATTTGACCGGGGATTTGGGCTACCTCGCAGAGGGGGAGGTGTACATCACCGGGAGGAAGAAGGATTTGATCATCGTGGGGGGGAAGAATGTGTATCCGCAAGATTTGGAGTATGTGGCGAATGAGGTGCCAGGCGTGTATCCGGGGCGGGTGGTGGCGTTTGGGGTGTATGATGAGCAGGCCGGAACCGAAGAAGTGGTGCTGGTTGCCGAAACAGACGCGACCGATGAGGCCGAACGCCAGCGCATTGCGGATGAGATTCGGGTGCGGGTAACGAAGGGGACGGCAGTAGCACTCCGATTGGTGGAGTTGGTGCCGCGGGAGTGGTTGATCAAGACGAGCAGTGGGAAGATTGCGCGGGGGGCGAATCGGGAGCGGTATTTGAAAAGGGTGGATCCCCAATGATTCGCCCAACTTTCATTCGCCGGTGGTTAACCTTCGCCGCCGTGGAGGCGTTGATCGCTTTTGGCTGGCTTTTAACCATACCAACCGATCCTAAAAATGCCTGGTTATTTGGCTTTTCTAAATCCCGCCTCGTTTTGAGTGCGGGATTGTTGTTAGGGTTTCTATTATTGGGGGGGCTGAGTTGGTTGGCATGGAAAACCCCCGCGTGGGGGACGCGGCAGGCCAAACGTCTGGAAGTCCTCACCCGGCGTGAGTTTCTGTTCTTTCAGGGCGGGCTTTTTCTGGTGGGCCTGGCTTTTTTCCTGGCGCTCCATTTCATCCTGAATGGGTATTTGACAAACGACGACACAGTGCGCCCTACGTTGCTCCGGCTTATGCCCTATGCTGTGTGGGGCTTTTTGTTGACGGGGCACACGTTGCTGACCGTGCGCTTTGAGCCGGGGTTGTGGCAGGCTTATACCGCGTCTGCGGCGTGGGGCCGCGGAAAAATTTGGTTTGCCGCGCTGTTGGTTTTTGCGGCGGCGTGGTTTCCACGGGCGTATCAGTTAGATCAGTTTGTGACGGTGGATGAACCGGAGTGGGCGTCCAGCGCGGCCAATTTTCTTTACGCCCTCCAAAATCGAGATTTTCTCCACACGTACCGGCACGAACATCCGGCGGTCACGGTAATGTGGTTGGGCGCGGTGGGCATCCTGGAAAAGTACCCGGCATACACCCAAACAGTGGACGATTTCATCGGGCCAGGGCAATATGAAAATTTGCTTTTGCGAAAAAATCTACCGAAAGTGACCTGGCTCGCGGCGGGGCGAACGTGGATGGTTTTTACCAACGCATTCCTGCTGGTGGTGATCTTCCTTTTTGCTCAACGCCTTTTTGGGCCTGGCCCGGCTTTGTTGGGGGCGTTGCTGGCCGCGCTCGATCCTTTTCACATCGCCCACACCCGACTGATAACGCTGGATGGGCTTTTGGGCAGTTTGATGACGCTCTCGATCTTCGCGTTTTTGAGCTATCAGCAAACGGCGCGGCGGGTGGATTTGCTGATCTCCGGGGTGGCGGCGGGGTTGAGTTGGCTGACGAAAACGCCGGGATTTTTTCTCATTCCCGCGGTGGGACTGCTGGCGATCCTGTTGGGCTTGCCCCCGCGCGGGGAACGGCCTTCGTTCTTCAAAAAAACTTTGCGGTTAAGCGGCACGTTAAGCCTGTGGGGAGGTGTGGCGTTGTTCGTGTTTGTGGCGTTATTTCCGGCCATGTGGGTGGACCCGTTCGGTACGCTGACGAAAATGTTTTCTGAAACCATCGGGTATGCGGTGGAAGGGCATCGCGGGGCGATCTTTTTTGCCGGGCAGGTGGTTACAGATGGGCGGCTGGGCGGGCTGGGGTTTTATCCCACCACGTTTTTGTGGCGCACCACGCCGGTGATTTTGGGCGGGTTGGGGCTTTTAGCGTTCTTTCTGCGGGGGATGGACAAAGACAGGCGGCATGCCGTGTTGGGGGTGGTCATCTTTGTGGGGTGTTTTTTCATCCTGCAAAGCCTGGGCGAGAAAAAATTTGACCGTTACTTTTTGCCGGTGTATGTCGGGCTGGATATATTGGCGGGGGTGGGGTTGGCCGCGTGGGGGGAAAAATGGGGACCACGCTTCTGGTGGGGGGCGGTACGTGTGGGATTTGGAACGTTGATCATTCAGTTGATCCTAGTTTTGCCGACGTTTCCGTACTATTTGAGCTACTACAACCCCTTGTTGGGCGGCGCAACCAAAGCCCCGGAGGTGATGATGATCGGTTGGGGCGAGGGACTGGATCAGGCGGCGCGGTATCTTAACACCAAACCTGCGCCGGAAAAACTCTCCGTAATTTCCTGGTACACGCAGGGCAGTTTTTCCTACTTTTTCCACGGGGACAGCGAGCATTTTCCGATTACCGAAGAACCCGACCCCGCACGCCTGCAAGAAATTTTGCAGATGGATTACGCGGTGATTTATCTCCAGCAGTGGCAAAGGCAGGTTCCCCAAAACTTGTTGGACACTCTCGCTACGCGCACCCCGGAATATACGGTATGGATTAATGGGATTGAGTATGTGCGGGTCTATAAATTGGGGGAGTAAATGGTAGGATAATTGCCCATGTCCTCCACCCTCATCTTCCACGACGACGCCGCCCAAACGTGGCGCACCTTCCAACATCCAATCCGGGTTCTTGAGGTTCACACCCTCGCGGACATCCTCCCCGCCCTACACGAAATCGAACAAGCCGTCAACCATGGTCTGTGGGCCGCAGGTTTCCTCGCCTACGAGGCCGCTCCCGCCTTTGACCCGGCAATGGTCACGCACCCGCCAGTGGAGGGGCTGCCGTTGTTGTGGTTTGGGCTGTATGAAGAAAGAGGGAAGCAGGAAGAAAGAAGTAGGAAGAAGGAGGTCCCAATTCCTGATCCCCAATTCCTACTTCCCAATTCCCCCTTCCTTTTTCCTACTTCCCCCTCGCACTACGCCACCTCCCTCGCCCACATTAAAGAACACATCGCCGCCGGAGACACGTACCAGGTCAATTACACCCTCCGCCTCCGCGCCCCTCTCCCCCCTACGCCCCTACTCCCCCTCTTCCAACACCTCATCCAGCCCACCCCGCCTCCATACGCCGCGTACCTCGAAACCGGACGTTTTGTGATCTGCTCAACCTCCCCGGAACTGTTCTTCACCCTAGACAGGAACACCCTCCGCTCGAAACCAATGAAAGGCACCGCCCCGCGCGGGCACACCCTCGCCGAAGACCAGGCCAACGCCGCATGGCTCGCCCATTCCGAAAAAAACCGCGCCGAAAATCTCATGATCGTGGACATGATCCGCAACGACATGGGACGGATCGCCACGACCGGAAGCGTCCACGTGCCCCGGCTGTTTGAAATCGAACGCTACCCCACCGTGCTGCAAATGACTTCAACCGTAGCATGTGAAACGCGGGCGAGTCTACCGGAAATTTTAACGGCGCTGTTTCCATGTGCGTCCATCACCGGCGCGCCGAAGATTCGGACGATGGAGATTATTCGGGCGTTGGAGCCGGAGCCACGCGGGGTGTACACGGGGACGATTGGTTTCATAGCCCCAAATCGTCGGGCGCAATTCAACGTTGCCATTCGCACCGTGGTTGTGGACACGCACACCGGGCAGGCGGAATATGGCGTGGGGAGCGGGATTGTGTGGGATTCGGAGGCGGCGGAGGAGTACGCGGAATGTGAGGTGAAGGCACAGGTGCTGAAGACACGCCGCCCCGCGTTTGACCTGCTCGAAAGTCTGTGCTGGACCCCGGAGGAGGGGTATTTTCTGCTCGAACGCCACCTCGCGCGGATGCGGGAGTCGGCTGAATTTTTTGATTTTCCGTTTGATGAAGAAAAAGTCCGCGCCCAATTGGTGGACCACCCCCCGACGCATCCTAGCCCACACAAAACCCGCCTCCTCCTGACCCGCGCGGGGGAAGTGACCCTCGAACATCAGCCCTTGCCCCTTGCGCCTTTTTTCCTTTCCCCCCCATCTCCCCCGCTTGCCACACAGGGCGCTGGCTTACGCGTAACACTCGCCGCGACGCCCGTTTCATCAGCGGATGTGTTCCTGTATCACAAAACGACGCACCGCGCGGTGTACGAGGCCGCGCGGGCGGCTTGTCCAGGGTATGAGGAGGTGTTGTTGTGGAATGAGCGGGGGGAGGTGACGGAGTTTACCGCGTCGAACGTGGTGGTGCGGTTGGAGGGGGCTTGGTTCACGCCACCGGTGACGTGTGGGTTGTTGGGGGGAACGTTACGAGGGGAGTTGTTGGCGCAGGGCACGGTGACGGAGCGGGTGATCCCGCGGGAGCAGGTTATGGGGGCGGAGGCGGTTTGGGTGGTGAATTCTGTCCGGGGGTGGAGAAGGGTGGAATTTGGGGAATAAAGAAAAAGGTGTCTTCTCAATCTAACCCGCATCCTTCGACTGCGCTGGGTTATGGTCAGGCGAAGACTCGGATAATTTATCGTTCCGCTCAGGATGCTGCGTAACGAGGGAGGTGTTCAAAACGTGGGCTATGTACTTTTTAGATCAAATAATTTTTCGAGCAGGGCTTTTTGGGTATCTAACATGGCGGGCAGGCGGTTTTTGGGGAAGTATTGCATGGCGTCCACTTCGACGGAGGGATGAAATTCGCCGCTGACAAATTCACAGAGATAAATCGCGGTTAAGTGGCGTACCTGGAGGGCGTTTTCGATCATGAGGGGGCGGAGGACGCGCACTTCCAGACCGGTTTCTTCGCGGATTTCCCGGACGATGCACACGGCGGGGTCTTCGCGCGGGTCGAGCCATCCGCCGGGGAGGCCCCAGGGGTAGCGTTTGCCGCGGTAGGTGTGGTGAAAGAGGAGGATTTCATGTTGGGCGTTGAAGATGACGCCCGCGATGCCCACGGCATATTTGGGGACAAACAGCGAGACAATGGCCCAGCGCAACCACTTGGGCAGGGGGAGGCGGCCCCAGAGAAGAAGGAGAAAGGACATGGTTATTTGTTACTTGTGTACCAAATTTCGGAAGTCTTTGGGGAAGGTTGGGATGGGAGAGCGTTGGAGAATGGAAGGCACAAGGGAAGGGAAATCGCCTGGAGACTTCCGAAATTTGAAGGCTATGTGTTATTTGTCGAGGGGCGGTGCATGACCCATAATAATTCCCCTTCTTGCATGACAAATTCGGCGAGTTTGGTGAGGGTTTTGATGCGACGGAAGTAGGGGGGCATGTGGCTGTCGGCAAGTTTTTGAAAACCGAACTTTTCGTAGAACGGGCCAAGTGAAGCGCGGCACATCAAATAAAGTTCCCCGACGTGGGTGGTGAGGAGGTGTGCGATGAGCATGCGGGCGATGCCGTGACCCTGCCACGCGGGGACGACGGCCAGGGAGGCGAGTTCGTGCGAGCCATCGAGGTGAGGTTTGATCTGGCCGCAACCGACGATTTCGCCGTCCGCGCGGATGGCAAGCACGAAGCGCGCCCATTTTAGCCCGGTGGGGTTGATGCCCGCTTGCCGGATGAGGGCCTGGATGGTGGGGGCATCGGTGGCGGTAGCCGGGCGGAGCGTGAAAAGGTCAGACATCTAGGTGTAAATCCAGGAAAACTTTTACAATTTCGGGGTCGAATTGCTTGCCGCTTTGTTCTTGAAGATAGGCCTGCACTTTGTCTTGCGGCCAGGCGGCGCGGTAGGAACGGTTGTGTGAGAGGGCATCCCAAACATCTACGATACTAAAGATGCGCGCGGCGAGGGGAATCATCGGGCCACGTAACCGGCGGGGATAGCCTGTGCCATCCCATTTTTCGTGGTGGCAGTAAGGGATGTCAAGCGCAGGGCGCAAAAAGGGCACAGGAGAAAGCATATCAAAGGCAATTTTGGGATGCTGGCGCATCACTTCCCACTCCTCGGATGTGAGGGGGCCAGGCTTGTGCAAGATACGGTCAGAGATCGCCATTTTGCCAATGTCGTGGAGGAGGGCACCGCGGCGAATATGAAGCAGGTCTTTTTCGGGGAGGTTCAACGCGCGAGCCAGGGCAAGGGTCTTTTCCGTCACACGTTGGGTGTGCCCTTCAGTCTCTTTGTCACGCAGATCAAGCATCCGTACCCAGCCCTCAAGGGTTTTATCGTAGGCTTGAGTAATTTCAAAGTTTGAGCGTTGAAGGTCGGATAATAGTTGTGCGCTGTCAATGGCAATAGCGGCCTGGGCGGCTAATGCATCTAGAAAGTCGAGCCAATCTGGGGGGGCGAAAAAGAACGTGCGGTGAAAAACTTCCAAAACCCCTTTTACCTGGCCCTTAGCAATCAGCGGGACACCTGAATAAAAGATAAACCCTTCCTGTTGCGCTATCTTTGAACGCACATAAAGATCCTGCGAGGATAGATTTTGAATCGTAATGGAGGTCCGTTCGGCGGCGACCTGCCCAGCCAAACCTTCTCCAAAGGGAAGAATAACGTTTTGGAAGGCTGTTGTATAAAAACCCTGCCCTGCCGCATATTGCAAACGGTAGGTATTGGGTTCGGCAAGAAGAACACACGCGGCGTCTACTTCCAATTCTGAGAGAACGTGTTCCAGGAGTAAATCCAAGATAAGGCGCAAATCCAGACTGGCATTGATGGCGCTGTCAATTGCCCGCAAGGCTAACAGACGGTGTAATTGATGTTGGATCATCCCATTCAATTGGGTGCGATGAATGGCCCCTCCGGTAATCTCGGAGATAGTTTCCAGGAGATGGATTTCTTGTTCGGTAAAGGTGCGCGGTGCTTGAGCCGAGAGGAAAAAGACTCCAATGACATCTTTTCCAACTCGCAAAGGGGCACAAAGTCCTCCCCATCCAGGTGGACTCAGAACACGTACTTCCGCTCGTTTGTTGGGGTCTGACGAAAAATCTTTAGAGATGTACATTTCGCCAGTGCGAAATACTAGCCCAGCAATTCCCGCGTCGGGGGTGAGTTCAGTCACTTTAATCGCCTTAAACCAGCCGCGAGGAGCTTTGAGATGAAGGAGTTGGGTGAGGGCGTTGTAGAGCCAAATAGCCCCTGCATCGATTCCGAGGATTGAGATGGTTTCATCTACCAGAGTATCTAGCATCTCGTCTAGCCCTGAGGTAGTACGAAATACTTTCGAAATTCGGTTTACTGCTTCCAATTCGGAGAGACGCTGACGCGTTTCGACGAAAAGCTGAGCATTCGCAATAGCAAGGGCGGCTTGATCGGCAAGGGCTTGAGCTAACCGCACTTCTTCTGGGGAAAACGTGCGTGCTTCATCATCAGTATATAGTTCAGCAAGGCCTACCGTCCGCCCGGCGGCAACCAGAGGGAGGAGTAATGCACAGGTGACATCCAATTCTTCGAGGACTTTGCGTTCGGCCTCATCTACATTGGGATCGTTAGCACGAATGATCAATGGCTCATTTTGAGCCAAAATCTGGACAGTTAAAGGATAATCGTAAAGGGAATATATCTTCCCAGCACCTTCGGATTGGAACTGTCCAGGCGTGGTATATTCGACTTCAGCCTGTAAAGTATGAGTTTGCGGGTTATAGATAGAAATCGCAGACCAGGCTACCTGAAGCAAATGTGCCATAGAAAGTGCAACCTGATCCAAAACCTGGCGCAATTCCAACGAGGAGGAAACCGTTTGCGAAATGCTTAATAAAGAAGCCAGTTCAGATTGACGTTGGAGAGTTTCTGTGTAGAGGCGCGCATTTTCAATAGCCGCCGCGGCCTGGTTCGCAAAACTTTGGGCTAGATTCGCCTCAACCCAGGTATAAGCACCCGGCTCGCGATGATCAATCGTTAGTACGCCGATGATCTTGCCACGCACCCAAAGAGGAATACCCATCCACCCACGAATATAGAAAGTGTGCCCCCACTTCAAAAAGCCAGGGGTAGTTTGGGCATCCTCCAAAATCAAGGGTTGTCCGGTTTCATAAATAACCGGTTGAAGTAGATTTTTTTCGAGAGAAAAGCGTTGATTAATAACCAGTTCTGGCTCTGGCAGGCCAGCGGCAGCCACGGCACGTACAAATTCTCCCTCCCGCAAAAATACGGTTGCGCTATCATAAGGCACCACCCGCTGGAGGGAGGCCAATAGATTTTCTAATACTTGATCGAGATCGAGAGAGGTCCCCAACGTGGAGGCCGCTTCCCGCAAAGTTTCGGCCTCGGTTCGGCGACGGCGCTCTGCTTCAAGTAACCGCGCGTTGTCAATGGCGATCGCGGCCTGATTGACAAAGGTCATTGCAAGGGAAGTTTGGCTCACATGATAGAAATTGGGCGTAGTTTTATCCAAGTTTAATATCCCAATCACCTGATTTTTCACTACTAAGGGGACCCCCATCCAACACCGAATATGTTCGACCTCCTCAAAAATTACCCAACGCTTATCAAGATAAGTATCTGAGATTAATACTGGGTGGCGTTGGGTAATAACTTCCTGAATATGGGGAAGTTGTTCTATTTTCAGCAAAATCCCGGACAAAGAGCGAAAACGAAAGCCGCGGCTCGCCACAACGCGTAAATGATCATTTTCAACCATCGAAATATGGGCACTATCGTAAGGCAAAACTTCTTGCAATTGAGATAGGATTAATTCGAGTACACCTTCAAGCTCAAGAGTCCCTGTAATCGCGATCGCCACCTGTTGAAGGGTCTCGGCCTCCGTGCGGCGGCGGCGTTCTGCTTCCAGAAGATGTGTATTATCTAAGGCAATAGCGGCTTGATTGGCAAATGCCTCCGCAAGTTTGGTTTCCTCAATCGTAAAGGCTCCTACCTGTCGGCTATCTACGGTCAGTACCCCGATCATCTCCCCACGAGACCAAAGCGGAACACCTATCCAACCCCGCGTGTAACTAGTCTCCCCCCATTGGTGAAAACGAGGATCATGAAGGGCGTCTTTTAGGCACAAGGCTTGCCTGGACTGGGCAATTTCCTGTGTCAGTTGGTCTTCAAGCAAGGAAAACCGCTGTCCGAGAAGTTGCTCGGCATGGGGATGCCCCACTGTCGCCATTGCTTTAATTTCTGTCCCATCTCGCAAGAATACGCAAGCACTGTCATAAGGAACTACACGTTGCAAATAGGCAAGAAGCGTGTTAAGAATTTGTTCGAGGTCAAAAGAAGCCGTTAGAAGCGAGGTTGCTTCCCGTAAAGTTTCTGCTTCGACCCGGCGTTTACGCTCAACCTCGAGCAAACGTGCATTATAGATCAACCCCGCTGCCTGCCCGGCTAGCAAAATGAGCACATCTACATCTGCTTTGGTAAACTTACGCGGACTGTCGCCCAATTCATGCACAACCAAAACCCCAATAAGTTGCTCCTGATAAAGTAAAGGTACTTCTATCACAGCCCGGACCGGCACGCCTTCATATTGAGGCGCACGGAATTCCCAATTTTGATAATCGTCCACCATGAGTGGCTGGCGGCTTTCCGCAACCCGCCCCGCCATCCCCTGTCCCATCTGCAACCGTGTCCCCACGACAATTGAAGTTCCCGCCGCGACCCGCACATCAAGGTTGTCATGTAATGGATCATATAAATATAGACCCCCACCTGAGGCAGAAAGCATTTTGACCGCGTTTTCTACCAGGATTTCCACGAGGGGATCCAAATCCTTATGCTTACTCAAGGCTTGAGCCGTCTCATACAAAGCAGAAAAAACGTTGGCCCGATTGCGCGCTTCTTCCAAAAGCCGCACCGTATAGATAGCACCCGCAGCATGACTGGCGAATAATGAAAGCAGTTGTAGGGATGCCTCTGAAAACGTGTGTGTACTTTCTCCCACTTCATGTACCGCAAGGACCCCAATAACTTCCCCTCCATATAACAGTGGAACCTGTGCCGTTGCGCGAATCGGAATAGTTTCATATTGTAGTGACCGGAATTCCCATGAATGATAATCATCCAAAAGAATCGGTTGGCGAGAAAGAGCTACCCGCCCGGCCAGCCCCTCGCCCATTTTCAATTTCATCCCCAACAAAATCGCGTTATCGGTAGAGACCATCACTTCAAGGTCTCCGGGTATAGGGCGATACAGATATAGCACACCCGCATAAGCATTGAGTAAAGTTCGAGCGTGCTCAACAATCGTATTCAATAATGTAGTCAGATTTTCCTGACCGGTCAGCAAATTTGCTGTACTATAGAGTGATTCAAAAACCCGTGCTTGTTGGCGGGCTTCGTTCAACCACTGGGTTTTGGCAATTGCCAGGGCAATCTGGGCTGCCGCCTGTTCAGCTTGAATAATTTGGTTAACCTGGAATTTTCGTGGTTTCGCGTAGGTGAGGAGTAACGCCCCAATTTTTTGATCCCCAGCGATGAGTGGCAAAGCCATGACGCATGGATTTGGAAATTTTGCCGCTAGCTTGGGACTGATCTGGGGGGTTCGGGCAATATCTTCAATTACCACTGCGTGCTCGGCTTGCAAAACCACTTCGGTCAGCGTGATTTCATCGGGTTCAGGCTGGACAAGATGGTAAGTATCGCGTTGGGGGCCATACGCGGCCACGGGCACAGGCATCCGACGAACCCCATCCCAAAAGGTCATATAACTGGTATCCGCCCGGAAAAGATCCACTAAACGTTCCACCAATTGCTGGATCATGGTGCGTAAATCGGTCGCCTCGAGGGCAATGTGCGCCATATTGTTCAACAAAATGGTGAAACGCACACGCTGTTCCAGTTCATCCTGTAACTGCACACGGGAAATAGCGACCGCCAACCGGTCCGCAATCCTGACAAGATACTCGCATTGTTCTTGGGTTGGCGGACGCGGGCCTTCATCCCCAAATGTGCCCGTTCCTAAAAAGCCCAAAACGCGCTCATACAAATTTACAGAGACATGAACCAGCGTGCGATTTCCCATCAACGCTACTTTTTCTTTATCGGTATTGGGGTCAAGGCGTGCGTCTTCTACTACATATATCCCTTTAGCCTCGACAATCGCTTGTAAAAACTTATCTTCTTGTGGGTTTAAAATTGTGAATTCCGGTGCTAACCGTTGCGAAACCTCCCCAGCACTGGTAAGCAAGGTAAGCTCATCCGCATTGAGTGCTAAATACACCCAAACACTTTGATATCCCAAGGTTTCGGCCACAATTTCCTGGGTTGCATTAATCAAACCGGTGTAATCCTGGGCAAGTTCCAGTTTTTGGGAATAATGAAGCAGCGCCTTGTCAAAGGCGATCCTTTCTTGGAGGTTTTCCTGCGCTTCAAATTCTGCGGTTATATCCCGAAAATTCAAAATAATCGCTCGATAATTTTCATCTTGCAAATGATTGGAACCAACCCCCTTCAACCAACGCCAGGAACCTTCTTGATGGCGAAACCGGAAGCGAAAAAAAACTGGCCGGTCGGGTTGTGCAACCAATTGGCGCAATGACTGGGAAACTTCTTCACGTTCATCTGGATGGACATAATCAAAGCCACTCTGTCCAACATATTCACTTAACCGATAGCCTAACATTCGCTCCAGGCTTTGGCTAGCAAATAAGATCGTGCCTTCCAGATTCAAGAGGACAATTGCTTCTGAACTCTCATCAAATAGCGCGCGAAATCGCTCTAAATCTATCTGCCATTCCCAGTTTGTGCGTTGTGGGTCGTGATTAGAAGGCAAACTCATAAACACTAACTACATTTCTTCAAAAAGACACGCCCTATTATCTTTGGCTGGAAACAAAGCTTGGGCAACCTATTTTAGTAATTGTTCCAAAATCGCTCGTGCCGTTTGCGGATCAGCCTTGCCACGCGACTGCCGCATCACCTGACCGACGAACCAACCCATCAGGGTTTCCTTTCCGGCTTTGTACGAAGCCACCTCACCCAGATTCGCCACTAAAATCTGTTCCACTATGGCACGGATCGCGTCTTCATCGCTGACCTTCGCCAGTCCTTCTGCCTCCACAATGGCTTTCGGAGCCTTGCCAGAATCCTGAACTTTGGAAACCAACGCTTTCCCCGTCGAAGTATTGATCACCTTCTCGTCCACCAACCGGATCGCCTCCGCCAGGTGCGCGGGGGTGAGGATTAACTCGGACGCGGTCAACCCCCTATCATTGAGCATTCGCAGCACATCGTTCATCATCCAATTGGAGACAGTTTTGGGGTCACCACCGTAGGCTTTGACCGCCGCTTCGTAGAAATCGGACAGGGCGCGTTCCCCGGTCAGGATTTCGGAGTCGTACTCGGGCAGGCCGTATTCCTGGATGAACCGGGCACGCCGCGCGAGAGGGAGTTCTGGTAGGGTCGCGAGAATGTCGGCGCGCCAGGTGTCGTCCAAACGGACGGGGAGCAGATCGGGTTCGCGGAAGTAGCGGTAATCGGCTTCGGTTTCTTTCGAGCGCATTTTGCTCAACGTTTGGGTTTCGTCATCCCAACTGAGCGTCCAGGGTTTGATCGTGTTCCCCGCTTCCACCTCGCGGACCTGTCGTTCGATTTCCTTCTCAATCGCCGACCGCACCGCTTCGATGGAGTTGACGTTTTTGATTTCCGTTTTGGTATTCAGCACCGTGCTGCCTTTGGGCCGGATCGAAACGTTGGCATCGGCACGCAGATGGCCTTTTTCCATGTCCGCTTCGGAGACGCCCAACCAGCGTAGGAGTTGGCGCAAACGAATGAGGTACGCGGCGGCCTCGTCGGCGGTGTGGATGTCGGGGCCAGTGACCATTTCAATCAACGGTACGCCGCAGCGGTTGAAGTCAATCATCCGGCGACCAAATTCGTTTTTCGTTTTGCCCGCGTCTTCTTCCAGGTGGAGTTTATGAATCCGCACGCGGGTTTCGCCTTCGGGCGCGCCTACAGGCGTGGGCAAATCCATAAAGCCGCCGCGCGCAATCGAGCGGTCATATTGCGAAATCTGATAGCCTTTGGGCAGATCGGGGTAAAAGTAGTTTTTCCGGTCAAAGAAAGATAGGCTCTGAATGTCCGCGTGCATTGCAGCGGCAAGCAAAACGGCTTTTTCCACGGCAGCCTTATTCAGCACCGGCAAGACCCCCGGCAACCCGGTACACACCGGACAAATGTTGGTGTTCGGGCCATCGTTCCATGAATCGGCTTTGCAGGAACAAAATATTTTAGTGGTGGTGTTAAGCTGGATGTGGGTTTCCAGCCCGATGACGGCTTCGTATTCAGGCATAAGGGGTTCTCTATTTTTATTTCGAAATTTAGATGGATTACAAGATCATTTTTACCACAAGATAACAAAAATACCGGAATTGAAATGCGAAATCCCTGCGGGTTCTCGTGGAAAAAGGCACAATAGACTCACAATCTTTTCACCCCCTCATTCCTGGTCATCGTCTCTTCGTCGCGATAAAATCCTCGCCAATGTCCGCTCGAACCCTTTTCTTTAGTTTGCTTCTCCTTTTCACATTCACCCTCCCCGCCTGCACCAAACTGGCGGATCAAAACAGCCCATGGAGCCTGTCTGCCGAGGAAACTCCCAGCGTCGCCGGACCAATTCCCACCGCCGCCCCGCTCGAAACCACCCCCATCATCCAGACCCGCCCCGAAACGACCCCCACACCCGATACCCCCCACAACATCCCCGGCCTGCGGAAAGAACCCGAACAATACACCGTCCAGGCTGGCGATACCCTTCACATCATCGCTTCCCGTTACGGTGTTTCTATCGAACAAATTGTTGAAGCCAATACCCTTGCCAACCCCGACTACCTGGAAATCGGGCAAGTGCTCCAAATCCCCGCCCCCCCTCCCGGCGCGACCGGCCCTGCGCTCAAACTTATCCCCGACTCCGAACTCGTCTACGGCCCCAACGCCGCCAACTTTGACATCGCCTCGTTCATTCTCGCCAAAAGCGGTCACCTCGCCACCTACCTCGAAGAAGTCAACGGCGAATTTATGACCGGGGCGCAAATCGTTGAACGGGTCGCACAAAACTACTCTGTCAACCCCCGCTTGCTCCTGGCCATCCTGGAATACCAAAGTCAGTGGGTCACCAACTCCGCCCCAAAAGATGACACCCTAGACTTTCCAATGGGCTTGTACGATGGCTACCGCGAGGGGCTTTACCGCCAACTTGCTTACACTGCCGACAACCTCAACCGAGGTTACTACCTCTGGCGGGTGGACGGCCTCGGTGGCTTCATCCTGCTCGACAACCATCTGATCCCCGCTGCGCCCACGCTCAACGCGGGCACCATTGGTGTGCAATATCTCTTCTCCCGTCTGTACGCCGAAACCGACTGGCGCGAGGCGGTCTCCGACCAGGGGTTTTACCAGACCTACACCCGGCTCTTTGGCTCTCCGTTCCAATTTGCCTACGAACCACTCATTCCTCCCGTACTGACCCAACCCACGCTCCAACTGCCCATTGAATCGGGCGAGGTCTGGCACTTTACGGGCGGGCCGCACGGTGGTTGGGACGAGGGGTCCGCGTGGGCCGCGCTCGATTTTGCGCCGCCCGGTGATGCGATGGGGTGTGTGCAAAGTGATGAATGGGTGGTGGCCGTCGCGGATGGGTATATCGCCCGGACGGGAACCGGCACCGTCGTGTTGGATTTGGATGGCGATGGGCTGGAACAAACTGGTTGGGTCATTTTTTATCTGCACATCGAAAGCCGTGACCGCATCCGTCAGGGCACGCAGGTCAAAGCGGGCGACCGGCTCGGACACCCTTCGTGCGAGGGCGGCGTTTCCAACGGCACGCACGTCCACATCGCCCGCAAATACAACGGCGAATGGATTTCCGCCGACCAGCCCAACCTGCCCTTTGTAATGGATGGATGGGTCTCGCAAGGGACCGGCAACGAATACGATGGCTACCTCGTCCGCGATGGCGTGATGATTGAAGCCTATGTGGGTGAGGAGGAGGGCATCGGTGAAATTCAACGGTAAGACCCTCGCCCTTTTCCTGGCCCCCTTCCTGATCGTCGCCCTGGCGTGTACCGGAACCCTGGCCGCGCCCACCCCAGGGATTGGCGCACCGCCCACGATTGTGTGGAGTACGAACACGCCCGGCCCAGTCAGCGAACCTGTGATTGATACCAACTCCCCCACCGAGACACCGCTTCCCCCTACACAAACCTCCCCCGCGACCGCGACCATCATCCCTGGCGCAGTGGACACCTCCCCGTACCTCTACAACGCACAAGCAGGCGACACCCTCCAAAGCCTGGCCCTGCGGTTTTCCGTTTTGCCCGAAGAGATCACCTCCACCGACCCGATTCCTCCGACCGGATTCATCAATCCCAACCAACTACTCGTCATTCCTCGCCGCCTGTACAACACCTCCCACGCCGACCGGATTATCCCCGACAGTGAGATCGTGTACGGCCCCTCCGCCATTGATTTCAACATCGAAGGCTATGTCAATTACGGCAACGGCTACCTCAACACATACAGCGAATATCTCGGCACCACGGGGACAACAACCGGCGCGCAGGTGATTAGCCGGGTTGGGTTAGAAAACTCCGTCAACCCGCGGATGCTGCTGGCTTTGCTGGAATATCAAAGCGGGTGGGTGTTTGGCACACCTGAAGGCGAAAAAATTACCTACCCCCTCGGCTACATTGATCCATCAAAAAAAGGCTTGTTCCAGCAATTGACCTGGGCCTCTGACCAACTGGGCATTGGCTACTACGGTTGGCGGGAGGGCACCCTAAATGAGATCACGTTCAAAGACGGCGTATCTGTGCGCCTGGCCCCAGATTTAAACGCGGGTACGGTTGCCATCATGTATTTCTTCGCCCAACTGAACGACAGTGCCGAATGGATTCAAGCCCTCGACCCCAACACCGGCTTCCCCGCGCTCTACACCCGCCTTTTTGGCAACCCCTGGCTGATGGCAGCCTCCGTTGAACCGCTCTATCCCCCTACACTTACCCAGCCAGAGATGATCTTACCCTTCCAAATAGATCAGATTTGGGCATACAGCGGCGGTCCACACGGTGCTTGGACACGGTTAGGTGCGCGGGCCGCCATTGACTTTGCACCCGGCAACACCGAACCCGGATGTGTCGAATCCCAAAACTGGGTAGTGGCAGCCGCGCCAGGGTTAGTCGTCCGATCCGGAAAAGGGGTGCTGGTGCTGGATTTGGACGGTGACGGACACGAGCAAACCGGGTGGGTGCTGGCCTACCTTCATATCGCCACAGAAAGCAAAATTCCTGTTGGGTCGTGGGTGGTGCAGGGGCAGTTTTTAGGATATCCCTCGTGTGAGGGTGGCTTTTCGACGGGAACGCACATTCATATTGCCCGAAAATATAATGGGGAATGGATGCTCGCTGGTGGTCCGCTGCCCTTCACCCTCAACGGATGGGTGGTAGGGGCTGGTGAAGCCCCCTATGAGGGCACCCTGACTCGCGACGGGATAACGATCACGGCCAATCCCTATGGCACTGCCGATACGCGCATTATTCGAGCAAAAGATGAACAGCCTTAGGACAGTCAGAGTACCTAGAGTAAACAAGGTAGATAAAGGTGCTTTATCTACCTTATTTACTTTATTTACCCTATTTACCTTTTTTCCCCTTCTCGCGGCCTGCACGCCACGAACACCCCTCACCACTGCGGTCGTGATCCTGCCGACGGACGAACCCACACATCTCCCCAGCCCCACCGCCTCCCTCACCCCCACAATCTCGCCAACCCAGACGCCCATCCCCCCAACGGCGACCGCGACCCTCACACCCACGCTCACCCCAACTGCGACGCTCCTCCCCGGCTACGTGCGGTACGAGACCCAATCCGGCGATACCCTGACCGCACTGGCCGCGCGGTTTGGCACGACGGTGGAGGCGATTGAATGTGAGGGGGCTGCGGAAAACTGTCCGAAAGTGGAAAATGCCGGAGGGCTGATCCCCGCGGGGGTAGGGCTGATCATCCTCGATGGGGTGCGGAACGCGGCGGGGTTCGCGGTCGGGCCGGGGAATCGGATATTGCCGGACAGTGAATTTATTTTTTCGGCAGAGGCATTGGGGTTCGATGTTTTTGGGTATGTGGAGGGGACGGAGGGGTATTTGAAAACGCATCGACAATATTTGATGTTGAATGGGTGGAATTCCGGGGTGCAGGTGATTGAGTTGCTGGCGCGGGAAAACGGGGTGAATCCCCGGTTGTTGCTGGCGTTGTTGGAATATCAGTGCGGGTGCGTGCTGGAAAATCCGGGGACACAGGTGGAGTTGGAGCCGTTTTTGAAGGCGACTTCGACCGGGTATATTCGAAAGGATTTGTGGGGTCAGTTGAATTGGGTGGTGCGCCGGATGTGGGCAGGGTATTCCGGGTGGCGGGCGGGGACACTAACGGAATTCACGTTGAAGGATGGAACGGTTATCCGCCCGGACCCGACGTTGAACGCGGGAACGGTGGCGGTGCAGTATTTTTTTGCGTTTGTGGATGATCGGGCGACGTTTGAGCAAGCGGTGGGGCCGAAGGGGTTTGCCGCGCGGTATGCCGCGATGTTTGGCGATCCGTGGCCGCGGGAGGGGGAGATTTTTCCGGCGGGGGTGGTTCAGCCGGATTTTATTTTACCGTTTGAGGCAGGAACAACGTGGAGTTTTACGGGTGGGCCACACGCGGCGTATGATGGGAATGGGCCGCTCGCCGGGTTAGATTTTGCGCCTGCACTGGCCTCGCAAGGTTGTGTGCAATCGGATGAGTGGGTGCTAGCGGTGGCGGATGGGGTGGTCGTGCGGGTAGAGGAAGGGGTTGTCGTACTGGATTTGGACGGGGAAACGCCTGCCGATGGAGTGGAGCAAACGGGTTGGGATGTGTTGTATTTACATCTGGAGGCGCGGGAACGGGTGATGCTGGGAACTGTGGTGAAAACGGGAGATCGGTTGGGACATCCCTCGTGCGAGGGCGGGGTAGCGAATGGGACGCATGTGCATCTGGCGCGGAAGTTTAATGGGGAGTGGTTAGCAGCGGATGGGGCGTTGCCGTTCAATTTGGGGGGATGGATCGCGCACAATGGGGATAAGCCGTATAAGGGCACGCTCACGAGAGGGGAGGAGGTGCGGACAGCGTGTACGTGTAGCTGGCGAGAGGGGTGGATCGTGATGAGTGATGAGTGATGAGTGGAAGGTGTGAAAGGAAGGGGGCGAGAGGGAGAAGGTGATAAAATCGGGGGCGTTTAGGTAATGATGAGACGATATTTTTTCTTTATGTTCATTTTATTGGGGCTGATGCTTTCGGCATGCGGGGGGCCGGAGCAGGTGGGAGAGGCAGCGCGGCTTTTGGTGACACCGATTGATTTATCTCCCACCGAGATACCTACCCTACCGGAGCCGACGCCATTCCCGACGCGGCCTGAGTACACGCCCGGGGAATTGGTGGATTACACGGCGCAAACTGGGGACTTGTTGCCTGCATTAGCGGCGCGATTCAATACGACGGTGGATGAAATTTTGGCGGCAAACCCGTTTATTCCTTCCACGGCAACGACGATGCCGCCAGGAATGCCAATGAGGATTCCGATCTATTACAAACCGTTATGGGGCACTTCGTATCAGATCATCCCAGATGGGTTGTATGTAAATGGGCCTTCGCAGGTAGGGTTTGACACGGAGGCGTTTGTAGCGTCTCAACCGGGGTGGCTCAAAAATTATGTTTCGTTTGCCGGTGGGAAGAATCGCACGGGGGCACAGATTGTCGATCTTGTGGCGACGAATTTTAGCGTCAGCCCGCAATTATTGCTGGCATTATTGGATTTTCATACAGGAGCTTTGTCCAATCCCCAGCCGCCTTTTAATTTGGAAGATTATCCGTTGGATTATATTTCCACGAGTCATCGGGGGGTGTATTTGCAGTTAGCGTCTGCTGCGGATCGTTTGAATGATGGGTATTACCGCTACCGGATGGGGCAACTGATCGAGTTTGATTTGCTGGACGGGCGCATTGAACGGCCTGATCCGTGGCAAAATGCCGCGACAGTTGCCCTCCAATATTACTTTGCACAACTGTACAGACCTGACCAATATTTTCGAGCGATTGGCCCGGATGGGATTGCTGCTAATTTTTGGGTGTTGTTTGGCGATCCGTGGTCAAAGGAGACGGCACACATCCCCGGCAGCTTGGAGCAACCGGCAATGATTTTGCCCTTTGAATTAGGGCGTCCCTGGACGTTAACAGGTGGCCCTCATACTGGATGGGGCACGAAGATGCCTTATGCGGCGATTGATTTTGCCCCGCCCAGTGAGTCGAGTGGGTGTGTCGAGTCGAAAGATTGGGCCACCGCGGTCGCGCCAGGGGTCATCGTGCGGACAGGTGAGGGGGTTGCCGTGTTGGATTTGGATGGCGACGGGGATGAGCGGACCGGGTGGGTGATGTTTTATTTGCATCTCGCAGAAAAGGATCGCGCGACGGTTGGGACCGTGTTGGATACAGGACAACCGATTGGGCATCCTTCGTGCGAGGGCGGGACTTCGACGGGGACACACGTTCACATTGCGCGGAAATATAATGGCGAGTGGATGTTAGCGGAGGGGCCACTAGGGTTCAATTTGGATGGGTGGTTGGCATATAACGGAGCTGAACCTTATCAGGGGAGTTTAAAACGGTTCTCACGAACGATTACAGCTTGTACTTGTTCAAATAAGGAAAGCCAGATTATGCGAGATGAAAAGTAATCCAAGATACAGTGACAAAAGGCCAAGAAAAATCCCTCTACTTTTTTGCAGAGGGATTTTATTTTATTCAAATTAATCATTGTCTTAATTAAATATTCTTAATTTATTATTGACTTTTTTAAAATTTATCGTAAAATATCAATAGTCCAAGTTCTTTTTTGAGAAAATATTCAACTTTTACTTCAATCGTTTGAGAAACATCATCCTAATAGGATGGCTTTCTTTAGCGCGCCACGGAGGCTAAAAATGTACGAACAACCCTCTCAACCCTCACTCGCTAGTTTGTTTGGTACGGTGATAATTTTTATGGTTGTTGTTGGTTACGGATTTATGGCTCTGAATACAGAAGATGCGATATGGTTTATTTCCAAATTTGAGGAAACACCGCAGGAAATGGTGGTGTTCTGTTACGGCACGGAAAAAGCCATTCCGGCCGGTTCTGTGCAATTTAATGCACTTACAGCGTTAGTCAATGAGCAGATTTCAGGGACAAAGAACTGGGATTCGCTTTCGATGTCGGATGAAACCTATGCACATTATCAAAACGGGACGGATATCATGGTACTTGAATTACGTTACGCCCCTACTGTCCGAATCCACTCGATTTACAAATACTTCTCGAACGTCGGAGCACTGGTTATTCCGTTAGATGGACGTCATGCAAAAACCCATGCGGTCTTTGGCCGGACGGGTGATGTATTTACCGCAGGTTCACTCCACATCGAAAAACTTAGCCCTATGCAGGAATATCTGGCCTCGCAGGGAATTTGTGTAAAGCCATAAATCAAGACCACTTACCAGAAAAAGTCTCTGTAAAATTCAGAGACTTTTTTTATTTTCAAGAAATAATGACTTTTTGAATTCTTCAGGAAGATTGCGAAAAACTCCTAGATTGATAATGCAAGGCTGAAAAGTTTTGGTTTACAATGCCTTGAACCTAACAACCCCTCGATGAGTACAAAAATGGGTTAACGTAATTAAATAACCCACACTTTGCCCGTTTTCCAGGAGGCTTCCATGGACAAATCTCGTTCTCCCTCACTGCTTGGCCTAATTATCACAGTTGTTTTGCTGAGTACTAGTCTTGTATATCTTTTCGTATCATTAAATACACAAGATCCGCTATGGTTTGTAAGTTCATTTTCTGAGCTTCCTACACAGGTCGTCGTCAACTGTTATGGGGAGCCAGTTTTTATCCGCCCTAATGACGCCCGGTATGATGGATTAGTCGCTAAAGTCAATGAAATTCTATCTGGGCGGAAGTATTGGGATCAATTGACATTATCAGAAGACACCTATCAAGAATATCAAGATACTTCAGAGATGATGATTATAGAATTGTTTTATGCGCCGCGGGTGCGTATTCATTCATTCTACAAGTATTTTTCCAATCTTGATTCGATTGTCGTCCCTTTAGATGGGCGACACGCTTCCACATACGCGGTCTTTGGCCGCGTGAACAATACCAACACAGCAGGCTCATTACATTTTGATAATGTGCCACAAATCCGGGTGTGGATCGAAACGCAAGGAATTTGTGTCAAACCCTGAACTGGATAATCGCTTTTCAAAGATCCAACACAGGGCTGGACGGGAATTCCAGCCCTGTGTTTTTCATTTTAACTTCAACACAAACCGCCCAAACGGATGAATATGCCCCTGTTTAGTGATTTCTTTTTCTATTTGACGCTATAATTGCTTACATGTATAATCCCCGCAAGTTTTCCAAATTCACACCCAAAGCAGAAACTCGAGAATCCCTATGGCCTTAAAGGGTAATTTACGCGACTTTACAATCACCCAATTGCTCAATCTGATCAACTTAGCCCGTAAAACGGGAACTTTGATTGTCGAAGGTACCAATGAAACAGCCTGGGTTTCCTTTCGAGAAGGGAAACTGGCTTTTGCCCAAACCAATAAAGACGAAAACAACCTGGCTTACATCCTTTATAAAGCAAATAAATTCACTGCCGCACAGTATCAAACGCTAAAGACTCGAGCAGGTGAAATGGGTGACAAAGAATTAGGTTTATTACTCATCAATGGGGGGTATGTTACACGTGAAGATGTTCTCAATGCCCTCCAAAACCATTTTATTAGCATCGTCAACCGGCTTTTTACATGGGTAGAAGGCTTTTTTCGTTTTGAAAATGGGGCTTTACCAGAAGAAGATAAAATCGTTACCCGCATTGATTTAGAAAATATTATCATTGAAGGTTCACGGCGTCTCCGAGAGTGGGAACAACTTCAAGACGAACTGCCCAATCTTGATATGGCGCTTAAATTTACAGACCGCCCGGGGACTAATCTTCAAAAGGTAAATTTGAGCGTACAAGAGTGGAAAGTCGTTTCCTACATCAATCCCAAAAACTCCATGCGCCAGATTGCCAAAGCCACTAAAATGAACGATGTGGAAATTCGGCGCGTGGTTTACAGCCTGCTTCAAGCAGGCTTGGTTGAACTGGTGCGTCCTGACGGAATGGTTCCACCTACTCCTACGCGCGCACAGGCCCCTACCGTCAACAAAGCCGAACAAAAATCTTTAGTAAACCGTATCATCAGCCGGATACGATCTCTGTAATTTTTGATTTTATTCATTTTTGGTTTCATCACTTAAGGAAAATGCGCTATGCAAACTGTCAAAATGGTTGTTACCGGACCATTTAGCTCCGGGAAAACAGAATTTATCCAAACCGTCAGTGAAATTGATGTCGTCTCTACCGAGCGAAAAATCTCCTCCGAAGCGGAGAAGATCAAAGAATCTACGACTGTTGCTATGGATTTTGGGCGCATCACAGTGGATGACAACCTGGTTTTATACTTATTTGGAACCCCAGGACAAAAACGCTTCGATTTTATGTGGGAAATACTTTCCGAAGGTATGTTAGGGTTTATTGTCATGGTGGATAGCACCCGTCCCGAAACCTTCCGCGAGGCCCGTAGCATTCTAGAAACCTTCCGTGCCTATGCTCCTACCCCATATGTTGTTGCCGCTAATAAACAAGACCAAGATGACGCGTGGGATATTGATGACATGCGGATCGCTTTACGACTGGATCCAAATGTAAAATTCCTTCCCTGCATCGCCTTCGATAAAGAATCCGTCAAAAATGTTTTGCTCGAATTGCTTTATAGCATTCTGGCAAAAATGGACGCTTAAATCTTCTCAATTTGACCAAATTACCGTGTCATCACTCACAACCGACAAGGGTATTGTTCATTACGAAGTTTATGGAAGAGGGAAACCTGTTATTCTGTTGCATGGCTGGTTAGGGTCCTGGGGCTTATGGCAAGAAACCATGAGCTTTCTTGGTCATGAATATCGCACGTATGCGCTCGATTTTTGGGGATTTGGTGAGTCCGGAAAAAAAGAATCCACCTACCAAGTAAGTGATTTTGTTAATATGGTCGATGACTTTATGGAGCAATTAGGGATCATACAGGCGCCTTTGGTTGGGCACAGCATGGGCGGCACCGTCAGTCTTTCTGTCGCAATCCGATACCCGCAAAGAGTCAGTAAGGTCGCGGTTATCGGTTCCCCCATTAATGGAACATCCCTTGCGCCTTTGCTGAAAATGGCAGGATACCGGCCTATCGGTGTACTTGTCCATAATATGATGGGTGCCTTAAAACTGGGGATCAAGATGGCCACGCCGTTGATCACATCTGATCCCGAATGGTATTCCATGATCGCTCAGGATTTGGATCGTACGACAGTTGAATCGTTTCTGATCAGTATTTCCTCTTTACATAAAACTGACCTTACGAATAAACTTAACACCATTCAGATGCCGGTGATGGGCATATATGGCGATAAAGATATTATCGTAGCCCCCGATCAGTGGAAACCTCTCAAAAAAGGAGTCGGCCACGCCCGGATCGAAAGGTTCTCCAAAGCCGGACATTTTCCAATGCTCGATCAGCCACGCCAATTTCAAAAAACCTTGCGAGATTTTCTCGAAAATACTTCTACGCACCTCGTGTGATCCCAAAGGTTCAGCGTGCTAAAAATCATTCTTAAGAGCGAAAAATTTATCCCGCCCTTTAATGAAAAGGCGCGCGACCTGCGGCTGCAAAATAAGCCGCTTTGGCTATTACAACGCGATATTTTAGCCCCTTATGTGACTCACGAAATCGAAGTTGGCGAAGATGCGCCCTTGCCTGATGTACAGGGGCCTTGTCTTGTTTATCGAGATAATTTGTACTTTGATGCGTCATTTATCGAAACTTTCCTGAATAAAGCGCAGAAACTTAACTGCGCCTGTCAAGCCGCTTTTACCTTAAAAGACCCGGCTTTTCGTGAACATGCTTTTCCTCTTTCTGTTTCCTACACCCACCAAGATGACTTATATCTTGCAGAGTTGTGGTACTACCCCGAAGGACCTACCTCAAATACCCAGCCTCTGCTAATTGATATGAAAAGCCGTGAAGTTGGATACTATCACGTACCCGTCTATATGGCGACTGAACAGGGTGATCTGATTTTTCAGGTTCCCCTTCGTAGTTTAATTGCAATTGATGCTTGGGTGCATATTTTTATAACAGATGTTGTATATGGGCTGTTCTCGCGAGGAGCTCGATTTGAAAATCGGGCTAACCATAGCCCTCTATATAAACTTTATATCTTGTCCAAAGCCGTCTACGAAGGTAAACAAGTGCTGTCTTGTTCCGAGCTGGTAAAGATCGGGCGTAATTGTGTCATTGATCCAAGCGTTGTTATTACCGGTCCGACAACTATCGGCGATAATGTAACCATCGGGGCTGGGACAGTCATAGATAATTGCATTATCGGAAGTAATGTCAACATTTCTCAAGGATGCCAGCTTATGCTATCCGTAGTGGGTGATGGAAGTTTCATGCCCTTTCGCGCATCTTTGTTTATGACCACACTTATGGAAAATGCAATGGTCGCGCAAAATACGTGTTTGCAAATGTGTGTAGTCGGACGTAATACTTTTATAGGTGCCGGTTCCACCTTTACGGATTTCAACCTGATTCCCACGCCATTGCGGGCTATAGATGGAAAGGGTGAACTGAGTCAAGCAAATCGGGAAGTGTTAGGGGGATGTGTAGGGCACAATTGCCGCTTGGGGTCAGGGATGATCGTTATGCCAGGGCGCATGATCGAATCAGACGTGGTTCTCATTGCATCAAATGAACGACGTGTCATCAATCGAAACATCGCCTACGAACAAAGTGACCACAAACTCTTCGCATCAGCTCATCTCCACAAACGTCTCTACCCCCGACAAGATGAAAGCGTTGAAGAATCGTGGTAATCTGTGGATAGTTTTGCCTTCATCATCCATCCGATTCACCCAAAGCGGGATGTTAGTCGTAAGTATCCCTTGTTAGGAAAATTCCTGACTGAACGGCAAATTAACTTTTTCTCCACCTTTTTCCCCCCTGTTTACATTTCAGAAATCGAAGGGATCACATCCGAAGCTACAGGTAAGCAAATCCAGGGGTGGTTTCTCGCGTGTCCTCTGACACCTACCCGTATGATGGAATTGCCAGAAAAAACGGTATACCGCAAGATCATCGAAACCGGGCGGGTAGCAGAAAGCCTGGGGGCAAAGATTTTAGGGCTAGGCGCTTTTACTTCTGTCGTAGGTGATGCCGGCATAACCATCGCTAAAGAACTCAATATTCCCGTAACAACCGGAGATGCCTACACCGTCGCAATTGGTGTAGAAGCTTTACTCAAAGCCACTCAACAAATGAAGCGTTCCCTCGAAAATTCCAGTGCGGCAGTGGTTGGCGCCACCGGGGCAATTGGGCAGGTTTGTGCGAAAAAACTCGCCGAGCACGTATCTGAATTGTACTTAATTGGCCGCCGTACCCCGGCTTTGGAAAACTTGCGAGACCAAATCCAATCCGTTACAGGTTTATCTAATATTCACATTTCTACAGAAGTGGATGATATAAGAAAGGCAAACCTGATCTTAACCGTCACAAGTGCAATTGACGCCATAATTCATCCAGAACATTTACAATCAGGCAGTATAATTTGTGATGTTGCACGGCCACGTGATGTCTCTGTCCGGGTGGCTGCCATCAGAAATGATGTTCTAGTCATTGACGGTGGCATGGTAGATGTCCCTGGCCCGGTTAATTTTCATTTTGATTTTGGCTTTCCGCCAGGCAAAGCCTATGCCTGTATGGCTGAAACGATGGCGCTCGCTTTAGAAGAACGCTTCGAAGACTATACCCTTGGCAAAGATCTGAGCCTGGCACGAGTCAATGAAATAGAAATAATAGCCAACAAGCATGGATTTCGCTTGAGTGGCTTTCGTTCGTTTGAAAAGGCCATTACTGATGAAGACGTTGCGCGCGTGGTTCAGCGCATTCAATAACACCCCCAATTTCACACCTTTCTCTGGGAGGTCCCTATGGGTAAAGCCCGTATCCTAATTGTTGAAGACGATATTGATATTTCCAACATGCTCCGCATTTACTTTGGCGGACAGGGCTATGATGTAGACGCCGCTCTTTCTGGCTCCGAAGCCCTGGATAAAACCCGGCAAGGATTGCCCCACTTGATTGTTTTGGACATCATGCTGCCGGGTATGAACGGGTATGACGTGTGCCGTACTTTACGCACTCAAACCCGAACCAGTCATATTCCCATTATCTTCCTGACCCAAAAAGATGAACGGAGTGACAAACTCCAGGGTCTGGAATTAGGGGCGGATGACTATATCACGAAACCCTTTGACATTGAAGAACTCAAACTTCGTGTCCAAAATGCCATTGCTCGGGCCGAACGTGAAAGCCTGACTGATCCTCGTTCCGGGTTACCATCGGGCCGACTTATCGAAGACCAATTACGGCGTATTATCCGCCGGGATAATTGGGAATTGATGGACATCCGCGTCAATTACTTCGAACCATTTCGGGAGGTGTATGGCTTTGTAGCGGGGGATGATGTCCTGAGATTTACCGCGATGCTGATGGGTGAGGTGGTCGACGCGTTAGGCACTCCAAACGATTTCATTGGGCATCCAGGTGGCGAAAACTTCGTCATCATCACCTCTGAGCAAAATGGCCCTGCTATTCGTCAGAAATTAAAATCTCGGTTCGCAGAAGAAGTTCTTACCCACTATAACTTTATGGATCGCGAACAAGGTTATATCCTAACAACAAACCGGGATGGAAACACAGAAAAAGTCCCGATCATGTCTATCGCCATTGGGCATGTTTCCCCATCTACACAGCAGTTTGCAGATATTCGCGAAATCACAGAACTGGCCGCTGAATCGCGCAGAAAAAATAGCGAATAATTTTCCACATCATTTGCACCTATGTTCGGGATTAATCCTTGGCTCTTAGGTTTTTATGCCCTTGCCATTGCGGCGGTATTCCTCGTCGTGTGGCAGATGTTATTGCGCGTCGTGCCTAGGATTCAACCGGCAATTACCCCGCCTCCCTTCACAAGCATCAGTACTTCCCTTGACCTCCCAAAGAACAATGACGCTATCCTATTAGTACAACCTGGAGGCAGAGTCTTATTTGCAAACGCGATCATCCGTGAGTGGCTGGATCTATCCTCAGAAGGGACTCCCAACCTGGAACATCTTGCACGACAGGCTCGCCCAAGTGAGACATTTCTTGGGTTATGCGCGGCTC
>JACKAX010000020.1 GCA_020634875.1 Anaerolineales bacterium | reverse complement strand
GGGGGCGGGTTTCCAGGTCGGCGAGTTTGCGAAGGTCGGCGACGAGGCGGGAGACGCGGGTGGTTTGGGCTTTGACACTCGCCAGGGCGTTCGGGTCGGGGCGTTCGGTCAGGTTGGCGAGGCCCGCTTGAATGGCGGTGAGGGGATTTTTGAGTTCGTGGTCCAGGCGTTGCAGAAAACGGCGGCGGTCTTCAGCAGCGCGAGTTTCCGTTTCGAGCCGGGTGTGTTCCCGCATTCCCAGCCCCCAATCCCGCACGACGAACCAACCCCATAGTCCAATTGCCAACCCCAGCCCGCACAATTGCGAAAGTGCAGAGATGTCAGCCCGGAAGACGAGGACTGGATTAGGCAGGAATCCGCTCGCAAACGCGATGCCCAGCCCTAACCCGGCGAACAGCGGCACGAGCGCCCACAACCAGCGGCGGATCATGGACCAGTTGATCACCGGCCCCCCTCGGATTTACGCTTCCGGGGGATTTGGCAATCCCCCGGCAAGGAGGCCGGATTTGGCAATCCGGCGCGAGCAGAAAAATGGTTCATCTTCCCCCCTCCACCCGCCCGACGAACCGGTAGCCCTGTCCGGGGACGGTTTCCACGTAGCGGGGATCGCTGGCGTCGTCATCGAGGGCGCGGCGCAGTTCGGCGACGCGGGTGTCCACGGCGCGGGTGCCGACGGGGTAGTCCCAGCCCCAGACCACGTCCAAAAGGCGGTCGCGGCTGACGAGTTCGTCGGGGTGGGTCATCAGATATTCGAGGAGCAGTACCGCTTTGGGGGTGAGGGTGATTTCTTTGGATTGCAGATACACGCGGCGGGAGCGGCGGTCGAACCGGAGCGGGCCGCTGTTGAGGGTTTCCGCGGCGGAAAGGGGAGGCTGACCGGGCCGGGCACGGCGTAACACCGCGCGGATCCGGGCGATCAGTTCATGGGGGTCGAAGGGTTTGTTCAGGTAATCGTCTGCGCCTTCTTCGAGGGCCATCGCGCGTTCAAACGCTTCCCCCACCTGGGTCAGCAAAATGACCGGGATCCAATTCCCCCCGCCCCGCAGGCGGCGCAGGGTTTCGCGTCCGTCCATCTTCGGCATCATCACATCCAATACGATCAGATCGGGGCGTTCGCGCTCGATTTTGGTCAGGGCCTCTTCGCCATTTCCGGCGGTGAGGGTGTCAAACCCGGAGCGGCCCAGAAACGCGGCCAGGTTGGTGGTGATGTCGTGTTCGTCATCTACGAGAAGGATTTTGGATTTGGTGGTCATGCAGTAGATTTTAACCGAAAGTGTCTACACACCTGAAACAGAATCTTATAAAAGGTTGTTTTTTGACTTTTGGGGGCAATTCAGATTAAAAACAGATGGAATTTTTATATCCCTACTCTTTCATTCTCAGAGGGCGGTGCTATAATGCCGCCGCCGGACAAATTTGCCCTTATTTCTGGGTAAACCTGCCTCTGCGTTTTCGCTTTGCAGAGGCATTTTTCTTGTATGGAGAATGTATGAATCAACGTGTATCTCAATTTATTGCTATTCTTTTCCTGGCCATAGCCGCCATTTGGATAGCCCTGCCAAGTAGCCACACCCTGAGTGTTCCTGGGTTGATCAACCGGGATATTACTACTCGCCTGGGGTTGGACCTGGTAGGTGGCGTGCAAGCCCTTCTGGAAGCGGACCTGCCAGATGGCACGGACATCCCCGCGACTTCTATGGAAACGGCACGCACGATTATTGAAAACCGGGCTAATGGGTTGTTAGGTGTTGGCGAGGTGAGCGTGCAAATCGCTGGGGATCGCCGTATCGTCGTTGAACTGCCTGGAGCCACGGACCCGGAAGCTGCTTTGAGCGTGTTAGGCGAAACCGGGCAGTTGGAATTTGTTGATATGGGCAACATTGGCGGCTCGGCTGCAGTGGCAATGACAGGCCAAACCATCGTGACGGATTATCCTCAAGCACCTACTGATGTCACGGGTACAACGGTGTATCACACCGTAATGACTGGCGAGCGTTTGTCAGAAGTTGGCGTGACGAAGGACAAACTGAACAATTACGAAGTTGCCTTCAAGTTAGACTCAGATGGAGCAAAAATTTTCGGTGATTACACATCCAGCCATGTCGGGCAATATCTGGCGATTGTGCTGGATAAAACTGTCGTGTCTGTCCCCCAGGTCAACAGTGCCATTACGAGCGGCTCTGGCGTCATTACCGGCAACTACACCGCCCAGACCGCGAACGATTTAGCCGTCAAACTGCGCTACGGTTCGCTCCCCATTCCGCTGAAAGTGGCGGAAAGCCGTACTGTTGGCCCTACCCTGGGCCAGGACTCCTTGCAAAAAAGCCTCGTTGCCGGATTGATCGGGCTGGGGCTTGTCGTGGTCTTTATGGTCGGGTTTTATCGTCTGCCGGGTTTGCTGGCTGATGTCGCCCTGTTGCTGTACGTGAGCGTAACCTTTGCTCTGTTCAAACTGATTCCCGTGACGTTGACCCTGCCTGGGATCGCCGGGTTTGTGTTGAGCATTGGGGTGGCAGTAGATGCCAACATTCTGATCTTTGAACGATTGAAGGAAGAACTCAAAGAAGGTCTCCGTCTCCAAAACGCCATCGAAAAAGCCTGGGATCGGGCGTGGCCCTCCATTCGGGACTCCAACTTGTCCACGTTGATCACCTGCGGGATTTTGTTCTGGTTTGGTAACGCGTTCGGGGCCAGCATCGTGAAAGGGTTTGCCGTCACGCTGGCACTTGGGGTGTTTGTCAGTTTGTTCACTGCCATTATGGTTACCCATAACCTGTTGCATCTCTGGCTCGACCGGATCAAAATTGCCGATCATTTGCCCTGGTTTGGGATTTCATCCCAACAGGTTCCCACGACTCAATCTCGCAAAAGTGCGAGTTAAATAGGAGATTCTCATGGACATCGTCGGAAAACGATACCTTTACTTTGCTATTTCTTTAATAGCTATCGTCCCAGGCCTGATCGGCCTCATCTTTTGGGGGTTGCCGCTGGCCGTAGATTTTGAAGGGGGGAGCCTGGCAGAAATCCGATTTGCTTCGGGGAAAGCCCCTGCCCTGGAAACTGTACGGGAAATATATGCCCAGTTTGGGCTTGAAGATGCCGAAGTGCGTTCCTCGGGCACGGATGAAATCATCGTCCGCACCCCTACCATTGATGATGCCACAAACAACCGGATCATCGAGGCGCTGCAAAGTGCGACAGAGGATACGATCACCATCCTGCGGTTTGAAAGCGTTGGCCCCACTGTTGGCCGCGAAGTCGCCACCCGTGCGGCGGAAACCGTTGCGCTGGCCTCCATCGCGATCATGGCCTTTATCTGGTATGCCTTCCGCGGCGTGCCGAATGCCTATCGCTACGGTGTCAGCGCCATCATCGCCATGTTACACGATGTCGCCGTGGTTTTTGGGATGCAAGCGATCTTGAGCCATTTCCTGGGCTGGGAAGTAGACTCGCTCTTTCTCACCGCCCTGCTCACCGTGATTGGCTTTTCTGTCCACGATACAATCGTTGTGTTTGACCGCATTCGTGAAAACGCTTCCAAATACCGCCGTCAGGCCTACGAAGTTACAGTCAACCAATCCATCCAGCAAACATTAGTTCGCTCGATCAATACCCAATTGACCGTTTTTCTAACCCTGCTCGCCTTAGCCATCTTTGGAGGCAGCACCATCCGCCACTTTATCATCATCTTGATGATCGGTGTCTTGAGCGGTACGTACTCATCCATTTTCAATGCCTCGCCCATCCTCGTCGTATGGGAAAACCGCGAATGGAACAACTGGTTCCGCTCGAAGAAAGCTACAGCCTGATCCCTTTTGGAATTTCCTAGATCAAGAGGGTGTGTGGGAAACCGCACACCCTCTTTTTTTATCCTTCCATCCGCCAAAACTTCGGAAGTCTCCACAGGGATTGCCCCCCACCTCGTCCACTCCAAACTTCCGTAGTTTACCCATTCCCATGTTCCGTACCCTTCGTAACCGTCTCTTCCTCAGTCACATTCTCCCAATTCTCCTCATCATTCCTTTGATGGGGCTGATCCTCCTGTACGTTTTGGAGAACCGTTTTCTCCTGCCGGTTGTGTACAACGCTCTGGAAGAAGACGCCACCCTCCTCGCGGAAATTGTCCGTGTTCAACCGGAGTTATGGGGAAACCCTTTAGGAGCACAAGCCCTGGTCGAGAGCGCTGGCCCGTTCCTGGGGGGGCGCGCCACGCTCATCCTCCCCGACGGACGTTTACTGGCCTCCAGCGACCCCGCGGATTCCGCCCTGCGCGGGCAACAGGTTGACCTCCCCAATTTCTCGCTCGTCCAACAGGGACAGATCGCCCGCCTGCGGAATGGCCCTTCTGCGGAAGTGTATGTTCCGATCCTGGCTGACAACGGGCAATTACTGGGCATTGTGCGCCTGACCACCCAAGTAGTTACAGTATCCGAGCAAATCTTTCAGATGCGTTATTTGATCGGGGCAGTTTTTGCATTAGGCATTATGTCGGGGGTAATTTTCGCAGGGATTCTTGCATTCCAAATTGATCGTCCTATCCATAACGTCGCGGAAGCGATCCAAAACCTGGCCGAGGGCGATTTCCGTACCCCGATGGTGGTGGAAGGTCCAGAAGAAATCCGTACCCTGACCCGCGCGGTGAACGCGTTGACCACACGTTTACTGAGCCTCGAACAGGCGCGCCGCCAATTGCTAGCCAACCTCGTTCACGAACTAGGCCGCCCACTCGGTGCGCTTCGGGCTGCCACACAAGCCCTGCTCAAAGGTGCCACTCAAGACCCGCAACTTGCAACCGATTTACTCACCGGCATGGACGGCGAAACGGCACGCTTACAACGCTTGTTGGACGATTTGGCCGAACTGTACGATCAGGTTTTGGGCACACTGGAGTTGAACCGGCGCACATTATCTCTAAACGAATGGCTTCCCGTGGAATTACTCCCATGGCAGGCAGCCGCACAGGCCAAATCATTAACCTGGCAGGTTGAAATTTCCCCTGATCTCTCCCCCGTTCAAGCAGATCCTGACCGTTTGTCTCAGGCGTTGGGCAATTTGGTCAGTAACGCGCTCAAGTTCACCCCTGAGGGGGGTACTGTGACGATCCGGACCGGAGGGAACACGCGCGAGGTGTGGGTAGAGGTAGCAGATACGGGGCCAGGGATTCCGCCTGCGGAGATGGAGAAGATTTTCATGCCATTTTTCCGCGGAGGGCACGGACGGCGGATCGTGCAGGGAATGGGTCTGGGGTTGACCATCGCGCGAGACATTTTGCTCGCCCATCAGGGGAAGATCGAAGTGAAAAGCGAATTAGAAAAGGGCAGTCGTTTCAAGATGACTTTGCCCATTTCGGCAGCTTCGGGAAGTGTTTAAATGTCCGGTGAGCCAAACTTGATTGCAAAGCACCTTGAAGTTCAATGACCAGGCATAAGGTTGCCATAAGGTTCTTATCAACTGCCATAAAGTCGTATAACAAAAGGTGGAATAAGATAGGTACTGTATCGGATGTGGATATAGCGTGCCAGGTTAATCCTTTTTTCCGTCTTCTGTAATTCGTATTTGGAATTTACGTAATACGGAGTACGAAATACGCCAAGGAAAAGACAATGCTGGAGAGCTATACCAAGAATTTCCAAAAGGAGTACCTATGAACAAGCGAACGTTTCTTCTCAGCTTTACCCTCGTCGTGGTCTTGCTCCTGACCGCCGCGTGCAGTAGTGCAGCCACGAGTGAGTCTACAATTACCAACGCTCTAGCCGCACCTCCCGCGTCTGAGCTGACCCAAACAGGTAGTTCCGATGTAATTGCCGCGTACCAGGGCACGTTGGAGAACATTTACAAACAAGTCAGCCCCTCGGTGGTCAACATCCGTGTGGTCAAACAAGTAGATACCCAATCGTCCTCGTTTTCAGGCCAGGACCTTCCATTTTTCAACCTGCCACAGGATCAGCAACCCTCCCAGCAATATTCTTCCGGGTTGGGTTCCGGGTTTGTGTGGGATACCCAGGGCGATATTGTGACGAATAATCACGTTGTCTCCGGGGCCGATAAAATTGAAGTGACCTTTAGCGATGGCACAATCTTGAACGCCACGCTCGTCGGCGCAGACCCCGATAGCGACCTGGCCGTGATCAATGTGGATGCCCCCTCTGGGTTACTCGTCCCCATGCAGGTGACGGACTCGACCAACGTGCAGGTGGGGCAGTTAGCGATTGCCATCGGCAACCCGTTTGGGCTTGAAGGGACGATGACCGTGGGGATTATCAGTGCATTAGGACGCAGTTTGCCTGTGGATAGCAACAGTAACGGCGCGTCTTACACCATCCCCGATGTAATCCAGACCGATGCCCCAATCAACCCCGGGAACTCCGGTGGGGTGTTGGTAGATAGCCAGGGAATGCTCGTTGGCGTTACCTCAGCGATTGAGTCTTCGTCCGGTGTCAACGCAGGGATAGGGTTCGCCATCCCCTCGCAGATTGTGCAGAATGTTGTGCCTGCGCTCATCAAAGACGGGGTTTATCAACACCCCTGGCTCGGTATCAGCGGCACAACGATTACGCCCGAACTAGCCCAGGCGATGAACCTGGACAACAATCAACGAGGCGTATTAGTTGCCGACGTGCTACCCAACAGTCCTGCCGACTCGGCTGGGTTGCAGGGCAGCACCAAAGACGCCACTATCGAAGGTCAGCAGGTGCGTGTCGGTGGCGATGTGATCACCGCAATTGACGGACAGGCCGTGACCGGGATCGACGAATTGATTGCTTACCTCGCCCGCAGCACCTCTGTTGGGCAGAAAGTCACCCTGAGCTTTATTCGGGACGGTAAAGAGCAAACCACCTCCGTCACCCTTCAGGCCCGCCCTTCGCTGGAAGAACGCCAGACATCCTCGACGGATAACAGTACCACGACAAATAGTGGTATCCACCTTGGGATTTTGGGGGGCACGATGAATAGTGATATCGCTGCCGCGATGAACCTGCCCTCCGATCAGCAAGGTGTACTGGTCGAGCAGATCGAGCAAGGCAGTCTGGCTGATAAAGCCGGGTTACAAGGAAGTTTCAAACCCCTCACTGTGCAAGGCCAGGAAATTCTGGTGGGTGGTGATATTATCACCGCCGTAAACGGGCAAACCGTAAATAGCATTGAAGAACTGAAAACCACCCTGGGGCAGGCTGA
Source organism: Anaerolineales bacterium (assembly GCA_020634875.1). The sequence continues at coordinate 54,427 of JACKAX010000020.1, read as the reverse complement.
CCCCAACCAGGAACTTCAATTGACGATCCTGCGAGATGGCAAAGAATTGACCATAAAAATTGTGCCGAACGGATAACTTTCAAACAAGATTCCCTGAACGAGGGATGGGTGATAACACCCATCCCCTTTTCGGGAATCAATTTTTTCTCTAAAACATAAGGAGTTATGATGGAATTTGGCGCTCCCGAACTCATCATCATTTTAGTCATTGTCCTGCTAATCTTTGGCCCCGGACGAATCGCCTCGCTAGCCCGTGATCTAGGCACAGGCATTCGCGAATTCCGTGAAGGCATTTCCGGCCCCAAAGACGAAAAAAGCGAATTGCTCGTCTCTGAAAAGGAAGCCGATGTAAAGTAACAGAACCAGGTCAATTGACAATTGACAATTGATAATTGACAATTGGCCCTATGATTGTTCTCGCTGTAGGCATGCCCCGTGCTGGCTCCGGCTGGCACTACAACTTAACCCACGATCTTATGCTCACCGCTGGAGCCGCGGATGCCCGTGAAATTCGGCGGCGTTTTCGTTTGGGGCGATTCCTGACGGAGGTGAACTGTAATATCGGGATTCTGTCCCCGGCGCGGGTGGGCGCTGTCCTGATCCCGTCGTTGTTGGGAAATACGTTCACGATCAAACTCCACGCCGGGCCAACGCCCTTCGCCCAAACGCTGATCCGACGTGGGCAAATCCGCCCGACATACATCTACCGCGATCCACGCGATGCCCTGCTATCCGCTTATGAATACGGCCAGCGTGCCCGCACCGCCGGACGCAAAAATGCTTTCTCCCAATTGGACACCGTTGAAAAAGCCGTTGAATTCATCGCTGAGTATGTGCATTACTGGGAGATGTGGACAGCGATCCCAAGCGTACACTCGGTCAGCTATGAGAATTTAAAAGCGGATTATGCGGCAGAGGCGTCACGTTTGGCGCAGTTCCTCGGTCTGGACGCGGCGTCCCCTGTGGTAAAGGCGGTAATCGAGAAGTACCAACCCACCCAAGCGCAGAAAGGTGATCGAGGCTTACACTTCGTTAAAGGTGTCAACGGGCGTTTCCGCCAACATCTTTCTCCCAAACAGCAACAACTTTGCATTAACACATTTGGAGAAACGCTCGTAAAAATGGGGTACGAAAACTGAATGTGATAAAATTTGAACGTCCGTATCCCTGGTGAACGGAACATTTGGGAGTGATAAGTAATGAGTAACGAGTAATACATAATTACTCAATCTAGTTCACAACTCATTATTCGTCATGCTTCTTCACAACTGAATATATCCCCCCTCAACCGGCCTCTACCATTTTTCTATGTTCTACGTTGAACACCCCCTAAGGAGAGTACCATGTCTACCCAACCCATCCCTACCACTTCAATTGAATCGCGTAAAAAAGTGACCACGCGCACATTTCGCCTGAAAAAGCGGCGCGCCGAACCGATCACGATGCTGACGGCCTACGACTACGCCACCGCCCTGGCGATAGACAAAGCTGGCATTGACTCGATCCTGGTCGGCGACTCGCTCGGCATGGTCGTGCTCGGTTATGAAAATACCCTGCCCGTCACGATGGAAGATATGCTCCATCATTGCAAGGCAGTCGCGCGCGGGGCAAAATCCGCCCTTCTCATCGGCGATATGCCGTTTATGTCCTATCAGGTTTCCGTGAAACAAGCGGTACGCAACGCCGGACGTTTCCTGCAAGAAGCTGGGATGGACGCGGTCAAACTCGAAGGCGGACGCGAACGCGCTGACGCTATCCGCGCCATCATCACCGCAGGGATTCCCGTTGTCGGGCATTTGGGCCTGACCCCGCAAAGTGTCCACCAGTTGGGCGGGTTCCGTGCCCAGGCCAAAGAGGCTGCCGCCGCTAAAACCCTGTTGGAAGATGCGTTGATTTTGCAAGATGCGGGCTGTTTCGCCGTCGTGCTAGAATCGATCCCTGCACGGCTCGCGGAACTGGTCTCCAAACAACTTGAAGTCCCCACCATTGGGATCGGTGCGGGCGTCGGATGTGATGGGCAGGTGCTCGTCACGCACGATTTGCTCGGCCTGTTCGACCGCTTCACCCCCAGTTTTGTCAAAAAATACGCCAACCTCCACGAGGTCATGTTCGACGCCATCGCCGCCTACAAAGGCGACGTGGATCACCAACTTTTCCCTGCTCCCGAACATACGACGGATATGAAAGATGACGCGTGGGAAGCGTTTACGCGGATGTTGGATTAAATTTAGACTCCCATGATTGGTACGCAGATTGCACAAATGCCGCAGTTTCTTTTTTGCAAAAATCTATGTAATCTGCGTACTTTTGATTTGTATGCCTGAGCCAATTCTCATCGTAGGTACGGGCGCGCTGGCCTGTTTGTTTGCGGCGCGGCTCTCAGCGGTTGGGGTTGAGGTGACTATGCTCGGAACCTGGCCTAAGGGTTTACGCGCGCTGCAACACGGGGTGCAGCTCGAAGATAACGGCAAGGAGACCATCTACCCCGTTCGAGCCACGTCCAATCCTGCCGATTGCTTCGGGATGCGGCACGCGCTCGTACTGGTCAAAGCCTGGCAAACGGAACGCGCCGCCCATCAACTGGGGATGTGCCTCGCCCCGGACGGGGTCGCGCTGACCCTGCAAAACGGGTATGGCAACCGCGAAATCCTGGCAAAATCTTTGGGGGTGAACAACGTCGCGCTTGGGGTAACCACGACCGGGGCCACGCTGACCGGGCCGGGGAGGGTTCGCCCCGGCGGGCAGGGCACTATCTCCGTCGAATCCCACCCCCGCCTGGAACCAATCATCCCCCTGCTCCGCGACGCGGGGTTCGTCGTCGAAGAAACGCCCAATGCCGACAGCCTTGTGTGGAGCAAACTCGTCATCAACGCCGCGATCAACCCCTTGACCGCGCTACTCCGCATCCCGAACGGGGAACTGCTCGAACGCCCCTCTGCCCGTGCGCTGATGGCGGACCTCGCTCGTGAGGCTGCCGCCGTAGCCGCCGCGGCGCACATCCCCCTCACCTTCCTCGACCCCGTTGCCGCTGCTGAGGATGTAGCGCGCCGCACCGCGACTAATCATTCATCCATGTACCAGGACATCCAACGCGGTGCGCCGACGGAAATTGATGCGATTTGTGGTGCCATTGTGCATGTAGGGGAAAAGCTGGGAGTGGCGACACCTGTAAATAAAACGATATGGAAATTGATCAAAGCAGGGAGAATAAAATAGTACAATTTCATCCATGTCCTCCACCCCCGACCTGATTCGCGCCCGCCAACGCCGCCGCGCCCAGCGCCAAAAGACCATCCAAACGCGCCTGCTCCGCTTTGGCTGGGGCTTTGCCACCGTCATTGCCGTCACGCTCGCCCTCGGCCTCATCGCCCTCACCGTCACCTACACCGCCCTCGCCCGCGACCTCCCATCTCTCCAAACGATCCCCACCCTGCTCACCCCGCCCGACGGCCTCCTCCTCCAGCCCACCCGCTTCTACGACCGCACCGGCCAAACCCTCCTCTACACCCTCCAAAACCCTGCCGCCAAACAAGCAAAATACCTCCCCCTCTCTGACCTCCCCGAATCCATTAAAACCGCCACCCGCGCCACCCAATTGACAATTGACCATTCACAATTGACCATTGCCCAGTCCCTCGTCTCTTCCCTCCTCCTCTTCTCCGAACCCTCCTCCCCCCGCCGCGACTTCCGCCTCACCCTCCTCGCCGCCCAACTCGAACGCACCTACGGAGACGACCAAATCCTCGAATGGGTTCTCAACAGCACCTCTTACGGACACCTCGCAAACGGGATAGACGCCGCCGCGTGGGTGTATTTTGATCATTCCGCCACCGACCTCACCCTCCCCGAAGCCGCCCTCCTCGCCGCCGTCGCCCAGGCCCCCGACCTCAACCCCTTCGACACCCCCGCCCTCGCCCTCGAACGTCGTCAAACCCTCCTCCAAACCATGCTCGAACAGGGCATGATCCCCGAAGATGAAGCCCAAATCGCCCTCGCCGCCCCCCTCGGCACCCGCCCCGCGCCCACCGAAGACGCCACGCGCGACACCGCTTTCCTAGAACTCGTCTTTCAAGAACTTAGCGCGTTGCCGGGCAACGTCAACATTCCCCGCGCCCGGCTCGAACAGGGCGGGCTGAACGTCATCACCACCCTCGACGCCGACCTGCAAACCCAGACTGCCTGCGCCCTCGCAGCCCAACTCGCTCGTCTGAATTTGTTTGTAGTAGGAGCTTCAGCTCCCGAAAATGGGGCTGAAGCCCCTACTACAAACCCGGATTGCGAAGCCGCCCGCCTTCTGCCCACCGTCGCCCTCGACACCCCCCTCAATCTGACCGACCTCGCAACCCAGGCCGCCCTCCTCGACCCCCACACCGCCCAAATCCTCGCCCTCACCGGCCTCGCCACCGAAGGCAACGAACAGAACTACCCCGCCCAACTCACCCCCCACGCGCCGGGCACGCTCCTCACCCCGTACATCTACCTCACCGCCTTCACGCGCGGGTTCAGCCCCGCCTCCCTCGTCTGGGACATCCCCGCCAACCTCCCCCCCACCTTCGCCACCAACCCCAACCCCGACGAACAATATCACGGCCCCCAACGGATGCGCCTCGCCCTCGCCAACGATTACCTCGTCCCCACGCTCAACCTCCTCCGCGAACTCGGCCCCGAAAACGTCTGGAAAACCGCTGCCCAACTCGGTCTCCCCTCGCTCACCATCCCCGCGGGCGAGGCCGCCCTGCACCTGCCGCTCGAAGGGGGCAACTTCACCCTGCTCGAAGCCGCGCAAGCCTACGGCGTCTTTAGCAACCAGGGCATCCTCTTCGGCTACGCAGAAACCGACGACCCCGCCGCGCCCCTCCTCCCCACCACCCTCCTCCGCGTGGAAGATACCACCGGCAAAATCTGGTACGAAACCCCCTCCCCCGACGCCCGCCCCGTCATCAGCGCCCAACTCGCCTACCTCCTGACCAACATCCTCAGCGACGAAACCGCGCGGTGGCCCAGCCTCGGACATCCCAACGCCCTCGAAATTGGGCGTCCCGCGGGCGTGAAATTGGGCACGGCGAACGGGGGCACTGATACCTGGGCGATAGGATTTACCCCCCAACTTGTGACTGCGGTTTGGACGGGATTGGATAAACCCCCGACCTCTTCCACCCCCAACCCCGTGCCCGAGGGCATCGCCGCGGCGATCTGGCACAGTCTCTTACAATACGCCACGCGCGACCTCCCCCCGGAAAGCTGGCTCACCCCGCCCGGGATCAGCACCCTGACCGTGTGCGACCCCTCCGGGCAACTCCCCACCCCCGAATGCCCCATCACCGTACAGGAAATCTTCACACCCGGCAGTGAACCTACCCAACTGGACACCCTCTACCGCCGCGTACAAATCAACCGCGAGACTGGGCTGCTCGCGACCGTGTTCACCCCTCCAGGCTTAATCGAAGAACGCGTTTACCTCATCCCCCCGCCCGAGGCCGCGGATTGGGCACGAGAAGCAGGTCTCCCCACGCCGCCCGAAATCTATGACCTCGTCAGCGCCCCCGCCACGCCCAACCCGGACGCGCAGTTCACTACGCCGGAGATGTTCGCATCCGTCAGCGGGAAAGTGCCCCTCTTGGGGAGCGCGACCGGGGCGGATTTCCAGTCCTATCAGGTGCAGGTGGGACAGGGGTTAAATCCTCAGCAGTGGACGGTGATCGGGGAGGCGTCCACCGCGGAAGTGGCGAAGGGAACGCTCGCATCATGGGATACGACCGGGCTGAGTGGGTTGTACGCGATCCGTTTGCTCGTCATTCGGGCCGATCAACGCGTGGATACTGCCATTCTGCAAGTGACGGTGGACAACAAGCTGCCAACCGCCGAAATTGTGTATCCCACCGAAGGGCAGGTGTTTACTTACCCCCAAGATGAGAGTGTGACCTTCCAATTTAACGCCGCCGACGACCTGGCCCTGGCGAAAGTGGAGTTGATTTTGAACAATCAGACGCTTGGCACGTTTACCCAGCTCCCCTTCGCCCATCGTTGGAACCCCACCCCTGGCGAATACACCCTCCGTGTCCGTGCCACCGACCGCGCAGGGAATGTGACGGAGGTGGAGGTGCATTTTTCGGTAAAGCGGTAAACTTCGGAAGTTTTTGGGGATTTGGTAAAGGGGGGCGCCGAAAAGGATAGAAGTATGCTAAAGCGGGAGGTTGGTGGAGACTTCCGAAGTTTGGAATGGATTGGATTTATGACCCGCATCCTTTGACTGCGCTGGACAGAGGTAAAGCCAAGAGTAGGGTATACGCTCAGGATGCTTGCTGCTCAAATATAAAGGGCAGAGATAAGAATCAAAAAAGCCACGTTCTTGATACGTGGCTCTTTGAATTTGCAGGATCGTTTACAACATCGTCTTGCGCCGGAAGATGAGCAAACCCAATCCGGTGAGGAGGACAACGATCGCAAGGAGTACCTCTGGGATGCGCCAGGGAGAGTCCCAAAAACTGGGTGTTTCGGGAGCGGGGATTTCGGTGGCGTAGGTATCACTGAGGGAAGCTTCCGGGGCGAGGGAAACGGTGTCCGTAACGGGGTTTTCCATCATCGGGGCCGTTTCTTCAATGGCTTCGGTGGGAGCGGTTTTTTGGGTGATTTCGGCGGTGGGGGTAGGCGGTTCGACCATTTGGATGAAGTCGCCGGGGGCAGGGGTGGCTTGTTCGGTAGGGGGTTCTTCGGGGCTTTCGGCTCCACTTCCATTCTCTTCCATCGGCGCAGACTGCATGATGCGCTCGTCCGGGGGTGGCTCGCTGGCCATTTCCTGTGCGCCACCTGTGTCATAGGTTTCGGTAATGGGGGCCATTGCGAGGTTGGCGGGGGAGGCCGTAGGGTTCCCGAAAAAGGTTTCGCCCCCGAGGACAATGATGAAGAAGAGGGTGGCGAGGGCAAAGGCCCATTGAAAGGCGGGGTAGATGCGCGGGGGACGGGTCCGCAGGCCGGCCATCTCCGGGGTGAGGGTGAAGTTGCGGGGGGCGCGTACCGCGGGGGCCTGGCGAAGGATTAATTGGGTTTGCCGCAATTCATTGAGGGCGGCACGCAATTCGGGGCGAGTTTGGAGTTGGGTTTCCAATTGCTGACGCTCCCGAGGTTTGAGCGCATTATCCAGGTATGCGGAGAGCATTTCCTGTTCGCGGGGGGTGATCATCTGGGTCATAGGCTTACCTGTTCTTCAAGACGGAAGGAACTGGGTAAAAGTTCCCGGACTCCCTGCAAACAATCGCGCAATTTATCCCGCGCCCGCGCGAGGCGGCTTTTGATCGTACCGAGGGGTTTGTGGGTGATGTTCGCGGCTTCTTCGTAATCCATGCCTTGAACATCTACCAGGACAACGACCGTGCGAAAATCATCGGAAAGGCCGTTGAGACAGTCTTGAATGGCGTAGTGAAGTTCGGCGCGTTCAGCGCGCTCTTCGGGGGTTTCGCCGGGGTCTTTGAGCCAGATGGGCGATTCGATCTCTTCATTATCGTCGTTGAGGGGTTCGAGAGGGGTGGTGGGGCGGCGTTTGCGGCGGCGGAGTTCGTCGTAACAGGTATTGGTGACGATACGAAGCATCCATGCCTTGAAGGAGCCACCTCGAAAACTCCCCAAATGTTTGAAAGCAGAGATGAAGGCATCTTGCGTAGCGTCTGAGGCCGCATCGGGGTCCCCTATAATGCGGTAAGCGACATTGTAGGCAACGTCCTGGTAGGAGAGCACCAATCTGTTAAAGGAGGTCAGGTCGCCTTGTTGAGCAGCTTGAATGAGGGCAGGTTCGTCCATAAGTGATGAGTGATAAGTGACGAGGGGTGGATTTGCTGGCTAGTTTGTTGGTTTGCCGACTTGCTGATTTGCTGATTTGTTGCGGGTGAGGAACCAAAAGAGGGTACGCCAAACGAGGAGGGCAAGGGCACTGAAGCCGCCGAGGACAACAACGAAGAGGGGAGCGACCCCACTGGCTAACATCACCCCGCGCATCCATCCGGCAAAAGGCCCGGCAAGCACCATTGCCCAAAAGGGACGCCACAACTGGCGGGGATCGGCGACCCGCGCAGGGTCAAACACACCGACATGGACACCAATTAGCGCCCAGCTAACGATCAGGGGCACGAAAGTCGTCAGCATCCGCCAAAGACTTGAGCCTAAACGGTCGTGGGAGGCAAAACCAGTTAACGTAATCAGCATAAAAACAACTGCGTCCCCTAAAAGGAGGGCATAAGGAAATTTTTGAGAGGTAGGCATACGCGTATCGTAACGCAAAGTGGGTGGTTCTGCAAGTTGGATTGCGGGACTGGCATTCTCCTCTAAAGCCAGTTAAAATCGAACCATCCCCTTTGGAGCAAACCATGAAATTTCTCTCCTCCCCTCGTCCTTTTTGGCTTAATTTGCTTTTGATCGTTGGCGGCGTAACCCTGATTGGCCTGATCTGGTTTCTGTTTGCAGGAAAAACTGGGGCGATCTCCAACGCTTACTTCATTGGCGCATTTTTCCTCTGGATTTACGCCCTCATCCCGGCCTTCGATGAAATTGGTGGGAATATGAAACTCCGGTCCGAAGCGCGCAAAACCGGGAAAAATGCTCAGCGGCTCATTGAGTCCGCCGAAAACAAGTACAAAGAAGGCGGGCGCAAAACATATTTGTTCGGAACCGCTGGGTTTATATGTTTTATTCTGGCTTTTGCAACGCTGGCGTTATGAGCTTATGGCATATTCCGTATGGTGTATTTGTGCTATAAGAAAATACGCAACACAAGATACAAGATATTTTCCCTTTACCTTAATGAGGCCCCATGGATTCTTCGCGTAATCGCAACTTGATATTCGCTATTTTAGGCGTGCTCGTCTTTTGCTGTATTGGGCTAATTGCCCTTAGTGTAGCGGGCGTCGCGCTCTTCCGCATCAGCGGGGAAACGACTTCGCCCATCATCCCATCCATAAACGATAGCAGTTCTACGACAAGCGATGGAGAAATCGCCCCAGACGTTATCCGGCAAATGGAGACCATCGAACAACAGGTTATCCAACTGCGTGGCCTCCAACCCAGTGGCTCCTTTGACCGTGCCCTTTTCACGCCCGAACAACTCCGCGAACATGTTCTTAACGACTTCAACAAAGACTACACCCCCGAAGATGCTCAGAAAGATGCCCAAATTCTCGCTGCATTCGGCCTTGTCCGCCCGGATTTTGACTTCTACAATTTCTACATTGACCTCCTCAGCGAACAAATCGCCGGATTTTACGATAACGAAACCAAAGAAATGGTTGTCGTTCAAGGCGAAGCTTTTGCCGGACCGGAGCGTCTCACCTACGCACATGAATACACCCACGCCCTGCAAGACGAGAACTACGACATCAAAAACGGCCTGGGCTACGATGATGTCCCCTGCGAAGAAGACTCTGAACGTTGTGCCGCCATCCAGGCCCTACTCGAAGGCGATGCTACCCTCAGCGAAATCCAGTGGTTCTCACAATTCAGCACCAACAAAGACAAACAACAACTCCAAGATTTTTACAGCAACCTTGAAAGCCCCGTGTACGACTCCGCCCCCGCCTTCATGCAAGACGACTTCATCTTCCCTTACGACCAGGGCTATGAATTTGTCAACACCCTGTTTGAAAATGGTGGATATGCTGCCGTAGATGATGCCTACCGCAACCTCCCCGTCTCCACCGAACAAATTCTCCACCCTGAAAAATACCCCGACGACCACCCCATCGCGGTGGCTTTACCCGATCTCCTTCCTACCTTGGGCGAAGGTTGGACTCTCCTCGACCAAAACGTGATGGGCGAATGGTACACCTACCTGATTTTGGCCCGCGGCCTCGAACTCGCCACCCACATCGGCGACCAGAATTCGGCAGACGCCGCCGCCGGATGGGGAGGGGATTCGTACGCGGTCTACCTCTCCCCCGCAGGAGACACCACCGCGCTCGTCCTCTCCACCGTTTGGGATACCGCCAACGAGGCCACCGAGTTCGCCGCTGCCTTTGAGCAATACGCCACCGCCCGCTTCGGCCCTCCCACTGCCGACCACACCTGGGAAGAAAACGGCATCGTCACCCTCTTTACGCTCAATGGCGATCACACCATCTGGGTCTCCGCTCCCAGCCTCGCCACCGCGCAAGCAATTTTGACCGCTGTTCAACCATAACCCATTCTACGCTTACGTTCCCCATGCCCCTCGAACTCTCCCGCATCCACGCCCTGTGCTTCGACGTTGACGGCACGCTCCGTGACACCGACGACCAATATGTCGCCACCTTCGCCAAACTCTTTCGCCCCTTCCGGTTCATCCTTCCCCGCCGGGATGCCGCTGACTTCGCCCGCAAATTCGTGATGACCGTCGAGGCCCCCGCCAACTGGGCCATCAGCATTCCTGACCGGTTGCATTTGGATGATGAACTTGCCAAACTTGGCGAATGGGTGGACAAACGCAGAGCATCCGCCCGCCCGCACAATTATTTACTCATCCCAGGCATTCTCGACCTGCTCCGCGACCTATCGGCGCGGTATCCACTCGCTGTAGTCTCTGCTCGTCCCCGGCGCGGGACCATGGGCTTTCTTGAACATTTCGATCTGACCCCGCACTTTCGCGCGATCGCCACCGGGCAAACTGCCCCTCGCACCAAACCATTCCCCGACCCCATTCACTGGGCTGCCATGCAAATGGGGGTCCGCCCCGAAAACTGCCTGATGATCGGTGACACGACCGTAGACATCCGCGCAGGCAAAGCCGCAGGTGCGCAAACCGTCGGCGTCCTGTGCGGGTTCGGCGAACGGACAGAGTTGGAACGTGCGGGGGCGGATTTAATTTTGGAGGGAACGTGGGAGTTGGGGAAAGTGATAAGTAATGAGTAATAAATGAAGAGGTGAAATGACGAGCACCCATCCTTTTTTTAGATGACCTATCGCCCATCCCCCCTCTTTCGCATTCTTCCCATTGTTGGAACGCTGGCGTTTCTTGCATTGGCCGTGCTTGGTTTTTTCGTTGGTTTTGCAGAAAAAGACCCGTTTGGCTGGTGGTTTTGCGGGGGGGCTATGCTCCCCGTCGGATATTTCCTTTTCAACACCTGGCAAGTCAGCTATACCATCACCCTCCATCCCAATCACCTTACGCTCCGCCGTCTAGGCCAAGAAACTGAAATCCCGTATACACAAATCACCCTCACCACCCTCCGCCAAAACGCCCTTACTCTGCACACTTCCCCTGTCACAGATCACGTTTCACGCCTCACCCTCTACGGCGACCCGCAAGGCCTTGCCACCCTCTACGCTGCCCTCCGCCCACGAGTTCCGGCCCTCCAGCAGGCGCAAAAAGCCGTCCGCACACGCACGCTTCCCTTCATCTATCAACGGAACTTCGCGTCCGAAGTAATTGCTGCCCTCGTCATCATGGGGTTGGGTGCATTTATGGGATTTGTTCCACTCCTTGGATGGCGCATCGGCACCTTCTCTAACGATCTCCAAAGCTGGTTTGTGATCGCTTGTCTGAGTGTCATGGGCGTGCTCCTGCTCCCCGTGGGCTTCTTGATGCTCAGAGAGGTCATCCGTGCTATCACCTTTGACGTGGACAAAATTACCGTCCAACGTCTCTGGCGCGCCCGAACGTATGCCACATTCAACCTACAAGCCTACGATCTCAAAGCCGAACCCCGCACCGTGCGCGGCCTCCCCCGCACCTTCTATACCTTACAACTGAAATTCGACGCCGAAACCTTATCCATTCCCCCCGCCTTCGACGACTCTACAGGCGTTCGGCAAGCACAAGCCCGGCTCGAACTCGAAGATTTACGCGCAGCCCTCCTCCACAACTACCCGATGGTCACTCTCAACCGCCCCGCTAATACCTTTGCCACGCCCAACGAATGGGGTAAAGGCTGGATTACCCGCATCTTCCACGTCAAACCTTACAACCTCATCATTCAGGAAGAAAACTATGGCGAAATCCACCGCAGTGCAGACAGCCTGCACTACAGCTTCAGCCGCCCGATTGTCGAAGGCCTCACCCGCTTTCGCACCATAGATGGCAATTTGCTCTTTACCCCCGACGGACGCTATCTCGTACTTTACGACATGAGCCAACTTATCGTCTTTGACCTACAAGAAGAACGCGCGTTCCACCGAAAAATCAATAACGGCTACCTGCACGGGGTTGAATTAGATGGAAATACACTACGGGCAAAACGCTTGCCCCTCGGCAAACCCGCCTCTTACCTGGAAAATTTGCCCCCCGTTCCGCTAGAACACCTCGCCGATCACCTCACACCTGGCACAGGCACTATCCCCCCTGGCGATCTTCCCACGGCAGGCCCCGCACCACGCGCCGCCTCCTCATCCTCAACCACGCCCGACGACTGCGTCTCTGCCCTCCTCGCGCAAGCCCGTTCCCTGGGCGAAAATCTCCCCGAACAATTTGAAACCCTCCGTGAAGCCTTCGCCGCCCTCGCCCCAGACGCCTACCCGTTCATTTACACCGCCGCCAAAACTATTCAAGACCCAACCATTCTCGAATTGCTTGTCACCGTCCTCGTAGACAGTGCCTATCCCCCCGCCTTCCCCGATTTCGTCACCTGGCTCGACCACCCCAACGACGAAATCCGCTTCTTCTGCGCCTCCGCCCTGGATCATATTGCCAACAACCAATTTGGGATTGACCAGATGATTGACCGGGGCTGGGTTCAGCACGACCGCATCCGCGCCGCTATCCCTGCCATCAAAGACTGGTGGGCGCGTGGGGGGCAGAATCGTGTCCCCACCCTGGCAATCTGGCACAAACAAGCCGCGGCCCCTCCGCTTCCCGATTTGCACAAGTGGTTTAACTTTGTGGAACTTAACCCCTGGTGGGTGCGGTTTGGCGATGGCGTGGTTGCGCCAAAAGAACAGGGGTTCACACTCCCGCGCAATCAGGGCACGCACATCGTCGGTGGGCAGGTATGGTTTCCACATGGCGAGCCAGTGTTTGGCGCGTTCGTGATGGATTCAGCTATGGGATGGGTAAGTGAGGTGTATGTGAAAGAGGAGGAGAAGTGGATCGAAATCAGCGTGCGGATGGCGCGGGCAGAGCCAAACTTCAGGTTTTAGACCAAAGCTAACGCGACCCCAATCAACGCCGCCAGCACGCTCACAAACATAAACCGGTACACGATCTGCTGTTCGCTCCAGCCCATCAGTTCAAACGTGTGGTGAATGGGGCACATCAGGAAAACCCGGCGTTTTTCCCCGTAGCGGCGGATTGTGTATTTGAAATAGAGTAGTTGGATTGAATCGGTCACAGCCTCAAAGACAAAAATCAGCCCAATGACAGGGAATAACAACCACTGCCCGGTCATCAGGGCGGAAATCGCCAGCACCGCGCCGAGGGAAAGCGACCCCGTATCCCCCATAAATACCCGCGCGGGATGGGCATTGAACCATAGAAAACCGAACAAACTCCCTACCATTACAAAATCAAACACAGCCAGATAAATTTGCCCCTGCAAAATTGAAATCACCCCATACGCAGCAAATGCGACCGCCGCAATATTCCCAGCTAACCCATCCAGCCCATCAGTGATGTTAACCGCGTTGGAGATCGAAACGATAACAAAAATGGCGATGGGAACATACCAAATACCAAGGTTGATTTTAAATGGGATAAATGGAATCGCGACACTACTCAACCCCAAACCATAATGCAAACCGAGCGAGACCCCCACAGCCAACACAATCTGCCCTGCAAATTTGGCCTGGGCAGTGATCCCTTCCGATTTCCGTGCCCCGCGCACGCCTTCCCAATCATCCACCGCGCCCAGTAAAGCGTACAACACCAGCGCCACGAGTGGGATCAGGATCGAGCGGCCTTGCTCAGCCCCCTTTACCACGTTGGCAACATTAATCATGGCGATGACGAACAGGGTGGGAAGCACGAACATAATCCCGCCAAACGTTGGGGTACCTTGTTTCGTCAAATGGTGCGACACAACCGCAGCAGCACCACGTAGACGGATATTTTTTCCCATCCGAAAGTGGATGAGGGTGCGAATGATGACGTCACCCCAAATAATGGTAAGCCAGCAGGCAACGATACCGAGGGAAATTGCGATAGACATAGAAATCATAAACTGCACAAAAATAGAACGTGGGGCTTATACAACTCCCACGTTCTATTTTTGTGCAGTACTCTGTGCAGTTGGAAGAATAATCGGTGCAACGCCTGCGACACCTAAAGCATATTTAACCGCCTGAAATTCATCCCAGGGGTATTCGACGGTACCGAAACACATGCTTTGTTCGTGCGCTTTGCCACAGGTGACGACAATGTCACCCGGTTGGGCTTGCCCCAACGCAAACTGGATAGCTTGTTGCCGGTCGCTGATGAGGTAATAGGATTGGTTCCGCACGCCGCCTTGGTTTTCGACGCCCTGGGCTACTTCGGCCATGATCTCGTCGAGGCTTTCAGTGCGGGGGTCTTCGGCGGTGATAACGGTGAGGTCGGCGTAGCGTCCGGCGGAGGTGCCCATCGGATAGCGTTTGTACGGGTCGCGCAGGCCCGCACAACCAAAGACAACGATTAGACGATTTTTCGCCATACCGCGCAGGAGTTTGAGCACGTTTTCAAGGGAGTTGGGAGTGTGGGCGAAATCTACGAAGACAGTGAAAGGTTGGCCCGCGTCCACCCGTTGGAGGCGGCCTGGGGGCGGGGATGCCTTTTCAATGCCCGCAGCGATAGCGTTGGGGGCAAGGCCAAGGGTGAGACCCACGCTGGTGGCAGCGAGGATATTTTGGGCATTGTAATCGCCGACAAGTTGGGCATGGACGGTTTGGCCCAAGCGGGGGATCGTGATATCCATCCCCGTGGGGGTCAGGCGAAAACCATCCGAGGTGATTTCCGCGCCGGGTTTCAGGCCATAGGTTAGGAGTTTGCCCCGCGCGAGGGGTTTGAGTTTTTCAAAGGAAGCATCATCCCGATTCAGGATACTGGTTTTGACAGATTTGAGCAGGCGGGCTTTGTCTTTCAGGTATTGTTCGTAGGAACCATGGTAGTCAAGGTGTTCGCGGGTGACGTTGGTGAACACACCGATTTGGTAGTTGCTGCCCCACACGCGATACTGGGCGAGGCCATGGGAGGTAGATTCGAGAACAAGATATTTGGAGCCCGCGCGGACGGCGTCTTTGATGAATTTTTGCAATTCAAAGGGGTTGGGAGTGGTGACGTGCAAGCCGAGGGGTCGGTTTTCCAGGCCGTGGATGATGGCTCCGGTGGTGGAGATGAGGGAGGTGGGTTGTCCGGCGGCGCGCAGGATGTGGTAGATGAGGTGGGAGGTGGTGGTTTTTCCGTCGGTGCCAGTGACGCCGATGACGGTCAGATGACGGGCAGGGTAGCCGTTGAGGGCCACGGCCAGGAGGGCGCGCACAAAATGGTAGGCGTGCATGACGCGGCGAGGGATGCGTTTTTTGAGGGCAGTGAGCATATTGAAGAGTAAACTTCAGAAGAGTATGGATGAAGGGAACAGGGCAATAAGCGTGGAGGGGCAAGCTCCACGCTTATTGGTATATGTTCGTTTGTTTGTGAGGCGATTTCGGTTTGGTGGATGAGAAAGAATGGCTTCGGGTGTGGCGGGCGATCTCTGAAGCCATTATTCCTTTGCAGGGGATTTTATTTAGATGACAAACAGCTTTAGCGCATAAAATAATTATAGGCGTAATATATCGCAGTAGAGATCGCCGGGCATACACAACACAACACCACAACGGCGGTCACAGCTATGATGATCGTGCGACGGTTGTCTTTGGGTGGAGTAGCAGGGGGCACTGCTTCAAAAGAGGCAGGGACAGAGGTATCGGTGGCGGCGGGAACAGAGGGGAGTTCATACTGCGGAGGTGGTGGAGCCTGGGTTACAGGCATTTCCAGCGGTTGAATGGGGGTAAGTTCGCCGTCAAAAGCGGGTTCTGTGGGAGGTACTGCTACGGTTGAATCGCTTGCTGGCAAGGCGGCTTCAAAAACTAATACAACATGTTCACCGAGTTGGAGGGTATCACCCGCGACCATTGTATAAGGGCCGCTAATGCGTTGCTCATTGACGAAGCTTCCATTTGTGGAGCCTAAGTCTTCAATGATCACTTCCCCTGCCTGGATCACAATACGAACGTGTTTTCTGGATACTTCGGCGTCGTTGATGACGATTTCGTTGCTGATATCCCGTCCAATATGCATTTCGCCTTTGGAAATAGGGTAAACTTTACCGATGGATGGGCCAGCACGCATGACCAATTGGAAAGATGGCGTCGCCATGTTTTTCTCCTTGAGTTCCTTGAATGGGTTTCTGGGATAGTTTAATGTTTTTTAGAAAAAGAGTCAAACCGAATTTCGGGGAGGGAATTCATGCGGATGTACCAGGGAATGTCAGATACTGAGTATCGTGCGAGGAAGGGCAACACGTACGCGATCTAATTCAGTTTGAGGAAGAGGGTTACCGCGTAGGATCAGGATTTCTAAGTTATGTAAGGCGGTCAGGTCAGGAAGCATTTGGAGTTGGTTGTCGCCTAAGTAAAGTTCCCGTAGATGGGTCAGATTGCTGATCTCGGGGGGAAGGTGGGTGAGGTGATTGTTTTGCAGAAGGATTTCTTCGAGGTGAGGCAGAGCGAAGAGGAAGGCAGGAAGATCGTTAAGCCGATTATGACTAAGATTAAGATGGTACAGATTGTAGAAACGGGCAATTTCTGCAGGCACTCCGGGGAGGGCGTGTTTGCTGAGATTCAAACGACGGACTTGTTCTGGTTCGGAGAGGGCGTCTTCGAGATTTTTATAGGTGCGTTCTTCGGCAGCCATGGTTTTCCTTTATTTTTTACGGATTTCATCGAGTTGGCGTTCTAATTTGCGAATCTGATGGTGGAGGAAGTTGCGTTCCTCTATAAACATGATTTCTTGTAAATACGATAAACGCCGAATTAAGTATACATGAAGGAGAAGCGCAAAGGAAACGATAATTCCCCCGAGGATAAATGCCCCTTGAACTACTGACCCTTCTGTGCGTGGGAGGGTGATAGCGGCACAAGCAAACGTAGTGCCAACAAACACAGCCACGGAAAATAGAATGGGATTGCTCAAGCCGGGATAACGGGGAAGGCGCATTGAACTAGCGTTGATGATGACCGGAATAGCTATCAATTCACTACTGAGAAAAGTAAACAGAAAACTACCCAGGCGAGGCAAAAGATCATACCGGGTCGTGCTCAGGGTCGCATTTTCAACCCACATAAAGAAGAAAATAATGAGAGTGCTCAAAAGTGCGCCAAACATAAACCGACGGCGTTTGATTTGTTGACGATGCTGAAGATAATCCTGATCGGCGCGCAGGGTGTTGAGTTGGAGGAGAATTTGTTCGGCGGGGTTGGCGCTCTTCTCAGAAGCGGGTTTACCATTCGAGGCTGGGGAACGTTGGGGAAAGATTTTTTGATAGCGACGGGCTGGATCGCGACTGGTCCACATAACCTGGTGATATTTTTCGCGCGCAACCGGATCGTTGAGGATGGTGTAAGCCTCGTTAATGGCCTTAAGTCGTTCTTCCGCCAGGCGTTTCGTTTCGCCATCGGCTTGCTGAACCAGGTCTGGATGATATTTTTTGGCAAGGGCGCGGTACGCGCCCCGGATTTCTTCCGGGGTAGCGTCGCGGGTAAGGTTAAGAACGTCGTAGAGGGTCATAGGAGAGTAAGGGGTCAGCGCTCAGTACTCTTCACATATCATTGAACACCGTTTCGTATTCAAATACTTCGCCAAACGCGTGTACGAATTTTTTGATAACTTTTCCCATCTCAGGCGGCTCCCAGAGTAGATCGGCCAAGTTGATAACACAGGCATCTTTCAACCCACACCCGATGATCCCGCCCCAGTATTCCATATCCGTATTCACGTTGAGGGCGAACCCATGCCGGGTGATACCTCGCGCGTCCACCTTTACCCCAATCGCGGCAATTTTCGAGGGGATCATTTTCGCGGCTGGAGGACAATACAGACACCGGGATGCGACATCTGGCTGAACCCAAACCCCCGTCCGCCCTTCAATTTGTCCTGAGGCAACGCCAAGTTCAGCGAGCGTTTTGATGAGTGCGTTTTCGAGTTTGCGGACATAATCTACCACCCTTACGCCACCACTGAAAGGAGGACGGGGGTCTAATACCTCTCTTCCGCTAGGAGAAGAGCCAGGGGCGAGGGGAATGATCGGATACCCCACCAACTGTCCCGGCCCGTGATAGGTTACATCCCCGCCACGATCCACCCAATGGACTTCCACCCCACGGCGGGCGCGTTCAGCCTCATCCCAAAGCAGATTTTCTGCGTGACCGCGGCGTCCAAAAGTATACGTATGAGGATGTTCGAGCAGGAGAAGGGTTGGAGGGCGATTTCCCTGTGCGACTTCATCAGCGAGGCGCGCTTGCAAATCCCATGCAGTTTGGTAAAGCACTGTACCGAGAACGTAAATCTCACATCTTTGGGGAAACACGCGGAATAGTATAACTCAGTAATCTGAGTACTAGATGATACCAACGTGCTACTCCGCCCGAAACCTCTCTAACACCGTTGCGACAAAAAAGACGGCGCTGTTACAACACCGTCTTTTTCATGAGACTAGCCTAACCGTGCCCGCTCTTCTTCTGCAACCTTTTCTTCCAATTTCTTGAACAACGGGGCGGGTTGCCGCAACGCCTTTCCAGGATGCAACTGGCTAGGTTCCCACTTACCACTTGCATTTCCTTCGCGGTAACGTAAACCAACGTGAGTGCCAAGGGAATCAGTAATGGTTTGGGTATATTGCTCGCCAAAGAGAGGGAAATCATAGCCGAGATATGTATGCAATTTCTCGCAAGTGAAGGGTAGGAAGGGCGAGAAAAGGGTTTTGAGGGAGTCGATGGCGCGGAGAGCAGTGTAGACAGTTTTGGCAGCCTCGGATTTGTCAGTTTTAATGGCACTCCAAGGGGCAGTCACATCCAGATATTTGTTCACCTCCGTGGCGAGGCGAAGGGTTTCTTGCAAAGCAGGGCGGAGTTTGACCGCGTAGAGCAAGTTCCCAACAGTTTCAAACCCGGCATCAATCGTGGCAAGGAGTTCTTCGTCACCGGGACGCAGGGGACCAGGTTCGGGGATGTAGCCTTCCCAATGTTTGTAGCAGAATGATAGGACGCGATTCGCAAGGTTACCCCAGGTGGCAACGAGTTCATTGTTATTCCGGGCGACGAATTCTTTCCAGTCCCAATCGGTGTCCCGATTTTCGGGCATATTGATGGTCAGATAGTAGCGAAGGGGATCGGGATCGTACCGGGTGAGAGCGTCCAAGCCATCCACAACCCAGTTGCGGCTCCCGGAAATTTTGCGCCCCTCCAGGTTCATAAACTGATTAGCCGGAACATCATAAGGTAGGGTAAGCGGTTGGTCCCTTTCACCCGCAAATATTTCGAGAAATTGTGCACCTGTGCCAAGCAGTTGGGCAGGCCACCATGCGGCATGGAAGAAAATATTATCTTTACCGATAAAGTGAAAGGTCTTGGCGTTCGGGTTGGTCCACCAGGCTTTCCAGGCATCCGATTGACCCGAAACCTGTGCCCACTCAATGGCGGCAGACAGGTAACCGATTACTGCCTCGAACCAAACGTACAGGCATTTTCCCTCCCACCCTTCGACAGGCACGGGGATACCCCAATCAAGATCGCGGGTGATCGCGCGGGGTTTCAATCCTTCGGTTTCGATCTGGCCCAGGGACTGGCTGAGGACAGTTTCACGCATGTGGGCCTCGCGCGCACGGAGGAATTTAGTCACTTCAGGTTCCAGTTTGGAAAGGTCGAGGAAGT
This sequence comes from Anaerolineales bacterium, assembly GCA_020634875.1. Next base: position 34,594 of record JACKAX010000020.1, on the reverse strand, counting down.
AGTGCTCGGTATTGCGGAGTTCGGGGCTAGAGTTATCCACTTTGGAGCGGGGATTAAGTAGTTTATCGGGTTCAAGTACATTGCCACAGTTATCACACTGATCGGAGCGTGCGCCTTCAGCACCACAAATGTAACAAGTTCCTTCCACGTACCGGTCGGGAAGGAAACGGCCTGCCCCAGGGGAATACCATTGCGGGCGGGTTTCAGTGTACAGGTAGCCGTTTTTCTGGAGAGCTAGGAAGATACTTTGGGAGACTTTGAAATGGTTGTCCGTGTGGGTGGAGGTAAAGAGGTCATACGTGATCCCCAATTGCTGAAAGACATCGAGAAAAGTTTGGTGATAGTACTGGTAAACTTCTTCGACAGATTTGCCTTCTGCATCGGCGCGGAGGGTGACGGGAGTGCCGTGCGAGTCAGTGCCAGAGACAACGAGGACGCGATTCCCTTTCAGACGGTGGTAGCGTGCGACGATATCCCCAGGCAGGTGAGAACCAGTGATGTTCCCAACGTGAATTTTGGCATTGGCATAAGGCCAGGCTATGGCGACAAGGATATTTTCGGTCATGGGATTACTCCATATTACATATTGCGTATTGCGTGCGCTATTATATTCGTACATGCCGACAAATGGCATTTAAAAACAAAAAAGGCTGCCTGGGTTAGGACAGCCTTAAAAATTAGAGGAAATGGTTACTTTCTCTTCCGGCGAATTACTGCCCGAACCTGGATGCGACGTGGTGCGTTCATCATGCGCATGAGAACTATAAACATTACGAAAACAGCAGACAGGAGGGAGAGAGTAATTGTAGTTTCCATGGGAAAAGTTTACGAGACAGGATGGGTTTTGTCAATGACGAATTCTTAACACCATTTCAATCAAAGGTACTTCTTGATCTTAAAACAAAAGAGTGGACTAGTGGTCTGTCAAAGATGATTTTGTGAAATGAGCCAACTGGTGATAAAGTAGTTTCACCGGAGGCACAGAATGAAAAGGTATCAAGTTCAACTGAGTAACGAAGAAAGGACGAAGCTCCAAAAACTGCTTTCAGCAGGTGTAGCGCCCACTCGCAAACTGACCCGAGCCAGAATTCTACTCAAAGTAGACGAAGGACTGACGAAGGCCGAAGTCAGCCAGGCATTAGATGTAAGCCTCAATACGGTGACCCATGTGTGTCGCTCCTTTCAAGCACAAAGATTGGAAGCCATCGAACGGAAAAAGCCAGATCGTGAGTACGAACATAGCCTGGGTGGTGAAGCAGAAGCCCATTTGATTGCGATAGCTTGTAGTGAACCACCAGAAGGACAAGAGCGCTGGACCTTGCGTATGTTGCAACGTGAGATGGTCAAGCGCAAGTATGTGGTCGAGGTTTCTCACGAAACGGTACGAACAGCGCTCAAAAAAACGAACTCAAGCCGTGGCTGAAGGAGATGTATTGTATTCCTCCAAAAGCCGACGCCGCTTTTGTGTGTCAGATGGAGGCGGTTTTGGATGTGTACAAGCGTCCCTACGATCCAAAACGACCCCAAATCTGTATGGACGAGATGCCCAAGCAACTCCTGGCTGAAAAATACGAGCCTTTACCCAACCAACCTGGGCAGGTCCTCAAACAAGATTATGAATATGAACGCAAAGGTACCGCCAACCTTTTCATGCTTTTTGAACCGCTGGCCGGTAAACGCTATCTCCAAACCAGCGCACACCGTACAGCGGTTGATTGGGCCCACGTGATGAAACTCCTATCGGATGAACTGTATCCCGAAGCAGACCTGATCGTATTAGTCATGGATAATCTCAACACACATAAGCTGGCTTCCTTTTACGAAGCCTTTGAACCGCAAGAAGCGCATCGCTTGAGCAGAAGATTTGAAATTCATTACACACCCAAGCACGGCAGTTGGTTAAACATGGCCGAGATCGAATTGAGTGCTCTTGTGCGTCAATGCCTCAACCGCCGTATTCCAGACCTGGAAACCCTAGATGCTGAAGTTCAAGCCTGGACAACTGACCGCAATGATTTGGTTGTTAAGGTCGATTGGCATTTCACAACCGCTGATGCTCGCAACAAGCTAAAACATTTGTATCCAAAAATTCAGGTTTGACAGACTACTAGTTCACCCTTTTGCTTTGGAGAAAATTTATGGCATTAAAGGTAATCCTGTAAACGGCGAGAACGGCGAGGATGGCGGAGGCGGCGAAGTGCCTTGCCTTCGATCTGCCGGATACGTTCGCGGGTGAGCCCAAATTTCTGGCCAATTTCTTCTAGGGTATAACAGCGACCATTTTCTAATCCAAAGCGCAGTTTTAAAATACGAGCTTCGCGGGGAGAAAGGGTTGAGAGAACTTCATCCACTTTTTCGCGGAGCATGTTTTGATAAACCTGTTGGTTAGGGGTGGGAGACTGCTGGTCTTCCACAAATGCACCTAACTCCGTGCCATCATCTTCCCCAACCGGGGTTTCGAGAGAGAGTGGGGTGCGAGAGACTTTCATCATCCACTCCACACGTTCGACTTCCACCTGCAAGTCAGCAGCCAGTTCTTCTTTGGATGGGGGTCGGCCCAATTTCTGTTCCAGATCATGCGCGGCTTTGTACATTTGGCGGATTCGATCTACCATGTGGACAGGGACACGAATCGTGCGGCCCTGTTCGGCGATGGCGCGAGTGATCGTCTGGCGGATCCACCAGGTCGCGTAGGTTGAGAAACGGAACCCGCGTAAATAGTCATATTTTTCGACCGCTTTCATCAGGCCCAAATTGCCTTCTTGAATCAAATCCAGGAAGGGAACTCCACAACCAATGTATTTTTTAGCAATGCTGACAACGAGACGGGTATTCGCTTTGATCAGACTTTCACGAGCTAATTCGCCATCTTCAATCGACTCATTTAATGTGGTAATTTGCTGGGGAGTAGCACTTCCATTGAGTCTTTTGATCTCGCGGAAACATGTGCGACCGTTCTCGATGCGTTGGGCAAGTCCGATTTCCTCTTCAGTAGTTAGCAGAGGAACACTAGACATCTCTTTTAGGTAAAGACCAACTGGATCAACGGCTATATCATAAACCAAGCCCACTTCCTGATCATGGCGAAATCCATTTCGACCTAGAAATTTCTCGCGAGGGTAATCCGCGCCTGTCCAGTCTTGGAGGAATTCATCCAAATATCCAGGTTCATTCAGGCCTGAAAAAAGATCGTTAAGTTCGGGTGAGACGTCAAAGTTCGACGAAGAAGTTGCAGGGACGCCAAGTGAAGAGGGTTCAGAGGCCGGGTGGGTCATAATCGCTACTCCCAATCCGATTAACTATCGGATAAAAGGTTTTTCAAGACAGAAAAGCGAGGGTCAATTTCTTGGGGATGGTGGCCACAATCTCTTTCGTTAAGATTTTCCCCACAAACTGGGCAGAGGCCTTTACAAGTCGATTTACAAATTTGATTGATGGGAATTTCCAAAATGAGATATTCGCGCGCAAGTGGTTCTAGGTCAATGTGTCCATCTTCTGGCAAAATTAATCCTGACTCCGTGACATGACGCTGAGAAAGAGCATACAACTCTGCAAATTTGGCATGCAAAGGAATGGCGAGTGCTTTTAAACAACGCCCACATTCTCCGGCAAAAAAAGCTGATAAATCTGCTTGAACAAGGAGGCCTTGTGGCGTGCGCGTAATTTCTGCATGTCCCGAAAATTGCACCAAGTCTAAATCAGGTTCAAAGTGAAGTTGTGGATAGGCAAAAGGAAAGACCCGGCTATAACCGATAGACTCTTTGATAATAAAACCGACATTAAGCCGGAGAGGGGTACGAGGGTGATCCACAATTGAAAACATAAAAAGGATTGAATAAAGTTCCCACAAATTTCGCAAAAGATTTATACTAGATTACGATATTGTAACAAAACATGCAAATCGTGTCAAGTTTAGCTACACGAAACCAACAAGGAGTTAAGCTTATGCCTTCTACCTCTAAAGTCCTACTGGCAACCACCAATAAAGGAAAAATCAAAGAGTTTTTAGCGATGCTTTCTCATTTAGATGCAGAAATTTTAACTCCTGGGGATTTGGATATCCAATTAGACGTGGATGAAACAGGCCTGACTTATGCTGAAAATGCTAAACTGAAAGCAGTTGCTTTCAGTAAGCAAGGAATCATTACTCTGGCCGACGACTCTGGCCTAGAGGTAGATGCGTTAGGTGGGGCACCAGGAATTCGTTCTGCGCGTTATGCTCCTCAGCCGGAAGCGACGGATGCTGATCGACGTAAATACCTCATCCAACAATTGGGTGGTATCCCTCAGCCCTGGACCGCGCGTTTTCGATGTGCGATCGCGCTTGCAGAACCAGACGGGATGCTTCATTATGCGGAGGGAACTTGCGAAGGGCAAATCATTCCTTATGAACGTGGTCAAGGCGGCTTTGGTTATGACCCCATTTTTAAGATAGAAAGTCGCGATGAAACGATGGCCGAGTTGCCGGCTGAAGTAAAAAATCAAATCAGCCATCGTGCCCGCGCGGTTCAAGCCGCTTATCCGAGATTGTTGGAAATTCTCCGCAAATAATGCATTTAGCGTCAAATTCCCCAGCGCTACAAGAAGAATTCGTGCTGAAGCAAAAAACTCCGAAGAGGTTTGATAATTTCTTGGGGTTTTTCTAACATCAATAAATGCCCCGCTTCAGGTATTACATGGAATTCTGCCCCTTTAATTCTTTTACTTAAAAGCTGGGTATAACGCAAGGGGGTCATTTGATCTTGCGCACCAGCCAGGATCAAGGTAGGCTGATTAATATTTGCCAAAACTGACTCAAGATCAAAGCGGGCACAAGCGAGAAAATCACCTCGCAAAACACTTGTACGTAATTGACTCAAGCGTCTACAAACCAATTCGATCAAGCGAGGAGAAGTGCTAGGTGTAAAAGAGAGGGCTTTGATCCGATTCATAGCGGTGGAAACCGTTGCGGAATTCGACAAGTTTTCAATAAGATCAGAAGGTATCTCTAGGGGAGAGCCAAGCCCTATCAGGACTAACCCCGCAACACGTGCCGGACGGGTTGCAGCAATATGAAGAGCGATGGCCCCCCCCATAGAATGACCAATTATTACCGCGCGATAATGATTAACTGCTTCCATCCAAGAGAGAACATGCCCAGCATAGGCAGAGATTGTTTGTTCCCCAAAGGTATCGGACTTGCCATGTCCAGGTAAATCAAGTGCATAAACGTTATAACCAAGCAATCTTCGAATTTCGGGAGGCCAACTCAGTTGAGAGCCTCCCGCACCATGAATCAACAATATTGGCGGGAGGTTTGTCGCTTCGTTTTCGTAGGAAAAATAGTACAACCCGGCAGCAACAGGCATGGCTAATAACTCCTAGAAAGATGTAAAAGGTAGATTCCCCCGCCTAACAATGCTCCCACAATTCCCCAAACAGGGGTGATTTTGATAAGTTGCAAGAGTTGGGATAAAGAAAAATCTGGAGTACTGTGTTTATGAAGGCCAATCTTAAAAACTAGCAACAAAAAACTAATCGGTCCAATACTTATTCCAGCCCAAAAACATAACCCTATGTATTTTTTTGGAGACAAATTTCTTTTACTTGAAAAGATGAGAACCCCTAATAAACAGCTTGCTATGGCAAAAAGGATTGCCATTGTAAAATTTTGATCTTCAGTCGGAAGCCAAAAGAGAAGCATTCCACCTAAAATAATACTGCTCCAGCGCAAACGCCGTTCGCAAGCGCGCATTTGGACTTTCATGAGCGGTGTAACAAAAGTTCAACCGCTTCTTCCGTAAGTGGAATGTAAACCTGTACGCGGGTTCCAATCCCTGGCTTGGATTGGAGTTGCAAAACTCCATTCAATAATTCAGAACGTTCTTTTAGATTGATCATACCCAGGCTACCGCGGTTCTCATAGGTAGAATTCACTTTTTCGACATCAAACCCCGTACCATCATCCCGGATTTCAAGAAGAGCTAACCCTTTCTTGAAAGCCTTTAGCCGAACCCATATATGAGCGGCTTGCGCGTGTTTACGCGCATTGTTCACAGCTTCATCTGCAATGTTAAAAATAACCCCTTGTTTTCCCATATCGATTTGTGCAACTACATTATCGTCGACTTCTATAAGAACTTCTTGTCCAAAGGTTTCTTGCATTTTTTCAGCCATCGCTTCAAGCGCTGCGCGGAGCCCTTTCGATTCAAGTACAAGCGGGCGAAGTGTAAAGAGCATATGACGAATTTCTTTAGTAGTCTTACGAGCTAATTCTTCAATTTTGAATAATTCCTCGGCTGCTTCCTTGGGATTGCGTTCAATCAAGCGGCGGGCGAAATTAATCCGCATAGCAATTGCGGCAATAGATTGTGTTGGACCATCGTGCAAATCACGCGCTAATTTTCGGCGGGTTTCTTCCTGGGTTTCTGCCAAGCGTTCTTTTTCTTGCGCCAGATCTTGATAAAGCCGAGCATTTTGGATAGAGTTCATCGCCTGGACCGCCATGATATCCAGAACTTCGCAGTTGTCTTGAGAAAAAAAATCTTTGGTTGGATGGGCAAATAACAAAACGCCATAAACATCCAACCCACTACGAAGAGGAATGCAATAAGCTGATTTGCACGAGCGAATGGCAACAACTTTCGAGATTTCAGGATCTCCAGTGATTTCTTGGGTATGTGTTGCCTCACCATTGTTAATCGCTACCCCTAGTATGCCCTTGGTACCGGCGAAAGTATTTCGAAAATCTGAATTTGTAAAACGGCGCGCAGTTTGGACAATCAGTTCATCCTGATCAAACAATAGGACAGCACTGACAAGAGTATTCGCGACATTATTACCCTGCGACAAAGCAGCTGAACTCAAATCCAAAGCCGTATCTAACAATTTCTCGTAATTAAGGGTATTACTTAAATCTGTAGAAAGCGCATAGATTTTTTTCCACCGCTCATCCATATGCGAGCTAACGACTTGGGTTTCAGATTTTGTGCGCGTTTTACGTGTTCTACTTCTTTGCCCGAACAAATAGACAGTAACCAGCCCCAAAACCAGGAAAATGACGGCCGCGAGAGCCAAAAAAAACAATTTATTGGTCAGAAACGTTTGCGATAAAGTATCCATTTTCCAATGCAACAAAGGTAGTCAAACACCTGTCCAATCATAACGCAAAATAATCTAGCATGCAAAGAAAAAGGTGTCCTTAGATGGACACCTTTTACCTAATCCAGATGGGCGCGGAGGGACTCGAACCCCTGACCTCTTCAATGTGAATGAAGCGCTCTAACCAACTGAGCTACGCGCCCATAGACGACTGCATTATAGCAGACGCGTACTGCTTCGGCAAGTTAAACGAAGCCCTCATAGCAATTCTTTATGGAGCTACATGCAAAGATCATATCTCTTCAAAAAAAATAAAAGCCCCAATTTGGAGCTTTTATTTTTTTTACGTTCGTACATTTTACGGAGAAACGTAATCCCAGGGATTCACTTTTGCGCCGTTATAAATAATTTCAAAATGCAAATGCGGACCACTAGAATTACCTGTTGTTCCTACTGTACCTATCGAAGCCCCTTGGAAAATACTCTGGCCGCACGAGACATAGATAGAACTTAAGTGAGCATACAAAGATTGCCATCCGTTGCCATGATCAAGAACGACCAAATTACCATACCCAAAGTTACTCCACCCAGAATACACTACAACACCGGTATCAATTGCAAAAACGGGGTTTCCTAAGGAACCAGCAATATCAATACCACGGTGATTGGTTGCAGGGCTATAGTCATAACCGGATATAAAGTGTTCTGTAGTTGGCCAGATAAAAGCGCCTGTCCCAACAGCCCCATCATAGACTTGTCCACAATATCCAGGGCCATATGTTCGTGCTACAGCAGGATCACCGCGGGTGATGATTGGTGGCCCCCAATTTACAAACTCCCGCGTCCCACCAGGGATAATCAGCCAACTACCCGGTTCAATAGAAGGATTATCGATATCAAAAGTATAGACATCTATCTTATTACCAGGATATTCAATAATCGCTTGGGGATCTACTCCATAAAATTCAGCAACTTTTTGCAAGCTTTCGCCAGCGCTCCATTGATGATAAATCCCATCTATAGGCAAAATATTTAATTCCTGATCAGGGTACAAGTTATGCGCATCATCATTGAGCGTTTCACGGTTGCCCCACAAAATTGTCTCAGGCTGAAGACCATATTTTTCGGCGATCCCAAAAACAGTATCCCCGGCTTGAACCACATACTTTTCTACATCCACCCGCGGACGCTGAGGAATAGTCGTTCGTAATAAAGCAAAACGAGGAATTCCTGATGCAAACTGATCACCTGTGGCGAGTGCAGGCATTTCGGGCATCACAGGAAACGTTTCTTGAAAAGCCACAAGGGAGGGTTCTGCCGAAAACGAAGCAGCAAATACTGCACGTTGAGGAAGTTCAATATCATCAATCTGGGAATTAAAGTAAAAATGCCGCATTCCCAGGATTACGGCAATCACCAAAACAATCGCCAACAGATGTGTACCCCATCGAACGCCTGGTTCTACAAAACCAGGCTTTGAATTCTGGCTTAATAATGAGTTCTCCCCTACTGACACCAGCATCTTTGGGGACAAAGATACTTCTATTGGAGTATAAAGTTGACTTTCAGGTTCGTCTTCTTCGGCGAGTGGATACTCGTCAGCAATGGGCATATTTCTCTCAAATTGTCAGGTGAGGTTTCATTTTTCTTCATTTTCAACTGACCGAAATTCATAATATCATTTACCGCGAGGGCAGTCAAGCCTACGCTTCCCCTACGGAAGGCTTTCCTAAATAGGCAGAGTAAACCAGAATAAACTTCTCATTTGTACATTTGAATATGAATTTCTCCTGAAATAATAGGAAGGATGCCTCTCAGGCTGAGAAAGTAGACGGGGTATAATACACGCTACCATCCACTGGAGGCCTTTGTGCAAAACTTTTTCAATCGGATTTTCAATTTACGGAGTGGGGAGGCAAAACTTGTTTTGGTAATGAGCCTGCTCTTGTTGGGTAATACTGTCGCTCGGCAAATGTCAGGAATTGTAGGTATCAGTGACGTGATCAATACTGGGGGCGTCAATCAAACTCTTTTGGTCAACCTGATCAATGGGATTTTGATCTTTCTCACAGCCCTCGTAATTTCTCAAATTGTGGATCGTTACAACCGCATCGAACTTCTCAAATGGACTTCTTTTACTTTTGCTATGATGTTCCTAATTTTACGGATCATCAGCATATTTAATGTTCCCGCCAAATTCACCGCATCCTTTATTTATTTGATGTCCCAACAACAATGGCTGGTATTCCCTATGTTCTTTTGGGTGCTGGCAAATGACATTTTCGAGGTTGCACAAGCCAAACGTTTGATCCCTGTAATCGGTAGTTGGAGCTTTGTTGGCAAATTGATTGGGATCGGCTTAACGCTACTCCCCGCGCTATTTTTCCGCATCGGCTGGTTGTCAAAAGGCGAATTGACTCTTGAAATGGTAATGTTGGTAAATGTTTCATTTTATCTAATAGCGTTTTTATTGATTTCTACCCAACTAAAGCAAATTCCCCGGCGTGAACAAGCACGAGAATCCCAAACCATGCGTGAAAACTTGAGCGAAGGCTGGTCTTTCATTCGCGAAGTTCCCTCGTTTTCCTATCTCCTGATGGCTGTCATCGCCGTGAGTGCCTGCGACGTGATCTTGGAATTCCGGTTTTTTGTCACCGCCAAAGGGCAGATAACAGATGCAGTCCAGTACAAAGAATTTTATAGTTGGTACTTGTTAATTGCTGCTGTCGTCTCCTTCCTCGTTCAGAGTTTCTTAACAAGCCGATTGATGCAACGCTTCCAACTCAAGAACTCCTTTCTCATCCAACCCCTCATGGCTTTAGGCTCCACCCTTGCCATGCTCGCCTCCCCCGGCTTGATCTCCGCCAGCATCTCTTCCCTTCTCCTCAAAATCTCACGCAACACCATAGATGAAGCCACGCGAAAAGCCTACCAGGGCTTCGTGCCTGAAGAACGCCGAGGACGGGTAGCCCTCTTTACCGACAATTATGCCCCTGCCATTGGCATGATCCTGGCCTCTGCCATTACCGGTTTGATCGTAGTGCTTGGGCAACAGACCTTTGCAAATTATTATTTTTATCTTTATCTTGGCCTCTCTGCTTTATCGGCTTTATTTGCCCTCTGGGCAGTCATCCTATTACGTAAGGTGTATGAGAGCAGTTTTATGAACTGGCGTCTCAAACGACGTAAGCGAGCGGTTGAGGTGCTCAAAAAGCTTGAATTTTAACGAGGAGCATTCATCATGGACACAAAATCCAAACCCTCGCTTTCCTTGCGTTATGCCATTCCGGGAACGCTCGCCTTGCTGATAATTATTGCTGTTTCGCTGACCGGTTGGTTGGGCTATACCAACGGGGTAGCTTCAGTTGAACTCCTCTCCACCCGCCTCGGTGAGGAAACTACCACCCGCATCGAAGAACACATTGCGGCCTTTGTGGATGTTCCGTTTGTATTCCACGAACTCAACTTAGCCAATCTGGAGTCGGGAGATGTCAGCTTGGGGTCTTATGACCAAATGCGCGAATTATTCTGGAAAGAGGTGTTTGTTTCCAAATCAGTGCCTTATTTATATTACGGCACAAAAGATGGGTATTTTATGGGCATAGATACCCAATTTGGCGGTTTAGGGGGAGAACCTGTTTACAAAATACTAAGCGCTGAAACCCAACCTAACCGTGTGACGTACAGCCTTTCTGCAGATGGAACCCCCTTGGAAGAAATCGCATCTAGCGAATATTACCCCCTCGAACGCCCCTGGTACAAGGCTGCCCTTGAAAAAGGGGATATGGCTTGGTCACCAATCTACCCCTTCTCGTCATTCCCCGTGTTGGGCATTTCCCCCGTAGCACCTGTCAAAGACCCCAAAACTGGCGAAATTATTGGCGTACTGGGCATTGACCTCACCTTAGGTGAGCTAAGCGACTTTTTACACAACTTGGAAATCAGCGTCAATGGGGTCGCATTTATCATCGAACGAACTGGCACAATGGTTGCTACCTCACTAGAAGAACCGCCCTTTACTACCGATGAAAACGGTAAGCCAGCGCTTCTATCTGTAATGGACAGCCCCTCACCACTGATCAACGAAATTGCCCACTTTTTATCGGCTGAATTTGGGGACTTTACGCAAATTCAAGGCTCACAATTTAAAGTATACGAAACTGCCAACGAACGCTTTTTTATTCAGGTAACCCCCATCACTGACGAACACGGACTGGATTGGTTGAGTATCGTCGTTATCCCAGCAAGCGATTTTATGGCCGCTGTTTACACCAACCTCCGCAACACCTTCATTTTAGGGCTAAGTGTCATGATCATAGCCACCATTGCAGGTTATATCCTCGCTTCTTATATTATCCGCCCCGTTTTTGTGGTGACGGATGCCGCCGCTTCAATAGAAGAAGCTAAATGGGAACTTGAACCGCTCGACGCAATCGCAGGGCGTTCGGATGAAGTGGGACAACTCGCCCGCGTCTTCCGAGGCATGGCCCAAGAAGTCCGCACCCGCGAACGCCAACTCAAACAACAGATCCGGGAATTGACTATTCAAATTGACCAAACCAAAAAGGAAACTCAAGTCAAAGAAATTGTTGATTCCGATTTCTTTCAGGATCTCCAAACTCGTGCTGAGAAACTCCGCCGCACGCGCCGCCGTTCCACCGAGGACGATGACCCCACTCCCGGCGAAACGCCACCCCCGCAAGAATAAAAAAATCGGGCGCAATTGCGCCCGATTTTTTTATTCCAAAAACGTCGAAATTAAATGATGGCTAACCATCTGCGGCGGACGGAGGGCGAGGATGTCGGTTTCGGAATAGCGCGTGAGGAGGTGATTGGGGGTGATCCCATGCCCGAAAACGGTAAACGGAATGGGATCGGGCAGATGCCGTCCAGTCCGGCAAACGGTGTAATGATCGGCGAGGAGGATGATCCGGTACGGTTCCCCGCGGGCTTCCAGGGTTTCGAGCAGGGGGCGGACTACTTCCCGGTCAATCTCTTCCAACGCTTGTATTTTTCCCATCACATGCCGGAGATGGGCTTCTTCGTCCGGCGCATTACAGTGAATCACGCAAACATCCACCGTATCCAGATATTCAAGCGCGGCCCGGCGTTTCGCGGCCAAATCCGACCCCAAATAGCCCGTCGTTCCCGGCGGCATGACCGCTTGCCCGCCCAACGAAAGCGCCATCCCGTATAAAAAACTCAGCGCAGTGACGGTGAACGAACGGTACGGCATCGGCGGGAAGGCACGCACCCGGCTGTGTCCCCACGGCCAAAGCATAAATTTTCCACGGGGCGAGGGGCGTATGGATGTCTGCATCAAATCTACAAAAGTTTGGTATACCTGCCCTCGGTAACTCGGAAAAATCGTTTCGACTCGCTCCCCCACATTCTCGTGCGGTTCGGACAGGGATAAGTCCACCGCATTTAAAGGCCAGTCGCGATACACCAGCACATTTCGGTAACTGAGGTCATGATAGATTTCCACGCCATCGGGCAAAGCAAGCGTTTGCAGGTAAGCCGTCGCTTTCGTATCGCTGATCTGGTTTGCAGTAAAGTCAATCAAAGTTCCGGCCTCGTCCACCTCCACAATATTGCACCGGCTTACCAAGTCGTCCGGCCCAACGGTGACACCCAACGCTGCGGCCTCAAAAATAGATCGGCCCAGGGGAAAATATGCGGGCGGATCGTAGCCATAAATCCCCAACAACCCAACCAGACTCCCCAGGGGTAGACCCACATGCATGGTTTGCACAATCCCTACTTGCCCACCCGCCACGAGACGATCCATCCCTGGTGTGGCGGCATATTCAACGGGAGACTGATTTTCTAATTCGGCATAGCGCCAGTCACACATTCCATCAGGGACAATTATGATTAGCTTCATCGTGCCCATCATTTTACAATAGGTTTGCCAGCTTTTGACTCCAACAGCGGATGTGTTCTCTAAACTTCCCCTTAACCTTCGGATGATACAATTGCCCGCCATGAGCAAAAAACGCCTGATCCTATTTGGTTCTATTTTTGCGGGATTGATCCTGCTCGCTGTGCTCGTTTACCAAATTCCTTCCATTAAAGATCGCCTATCCTGGAAATATGAAACCACGCGGGTGCTGATCGCCCGTCTGTTGAACCCTGTCGAAGCAGCCCCTACTCCGCTCCCTACCCCCACAACAGAATTTACCCCCAGCCCCACACTGATCCCAACCACCTCCCCAACCCCCACGGCCACCTTTACCCCCACGCCTGGCCCTACCTCCACCCCCACCCCCACCCCGACACCCCTTCCCGAATCTGTCTTTCTCCCCCCGCCCCCTTGGGTCAAACAAACCGCCAACAATTGCGGCCCTGCCACCCTTTCCCTCTACCTGCACATGTTCCAATGGGATGGTACCCAATACGACATTGACGAGGTCATCAAGCCCAAAAACGGCGACAAAAACGTCAACGTAGATGAACTCGTCTACTACGTCCGTAACTATGCTGGATGGCTAAACGTGGACTTCCGCGTGGACGGCAACATTGACCTGATTAAGCAATTCCTCGCAGCAGGGATCCCCCTGATCATCGAAGAAGGCTACTACGGCACGGAATATTACTGGCCCAACGATGATGGCTGGTTAGGCCACTACCTGCTCGTCACCGGGTACGATGACATCACCCAAATGATCACCGTGCAGGACTCCTACCTGGGCGCAGACCGGCAAATCGAATATGCCAAGTTTGATGAAGGCTGGCGCACGTTCAACCGGGTTTTCTTCTTCGTCTACCTACCCTACCAGGAAGACACCATCAAAACTCTCCTCGGCCCCAATTGGGACATCGACTACAACCGCCAACAAGCCCTGGACACCGCCAATGCCGAAGCAGCCGCAAACCCGCAAGATGCTTTTGCGTGGTTCAACGTAGGGAGCAATCTCGTTTACTTTGAACGGTACGCCGAGGCCGCTCAGGCTTACGATACCGCCCGCCAAATTGGCCTGCCCCAGCGGATGTACCGCTACCAGTTCGGCCCGTTCTTCTCCTACTTCCACGCCAACCGCATGGACGAACTCATGGCCGTCACCGAATACGCCTTGCAAATCACCGACAACTCCGAAGAAGCCCTGCTCTGGCGGGGTTGGGGTCTCTACCGCCAGGGTGATGCCGCCGCCGCCCTCGCCAAGTTCAACGCCGCCCTCGCCGCCAACCCCTTCTATACCGACGCGCAGTACGCGATTGATTTTATAAATGGAGGAGGATAATTCATGCAAACCATCTGTATCTTCTCCGGCTCTTCCGACAAAATTCCTGATTTTTATTATCACGCTGCCACCGAAATGGGACGCACGCTCGCCTCGCGCGGGGTACGGATCGTGTACGGGGCGGGCTGCACCGGCCTGATGGGGGCCGTCGCGGACAGCGCCCTCGCCGCGGGGGGCGAAGTGATCGGGGTCATTCCCGCCTTCTTCAACACCCCCCAACTCGTCCACAAAAACCTGACCTCCCTCGAAGTGGTTGACACTATGCACACGCGCAAAGCTCGAATGGCCGAACTCGCCGACGGGTTCATTGCCCTCCCCGGCGGCTTTGGCACGTTTGATGAACTCTTTGAAATCATCACCTGGGCGCAGATTGGCCTGCATCAAAAACCCATCGGCCTGCTCAACACCCAGGGCTATTACAACCCTCTGCTCACGCTCGTCGAACACGCCCGCGAACATGGCTTCATCTACTCCGAACACCGCCAACTCTTCACCCACGCCGCGCAACCCGAAGCTCTTTTCGACGCCATGCTCAACCATCAACGCCCCGAAGGGCTGGACAGGTGGGTGACACGAGAAGAATAATTCTTTCCGCCGAATGGGAATTCGGCGTCTGAGAAAGAAAACAAGCTGAAGCCTGTTCACAACATGTGAACCCGTTTCAACGGGTTTTCCCTGTCAGGCGATGAATTCCTAATCATCGCTGCCTCATTCATCGCTGAACGAATATAGCGCAAATCTCCATAAACGAGTAAACTTACCCCACTTCACCCTCAATTCCCCCTGGAGTCTTGCATGAAAGACCTGATCAAAAAACTTGTTGAAACCACCGGGCCATCTGGCTATGAAACTCAAGTGCGCGCCCTTGTACAAGCCGAAATCGAAGGCTACGCCGACGAAATCACCACCGACGCCCTCGGCAACCTGATCGCCCGCAAAAAACCCACCAAAAAGGGCTCCGGGATCTCGAAAAAAATCATGATCTCCGCCCACATGGACGAGATCGGCCTCGTCGTCACCCACGTAGATAAAAACGGCTTTGCCCGCTTCACTAACATCGGCGGCGTCCGTCCATTAAACTGCGTCGGCGGGCGCGTCCGCTTTCTCAACGGCTCACAAGGCGTCATCGGGATCGAAAGCGGCGTCACCACCCCCACCCTCAACGACCTGTACATTGACCTCGGCGCGACCAGTCCCAAAGACAGCCCCGTCAAAATTGGCGACATCGCCGCGTTTGAACGCCCCTTCATAGATTTGGGCGACCGCCTCGTGTCCAAAGCGATGGATGATCGGATCGGCGTCGCGGTCGGGATCGAGGCCCTCCGCCAGTTAAAAGCCACCCCGCATGAGGTTTCCTTCGTCTTCAGCACGCAGGAAGAAGTCGGGCTACGCGGGGCCACCACGTCCGCATTCGGCGTCAACCCCGACATCGGCATCGCCCTTGACGTGACCCTCTCCGGCGACACCCCCAAAGGCGTCAAAATGGAAGTCGGCCTGGGCAAAGGCGCGGCGATCAAAGTGCGCGATGGTGGGATGCTCTCCGACCCGCGCGTGGTGGACTGGATGGTTCAAACCGCTGAAAAGCACAACATTCCTAGCCAGCTCGAAGTTCTCGAAGGCGGCACCACCGACGCCCGCGCCATTCAAACTGCACGGGCTGGCGTTCCTGCTGGCTGCATTTCCATCCCCTGCCGCTACGTCCACTCCCCCTCCGAAATGGTAGATTACAACGACGTACAAAACTGCGTCAAACTCCTGGTTGCCATGTTAAGCCAGACTGTGCCCTTTTAGCTCCGCCATTTGGGGGGCTAATGTAAAACACCTTGCGAATGGCGTTCCTTGTGCAAGGAACGCCATTCGTTTTTTCCGAGAATCCCTTGTTTAAAAAACTGATCCTGATCTTTTTAACGGTCTGGCTAGGGGGCTGTGCTACCGTCACCCCGCCCGCCCCGGATCAAGCCCTGGGGCAACCGCCGATTCCCCCCACCGAAATGCCCACCCCGGCCCCCGCGGAAAACACCGACCCGTCCGGGCCACTAACCCTGCGCGTGTGGGTGCCCCCGGAATTCAACCCCGCTACCGGCACCGAAGCCGCCCGCCTGTTCCTCGCCCGCCTCGATGAATTTTCCACCCTCCACCCGGATGTGCAAGTCGAAGTCCGCGTGAAGGCAACGTCCGGCACTGGGGGGATGATCGCATCCCTGAGCGCCACGCAAGCCGCCGCTCCCGACGCCCTGCCCGACCTCGTCGCCCTCCCCCGCCCCCTGCTCGAAACCGCCGCCGCCCAAAGCCTCATCTTCCCCCTCGACGGTATTCTTGCCGTGCAGGAAGACACTGACTGGTATGATTTCGCCCGCCAACTCGCCCGCGTAGACAACATGATTTATGGCCTGCCCTTCGCCAGCGACGCACTTGTGCTGTTATACCGTTCCGCCAACATTCAGGAACCCCCGCGCGATTGGACCACCACTGAACAAGCGGGCCTGCCCCTGCTCTTCCCCGTCGGCTCGTCGCAAGCCCTGTTCACCTTCGCCCTCTATCAAGCCGCGGGCGGTAACGTGGTAGATGAAGCCGAACGGCTCACTCTGACGCCCACGACGCTTTCTGCTGTGTTCGACTTTTACGTGCGCGCCCAAAAGAACGGCGTCTTTTCCCCGGCCTGGCTCAAATACCGCTCCGAAGAAGACACCTTCACTGCCTATCAAAACGGGGAAACGGACATGACCATCGCCTGGGTTTCGGCGTACTGGACCCGCGCGGGCGCAGACACTGCGTCGGGTGCGCTCCCCACCCCTGGCGGCGTGCCCTATGCCCCCGTCACCGGCTGGGCCTGGGCTATCAGCAATCCCAACAGCACCCACCAGGATTTATCCACCGCCCTCGCCCAATTTCTCACCGAACCGGAATACCTGACCGAGTGGACGCAAGCCGCGGGCTACCTCCCCCCGCGTCCCTCCGTTCTCGCCGCGTGGCCCGAATCCCCAAAAAGTGCCCTCGCCAGCCGGTTAGTTCTCTCCGCCCAACTTATTCCCCCCGTCCAAGCCCTCACCACCCTCGGCCCCCTCATCCAACAAGCTACCACCGACGTACTCAACGGTCAGCAGACTCCCACCGAAGCTGCCCAAAGCGTCGCAAATCGTCTCGTCGCCCCGTAGCCCCTCTCGCCCCAACCACCTCCCCAAGTGCAGGCAAAAATACTCGAAAGCACCCTGAGCGGAGGCTTTGCATAGTCGAAGGGTGCGGGGGATGCCAGGTGGTCTTTGCCTTTACACCTCTCCAACATTCGCTCAGACGAATATCCTCATGCGTGCGTATGATATAATGCCGCCCATGTCTCAACCCAAAAAATACCACATTTGGACCGAAGGCTGTCAGATGAACGTGGCCGACTCCCAACGCGTTGCCTCCGCACTGGAGCACATGGGCTATGCCCCCACCCGCCAACCCAAAGAAGCTGACATCATCGTCCTCAATACCTGTGTTGTCCGTCAGAGTGCGGAAGATAAGGCCGTCGGGCGGCTCACCTCGCTCAGCCCGTTGAAGAAGCGCAACCCGAACCTCGTCATCAACCTGATGGGGTGCATGGTCGGCGTTAAAGGGGCGGAAAAACTGCGAAAACAGTTCCCCTTCGTGGATGTCTTCTCCCCCCCGTCCGACCCTGGCCCGCTCGTTTCTTTTCTGACCCAAGACGAAACCCGTTCCCTGACCATAACCGAACTCGATCAGCGCAACGCCCAACTGGACGGCGACCTGATCCTGCCCCTGCACGAGCGCGGCAAACTGATCAGTGCCCACATCCCGGTCGTGTACGGATGTTCACACGCCTGCACTTTTTGCATCATCCCCTACCGCCGCGGGGTGGAACGCTCCCGCCCAGTTGGGGAAATCATCGCGGAAGCCCGCTCCCTCGCGGCACAGGGCGTCAAAGAAATCACCCTCCTCGGCCAAATCGTAGACCGCTACGGGAAGGACATCCCCGACGGCCCGAACCTGGCCGCGCTCCTCAAAATCGTCGCCGAAGTAGAAGGCGTGGAACGCGTCCGCTTTTTGACCTCCCACCCCAACTGGATGCACGACGAACTGCTCGAAGTGGTCGCCGAACACCCGAAAGTGATGCCCCACATCGAAGTCCCTGTGCAGGCGGGCGATAACGACGTGTTGGCAAATATGCAGCGCGGCTACACCCGCGAAGATTATTACCGGCTCGTCGAAAAAATCCGTGCCCGTATCCCAAACGTCTCCGTTGCCACCGACATCATCGTCGGCTTCCCCGGCGAAACGGACGCCCAATTCCGCCAAACCTACGATCTGCTCGCTGACCTGAAACTGGACGTGGCCCACCTCGCGCGCTATTCCGAGCGCCCCGGCACCGTCGCTACCCGCCGTCTGGGTGATGATGTATCCGAAGAAGCGAAATGGGACCGTTTCCGCACGTTGGAAGAACTGCAAGAACAACTCGTCGGCGAGATCAACACCCGGTACATGGGCGAGACAGTGGAAGTGCTGTTTGAAGAAAAAGTGCGTGGTCGCTGGAAAGGCCGCACCCCGACCAACAAACTCGTCTTCGTCGAGAGCGACGAACCCCTGCGCGGGGAATTACGAGACGTAATGATCACTTGGACCGGGCCGTGGAGTATGCAAGGGCGGTTGCCGATGCAAATTCCCAGCGGACAGATTTCCGCGAATATTCCTTTGGAGATGATTACGGTTTCTTAGAACAAAAACGCCCCTTTCAGGGGCGTTTTTTATTAGCGGGATGTTTATATGGTGTCTCAATCTGATAGTAGTCTTGGGCTAAACTCCTATATCTCGAAAAAATCAGGGCAAAGACTTGTTGTTGCGGGGTGTCTTTCTATTTTATTCATTTGTGTATTCGTGGGAATTTTGCTTACCCATAAGCCAAAGATACCAGATGATGCTATTCTGTTTGTATCTAATTATGGAAATCTTGCAGGGCGAGGAATTTTTGTGATGAATTCAGATGGTTCTAATATAACTCAGTTGTCCAATATCCCATCTCAGGATAATTCATTCGAGAAATTGTGGTCTTCGCTTCCTCAATGGATTCCGAAAAAATCTTTACACTTTGTTTATCTCTATGATCCTATCTGGTCGCCCGATGGAGCAAAAATATCTTTTCTAATGAAAACTGCGGGTTCATCAAATTATGAAATCTACTTCA
This sequence comes from Anaerolineales bacterium, assembly GCA_020634875.1. Next base: position 15,088 of record JACKAX010000020.1, on the reverse strand, counting down.
TGGATGTATCTACTCGACAAATTGCCCAAGTTACAAACAATGACATATATGAGGCTTCAACAGCCTGGTCGCCTGACGGGCAGTATATTGTCTTTTTGGCTGCGGATGTAGATTTTGATCCCAACTTGGGAACTCTCAGTGATATCGTCATCTTGAATACAAGCGATTACAGTACTACGACCATCGTTTCAAGGTTACCAGTTAACAACCCAACCTGGTCACCAGACAACAAAAAAATTGTTTATCAAGCCGATAACATGGACTATAGCCTTTATTCAATTGAGGTTGATAGTAGAAAAATAACCCCTTTAACCGATGTTTCTGTGATTGGCCCACCTGATTGGTCTCCAAACGATACTGCAATTCTATTTGTGTGCGAATTGGGTTCTCTCAACCTTGAGGTTTGTAAGGTGGATGAAGACGGCTCAAATTTCACACAACTGACAAATACACCCTACAATTCTATAATTTATGAAGCGATTTGGTCTCCTGATGGTTCAAAAATCGCGTTTATTGAATCAGTTGACATATCCGTCCTCTATAATAATCAGGATTTAGTGAGAATGATCTATGTTATGAATGCAGACGGATCTGGGTTAATCCAATTGACTCAACCAACAATTTATTATTCAAGTCTTTCCTGGGCGCCTGATGGTAAAAGTATCGTTTTTTTGGGAGATATGAGTGGTGACTTGAGCCTTTATGCCATTAATATAGATGGTACAGGATTAAGACAATTAACAGATTTTGTTGCGTCACAACCCAGTTGGAGACCATAGTCAAAGGAAAATTGTGGAAGCATACTCCAAAATCCAAAGCCAAATCCCTTCCACTAACCTCCCCAGAAAAACACCTGCAACTGTCCAGAGAAAAAGCTCCGTTCGGGGCTTTTTTCTTTTAATCCAAAGTATAATCCCCGCTCATGTATCCCAGCCCGCAAAACGCTTTGCCCCCGGTTCACCTGCTTTTTGGCCGCCTCTCTCGCATGTTTCTGCTCCCCGCCAATGGACGGCCCCAGTTGGACATGCCGGGCGGAAATTTGCTCTTTGCTGCGTCCGGGTTGGCGTTGTGGGAAAAACGGCTGGGGCTGGTGGCCCGCGTGGGGGAAGATTATCCCCGCGCGTGGCTGGAAAAGTTTGAAGAACGGGGGCTTGACATTAAAGGTATCCGTATCCTGCCGAAAGCCCTCGACCTGCGCGAATTTCTCGCCTTCACCGACATTCGCACCCGCCACACCGATAACCCCGTCGCGCACTTCGCCCGCCGCGAACTGCCGTTTCCAAAAGTCCTTTTCGGTTACCGCGACCCCGCCGCGACCCTCGACCATCCTACCCAACTCGCCGAAACATCCCTGCGGCAGAGTGACATCCCCTCAGACTACATGCTCGCCACCAGCGCCCATTTTTGTCCGCTTGATTTCGTCACACATAGTCTGCTCCCTGCCGTCTTGCGCCAGGCCGGGTTTCCCTTACTCACGCTCGACCCTGGGCGTGGGTACATGTCCCCCATCTTTTTTGACCAAATCCCTACGATTGTCACCGGACTAACCGCCTTCCTCCCCTCCGAAGAAAAGGTGCGCGCCCTCTTCCGGGGGCGGAGTGAAGACCTGTGGGAAATGGCCGAAGCCCTTGCTGCCTACGGGTGTGAGATGATCGTGATTAAACGTGCCGTTCAAGGGCAGTTTCTCTACATCACAGAAACCAAAACCCGTTGGGAAATCCCCGCCTACCCCAGCCGCGAGGCCGATCCGACCGGGGCGGGCGATGCTTTTTGCGGGGGGTTTCTCGCGGGCTACCGGCGCACGCACGATCCCCTCGAAGCCGCGCTGTACGGAAACGTTTCCGCCTCGCTCGCCATTGAAGGGAATGGGCCGTTTTACGCCCTTGATGCGCTCCCGGGACTAGCCGAAGCGCGGTTGGAAGTGTTGCGCCAATCCGTCCGAAAAATCTAAATCCCAGGAATCCACAAATGTCCGATCTTCTAACCCGCTTTCTCGAACTTGCAATCCAAATCCAACAGGTTCCCGCGCCGACTTTTCAGGAGACGGAACGGGCTGCGTTTGTTCGTATGTTGTTTGAAAAAGAAAACCTGGCAGATATCCACACAGATGCTGTGGGGAATGTTTACGCCCGCCTGCCCGGACAGGGGAAAACCGCCCCGCTCGTGGTGAGCGCCCATACAGACACCGTATTCCCCGCATCCACGCCCCTGAACGTTACCCGTACCCCGGACAAAATTACCGGCCCTGGCATTGGGGATAATTCGCTTGCAGTAGCTTCCTTGTTTGCACTATTGTGGAGTCTCCGCGAGGCAAAACGTGCCCTTCCCGGTGATCTCTGGCTCGTTACCAACACCGGAGAAGAAGGATTAGGGGATTTGATCGGGATGCGGGCGGTCGTGGACCGGTTTGGCGCGCAGCCGCTGGCGTATGTGGTTTTGGAGGGGATGTCGTTCGGGAAGGTGTATCACCGCGCGCTGGGGGTTCGGCGTTACCGGATCAGCGCCACGACCGAGGGTGGGCATTCCTGGGGGAGTTACGGCAAACCGTCCGCAATCCACGAACTGGCCGCGTTCATCACCCGTCTGACTGCGTTGCCCATTCCCGAAAAGCCGCGCACTTCGCTCAACGTGGGGATCATCCAGGGAGGAACTTCCATCAACACCATCGCACCGAATGCCTCGTTAGAACTTGACCTGCGCTCGGAAAACCCCAAAGCGCTCGCAACGTTGATCGAACAAGTACAAACGTTGGTTGAACAGGCGAACCGACCCAATGTGCAATTCACCGCAGAAATAATCGGAGACCGTCCTGCGGGGGAGATTTCTCCAAGCCACCCGTTGGTGCAGCTCGCTTTGGACTGTATTCAAGAACAGGATTACACGCCTCAACTAAATATCGGCTCTACCGATGCTAATATTCCACTTAGCCGCGGTTTGCCCGCCGTCTGCATTGGTCTGACAACCGGACACGGGGCGCACACAATCGGGGAATATATTGACCTGCCGCCGCTTGAACAAGGATTGGCACAACTCGTGATGTTTGTTCAGCGTGTTTTTTCTGAATTAGCCTGAATCCCCAATGGCTTACACTCAAAACTCGCTATCCACGCCCCCTCTCCGCATTGGCATTGACACGGGCGGCACCTTCACCGATTTCGTCGTTTTTGACCCTGCTACTGGAACCCTGACCACCTTCAAACTCCCCTCCACACCGGAAAACCCCGCGCTAGCTGTGTTAGCAGGCATCGAGCAAATCATCAAATCAGCAAATCAGCAAGTGGGCAAATCAGCAAACGAACCAACCGACAAACAAACCAACCAATCCCTCAATCCCCCAATCACGCAATCCCCTAATCTCCAAATCACCCACGGCTCCACCGTTGCCACCAATGCCCTCCTCGAACGGAAAGGCGCCCGCACCGCCCTCATCACCACGCGCGGCTTCCGCGATATCCTCGCCATCGGACGCCAAAACCGCCCCGTCCTCTACGACCTCACCCCCACGCTCCCCCCTCCCCTCGTCCCCGACGATCTGCGCTTTGAAGTCACCGAGCGCGTAGACGCGCAAGGACAAGTCCTCACCTCGCTCAATCCAACCGAAATCGAAAACCTTCTCACTCACCTCACCCACCCAACCAACCAACAAACCAATCACTCAATCACCCAATCACCCATTGAATCCGTCGCCATCTGCCTCCTCTTCTCCTTCCTCCACCCCGAACACGAACAACGCCTCGCCGAAACCCTCCGCGCCGCGGGCTACTTCGTCTCCGCCTCCCACGAAATCCTCCCCGAATACCGCGAATACGAGCGCACCGCTACCACCGTCGTCAACGCCTACGTCTCCCCCATCATGGACCGGTACCTCGGCCAATTAGAAAACGCACTAACAAACCAACCAACGAACAAACCAACTGACCACCCAATCACTCAATCACCCAATCTCCCAATCTCCGCCCTCCACATTATGCAATCCAACGGCGGCCTCCTCACCCCCGCCCAAGCCCGCCGCGAAGCCGTCCGTTGCATCCTCTCCGGCCCCGCCGGAGGCCTCGTCGCCGCCCAAAACCTCCCCCGCGAATCAACCAACAAATCAACCGATCAACCGATCAACCAATCCTCCCTCCTCACTTTCGACATGGGCGGCACCTCCACCGACGTCTCCCTCATCCACGGCACCCCCAAACTCACCACTGAAGCCGAAATCGGCGGTCTGCCCATTCGCGTCCCTGTTCTTGACATCCACACCATCGGCGCGGGCGGCGGCTCCATCGCCTGGATCGATCCCGGTGGCGGTCTCCAGGTCGGCCCCCAATCCGCCGGTGCCCTCCCTGGCCCTGCCTGCTACGGACGAACCACCAACCAACAAACAAACCAACCGCTCCTCCCCACCGTCACCGACGCGAATTTATTCCTAGGTCGCCTCCTCCCCGACCACTTCCTCGGCAGACAAATGCCCCTCTACCCCGAACTCGCCCAAGCCGCCCTCGCCCCCCTCGCTGAACAACTTGGGCTCACCCCCATAGAAACCGCCCTCGGCATCATCGAAATTGCCAACGCCCACATGGCCCGCGCCCTCCGCGTCATCTCCGTCGAACGCGGCCACGACCCCGCCGACTTCACCCTCGTCTCCTTCGGCGGCGCAGGCGGGCTCCATGCTACCGCCCTCGCCCGTGCCCTCGGCATCCCCCGCGTCCTCATCTCCCCCTACGCCTCCGTCTTCTCCGCCCTCGGCATGATCATGGCCGATATCATCAAAGACTACTCCCAAACCGTCATGCTCCCCGGCGATACCCCCACCGCCGAAATCCAAACCGCCTTCGCCCCCCTCCTCACCCGCGCCCGCACCGACCTCCTCGCCGAAAACCTTCCCGAAGACGCCCTCACCCTCGAACCCCGCCTCGACATGCGCTACCGCGGCCAATCCTACGAACTCACCATTCCCTTTACTGACACCTGGCGCGAAACCTTCACAGAAACCTATCGCCAAACCTACGGATACGCCCCCCCGCGCGGCGAACTCGAAATCGTCACCCTCCGCGTCCACGCCGAAGGCCGTGTCCCCTCCCCGGAAATTCCCCCGGCCCCCCGCGGCCCCCACGACCCATCCCCCGCCTACCTCGGACATCGCCCTGTTTACCTCACTCCCACCTCGCGCGACCTCCCCCTCTACGACGGCCCCCGCCTCACCTCCGGCAACCGCATCCCCGGCCCCGCCCTCATCCTCCGCCCCGACACCACGATTTTGATCGGAGAAACCGACCACGTGGAAGTAGACTCCTACTCAAACTTGAACATCCTCATTGGCAATTCCTGATTCCCCCTTTCCCCTTTCCCCTTCCTAATTCCTACTTCCCCTCCCCCTCCATGAATCCCATCCGCCTGGAAATCTTCAAACACCTCTTCGCCGCCATCCCCGAAGAAATGGGGGCCCTCCTCCGGCGCGCCAGCTATTCCCCCAACATCAAAGAACGGCTCGACTACTCCTGTGCCCTCTTCGACGCCCGTGGCGACATGATCGCCCAAGCCGCCCACATCCCCGTCCATCTCGGCGCGATGCCCCTCTCCGTCAAAGCTGCCATTGCTCGGTTCACCACCCTCCATCCTGGCGATGTCATCATCCTCAACGACCCCTTCCGCGGCGGCTCCCACCTCCCCGACATCACCCTCGTCTCTCCCATCTTCATCGAACCAACCAACCAATCGCCGATTCTTTTCGGTTTCGCCGCCTCCCGCGCCCACCACGCCGATGTTGGCGGCATGAAACCTGGCTCCATGCCCATCGCCCGCGAGATCATCCAAGAGGGGCTGATCATTCCCCCGGTCAAGTTGGTGGAACGGGGCGAGATCAACGCGGGGGTGTGGGATATGATCCTCGCCAACGTCCGCACGCCGGGAGAGCGCGCGGGAGACCTCCATGCCCAACTCGCTGCCAACGCGCGGGGCGTATCCCGAATGCAGGAAATGGTCACTCGCTACGGTGCGGACGAAGTCTCCTTCCACGCCGCCGAATTGATGGCCTACACCGAACGTCTCACCCGCAACCTGCTCCGCACCATCCCCGACGGGATGTACACCTTCGAAGATTTTCTCGACGACGACGGCGTGGGAACCGACCCTGTCCGCATCCGCGTCGCGATCACCGTGGAAGATGATCGGGCAACGGTGGATTTTACGGGTTCCGCACCCCAACAACGGGGCAGCGTCAACGCCGTCCGGGCGATTACCCTCTCGGCAGTGTATTATGTTTTTCGGGGATTGTTGGGGATGGAAGTGCCAAACAACACCGGTGCGCTCGCCCCGATTGAAGTGGTTACCCCCGAAGGAACGGTGGTCAACGCGCGGTGGCCTGCCCCGGTCGCCGGGGGCAACGTCGAAACCAGCCAGCGCATCACCGATGTGTTACTCGGCGCACTCGCACAAGCCATGCCCGACCGGATTCCCGCGGCCAGTCAGGGGACGATGAATAATACGCTCATCGGGGGAATAGCCGGGGAAAGGCCTTACACCTACTACGAAACCATCGCGGGCGGGATGGGCGGACATCCGCACGGGACGGGGCTTTCGGCGCGGCACTCGCACATGACGAACACGCTCAACACGCCCGTGGAAGCGTTGGAGTATGCGTATCCGTTTCTTGTGGAGCGGTATGAAATTCGGCGGGGGACGGGGGGAGCGGGGCTGCACGCGGGAGGTGATGGGGTGCGGCGGGATATTCGGGTACGGTTCCCCGCGGAAGCTAGTTTGATCAGCGAACGGCGGGCGCGGGGGCCATACGGGTTGGCGGGAGGGGAATCCGGCACGGTTGGAGAAAATGTCATTATCCGGGACGGGGTCGAGATTCCCATTCCGAGCAAGGGGAGTGTAGATTTACAAGCGGGGGATGTGTTAAGCGTGCGGACACCCGGCGGGGGCGGGTGGGGGCAGATGTAGCGCGATTTGCAAAAGCGCAATTCCCTACCTATACCGCAAAAGTTACTTTTTCACATTGAGCGATGGTACACAGAGGACGCAGAGGGAACAGAGGAACACAGAAGATTTTCAAGAAATTATTTCTGTGGATTCTGTGCTATCTGTGCCTTCTGTGTACCATTGCACCAAAAGTGAGTTTTGCGCTCTTCCTTAGTTGTCGTCTTTGGGGAGTTTCGTGCCGGGGCCGTATTCGTAGACGGCGCGCCAGGGTTGGTAATGCGTGTTGAAGGTGTCGGCGTGAATGACTACGCCATCACGGGTAACCGTGCGGGTGACGGTGACATCTGCGCCCGCAACAGCCCAGTCCACCTGTTTGATCTCCCCTTTGGCTAAGGCCGAATTTTCGACGTATTGCGGGTCAGGTGGGTCTTGAATATTTTGGAGGCCACTGGTGTTCCATTCGACGGTGCGTCCGTCGGAGGTGGAGTAAAACTTCCAGGTCAGGGTGCGTGCGGTGGGGTTCACGTAGGTTTCCATCAAAAGCCAGGAGGAGGAGTCGTTGGTGAATTTGAAATCCACGAGGGGGACGTACACGGTCGCATCCAGGCCCGCGAGGTTGGCGTTGATTCCGCCGCCCGCGGTTTGTTCGTAGTACGTGACCCGGTAAGCGTGCGAATACCGTTCGTCAATCTGATACCCGCCGAAAAACGCGGTGCGGAAGAGCGTGGTCGAAACCTGACACACGCCGCCGCCCACGCCTTTGATCGTCCGGTCGCCGAAAATGATCCACGCCTCCGCAAACCCCGTATCCAGACTCACATCCCCCAACACCGACGCCATCGAAAAGGTCTCGCCCGGAGCAACGAGCAATCCGTGAAAGCGGGAGGCCGCAACTGTGATGTTTTGCAGGCGTTCAGCGCTGGAACCGTAAAAATAGGAAGTCTGCACGCTAGTAAGTTCGGTGATGTGCAAGTCAGCGGCGGTCGCGGTATCGGGCGCGGCGGGAAGATTGGTCTCAAAAACCAGTTCGGCGTTGTGTTCGCCCGCGGAAAGTTTTTGTTGGATGGCGGCGAGGGAGTCTTCGATCAGCAAACTGCGCCCGGTGGTGCTGGGCTGGATCACTTCAAGTTGGCGGGTGTCATCGTTGAAGATGAAACGGGCGTTGGCGGGGTAACGTTCGAGGCCGGGGGCAATGTTGACGAGAAAGCCACGCAAATACTCGGTGCTGATCCCAACCTGATACTGTTCCCCTTCGGCGGTGGGCACACGCTGGATGGCGAGCATCCCCGCGAGGGTCGCGACATCTATTTCCCAACGTCCGGGGTCGCCCGCACTGGCGGGGATGGTCAACACGAGCGGGGCGGACAAAATCTGGCGGGCGACATCTGCCTGGACACTGGCGTCAAAAATGACGGGCGGGGTCTCGTGAATGACCAGGGGAATCAGGCCATCCGCCAGGGTTTTCACCTGCTCACCGATGAGCGGCAGGGTGGCGTCAATGTCCAGCGTGCGCCCCACTTGCCCGGAGCGGAGGGTCACTTCCACCCCGTTAACACCCAGCCCCGCTTCAACGGTAGGGCGATCTATCGTGGTCGCAAGATTGGCAAGGTAGGCACGAGCGACGTTTTCATCGTAAACCAGGAGCGGGGATAAATCTTTGCCCGCGCGAAACGCGTTGATTTGGGCGAAAAACTGGAACACGGGATTCCCGCTCCGCCCGACCTGATACGCAGCGAGGGCGCTATTATTCGCATCGAGCACAAGCCCCAGTTCCGCGGGTTTCGCGACCCAGACCGTACTCCCATCCTGAAAGGCGACCCGCCCCTGCTCCGGGAAGGTGAGCTGTTCCCAAAGTGCTTCGCTGGCCTCGGCAGTGGTCATCCCCGAAACATCTATCCCTGCGACCCGCACCCCTGGAAAGATGACCCCTGCATGCTGATACTGGTACGCGACGGCATACCCGCTCAACGCAAGAAAGGCCAGGAATAGCCCGCCAAAAAGTGCGAGCAACATTTGGGGAAGAATGGGGAGGGGGGCAGAGGAAGAAGGGGGGCGAGAAACAGTCGTTGGAATGGTGGACATGGGAAAATCCGGGGGAGACAAGGGTTTGAAGCGAGGACACCTTGGGAGTGGGTTTATTATAGACGATTCGAGGAGGGGAGTTAGTTCCCGGAGGGTTAGGAAGTTTTAATGGAGGCGTGTTGCGTAAGATCAACGATACGAAATACACAATACAAGATACGGATTACGTTTTTTTGGGGGTATAATCCCCGCGTGATTACCCCTAAAGGGGATCACCTGTTGAATCCAAACCAGGAGTCCTATCTTCAATGAACTTACATGAATACCAATCCAAGGGCATTTTTGCCCAATATGGCATTCCCGTCCCGAGCGGGAAAGTCGCGGCCACCCCAGCAGAGGCGAAATCCATCGCCGAAGCGATTGGTGGCCGTGTTGTTGTTAAATCGCAGGTCTTGACCGGCGGACGTGGGAAAGCGGGCGGCATCAAACTCGCCAGCAACCCTGAAGAAGTTGAGCAACTCGCCACCCAAATTCTGGGCATGACGATCAAAGGTCTGCCCGTGCGGAAAGTATTGATCGATCCCGCTGCAGACATCAAAACCGAGATTTACCTGGGCATCACCAACGACCGGGCCGCGCGCAAACCTGTGCTGATGGCCTCCGCCGCTGGGGGCGTGGAAATCGAGGAAGTTGCCCGCGTCACCCCCGAAAAAATCATTCGGATGCACATTGACCCGCTCATGGGCTTGCGCGATTATCAGGCACGCGATGTCGCCATCGGGATGGACCTCCCCCGCGAACAGTGGAACCAGTTCATCGCCATCTCCCGCAAACTTTGGGAAGTGTACCGTGACAACGATGCCACCCTCGCGGAGATCAACCCCCTCGTCATTACCGGTGAAGGCAAGTTGGTGGCCGTGGACGGCAAAATGTCCATTGACGACAACGCTCTCTCTGTCGGTCGCCATCCCAACCTGGAAGCGATGCGCGACCTCGACGTGGAAGAGGCATCCGAAATCGAAGCGAAAAAATACGACCTGTCCTACATCAAACTTGACGGCAACATCGGTTGTATGGTCAACGGTGCGGGGTTGGCAATGACGACGATGGACGTGATCAAGCTGTTCGGCGGTTCCCCCGCCAACTTCCTGGACATCGGCGGCGGCGCGGGACCCGACAAAGTCGCGGCCGCGTTCCGTATCATCCTCAAAGAGCCGAACATCAAAGCGATCTTGATCAACATCTTCGGCGGCATCACCCGCTGTGACGATGTGGCGATGGGCATCCTCGCCGCGATGAAAGAGGTCGGCGTCCACGTTCCGATGGTCGTCCGACTGGTTGGCACGAATGCCAAAGAAGGCCGTGAATTGCTGGCAAACGCCAACATGGGGACGGCAGAAACCCTGACCGATGCCGCACAGAAAGTTGTGGCGGCGGCACAAGGAGGCTAATTATGAGCATCTTAGTAGACAAAAACACCCGCCTCATCGGCCAGGGCATTACCGGTTCACAAGGGCAATTTCACGCCCGGTTGATGATGGAATATGGCACCAACCTCGTCGGCGGCGTCACTCCCGGCAAGGGCGGCCAATGGATTTTGGACGACAAAGTCCCCGTTTTCGACTCCTGCAAAGTCGCCGTTGAAGCGACCGGCGCAAACACCAGCGTGATCTTCGTCCCGGCCAAATTTGCCATCGATTCCATTTACGAAGCCGCCGACTCCGGCATCAAATTCATCGTCTGCCTGTCCGAATGGATTCCGATCTCGGACATGATGCGTGTTCGGGCCTATCTCCACCAAAAGGGCGTGCGCCTGCTCGGGCCGAATTGCCCTGGCCTGATCACCCCCGGTGAAGCGAAAGTGGGCATCATCCCCGGCGACATCGCCATCCCCGGCAACGTGGGGATCGTGTCTCGTTCGGGGACGCTGACCTACGAAGTGTTGTACGCTCTCAAACAGGTGGGCATGGGCGCGAGCACCTGCGTCGGCATTGGTGGCGACCCTGTGCGTGGCACCGATTTCATTGACGTGCTGCAAATGTTCGAGGAAGACGCCCAGACCGACAAAGTCGTCATGATCGGCGAAATCGGTGGGACGGATGAAGAAAAAGCGGCGGACTACATCCGTCATCATATGACCAAACCGGTCGTGTCCTTCATCGCCGGACAGACTGCGCCTCCAGGCAAACGCATGGGCCACGCAGGAGCCATTGTCGAAGGTGGTTCCGGCACCGCCGCAGAGAAGATCAAGGCGTTGGAAGCGGCAAACGTCCGAGTTGCGAAACACCCGGAGGAAATTCCGAGTTTGTTGGGGGGATAACCTTTCTTTCCGAAAAAAAAAGCGGGCCGACACAGTACTGTGTCGGCCCGCTTTTTTTGCGTACTAAATTTCGGAAGTCTTTTAGACATTTTTGGAGCGGGAAGATGATAGAAAGGGGAATGATTTTTGCAAGGATGCCATGCGGAGACTTCCGAAATTTGGTTATTTCCACAACCACCAAAAGAACCACGCAAAACTCACGCCCCAAATAATGCCCGCGATGGCTTCGAGGGGGGTGTGACCGAGGATTTCTTTCAGTTGTTTCTGCTGTGCTTCTTTGATCGGGTGTCCGGCGGTGAGGTCGTTGATGAAGGCGTTGATCAGTTCGGCGTGTAATCCCGCCTGACGACGAATGCCGGTGGCATCGTATACCACGATGGCCGTGAGAACGAACACGATGGCAAACATGGATGAATTAAACCCCTCACGCAAGCCAACACCGTGTGCCACCGCGCTCACGAGTGCGGAGTGAGAGCTAGGCATCCCACCTGTGCTGAGCAAGACTGCCCAATTCCATTTCCGGGTGCGGAGATATTCGATGGGGACTTTGATAATTTGGGCAAGCAGCCAGGCAATAAACGCGGCTAATAAGATTTGATTAGAAAATAATTCCTTCATGATTCGCCCCGCCAAAGTTAAGCAGACATCTCGGCTTCGGTGAGTTGTTGAACCCGGATTTCGGCTTGATCGAGCAGGGTGGCACAATGTTGGGCCAGTTGTTGGCCGCGCTCAAACAGGGCAATGGATTGTTCGAGCGGATGGTCTTCGGCTTCCAAGGCAGTAACGATTGTCTGGAGTTCGGCGAAGGCTTGTTCGTAGGAGAGGGTGGAAAGTTCTGAATCGGACATGGATTATTTCGAGGGGGTAACAAGGTATTCCCGAAGGGGAGCATCGGCGGCAAGAACGTCATCAGCGACTTCATCGAACTGGCGACGGGTAAATTGATGATCGGCCAGAAATTGGACAATTTCCGGGTTGATGTCTTGGGTGTAATTGTCACTGACAGCCAGTTGCTTGGCCCGGCGGGATACGAAGGCGGCAAACAAAGCGGAGATGATGAAGGCAGCACAGGTAAACACGAAGATACCTGAAAAATCAAGTTTATGTTGGAGCCAGGACAAGCCCAAAACGATCAACAAGGGCAAGGCTAAGATGCCGAAGCCCAATTTCATCGCGTTGGTGAATGCCTGGGCAGAAAGATTGATGCTGTAAGTGGCAAGTTTGTCGTTGAAGTCTTTGATGGCTTCAATCAGGATGGTGCGTTTTTCGGGGGTGAGGTCGGGCATGGGACGAAAATTTGTTATTTGTTATGTGTGATTGGTTATTTTTTATTTGCTCGTTCTACGTTTTACGCTTTACGTTCTACTCTGCGCGGGCGGGGAGGGTGCCGTCGGCGAGGCGAAGGGTGAGGGGGTCGCCGGGGGAAACCTGGCTCACCCGGCGGACGACTTGCCCATCAGCTTGAGTAACGACCGCGTAACCGCGTTCGAGGATGGCGAGAGGGTTGAGGGCGGTTAGTTTTTGGGTCAGGCCGTCGAGACGGGTGCGGTGGAGTTGTTGTCGGTGGTTGAGGGCGGTTTCCGCGCGGCGGGTGAGGTCATCGAGGCGTTGGCGGTCGTTGAGGATACGGGCGCGGGGGGCTTGACGGAGCAGACGATTCTGGGCGTCGGACAGATTCCAGCGGCGGGTGTTGACGGTTTCAAGGGTGGTTTCAGTAAGTTCGCGGCGCAGGTCGGTGAGGGCGGCGCGGAGGTCGGTCTGGTTGGGGGTGGCGAGTTCGGCGGCGGCGGTGGGGGTGGGAGCACGTAGATCGGCGGCGAAATCCGTGAGGGTGAAGTCGGTTTCATGTCCCACGCCGGAGATCACGGGGATGGGGGAGGTGGCGACCGCGCGGACGACGAATTCGTCGTTGAACGCCCACAGGTCTTCGATGGAACCTCCGCCGCGGGCGACGATGATAATGTCGGGAGGAGGCATTTGTTGGGCTAACGCAGTTAGACTCCGTATAATTCCGGGAGGCGCTTCGATGCCCTGTACAGCGGTGGGGGCGAGGATCACGCGGACAAGCGGATAACGGCGGCGGATCGTGTTCAACATATCCTGCAACGCCGCACCTGTGGGAGAGGTGACGAGTCCAATGGTCTGCGGCCATGCGGGGATCGGGCGTTTGCGGTCTTCGTCAAAGAGGCCCGCGTTTTCCAGTTTGGCCTTGAGCCGCATAAATTCCTGGTAGAGCGCGCCTTCGCCGGTTTGGCGGATGAGGTCAGCGTAGAGTTGGTATTGCCCGGCTTGTTCGTAGATGCTGAGTGCGCCGTGGACTTCGATGGCGTCACCGTCGCGCGGGGGGAAGCGCAGGCGCATGACCTGGGGTTTCCACATGACGCATTTTAGACTGGCGTTGGCGTCTTTGAGGGTGAAGTAGAGATGCCCGGATTTGGGTGTGGAGACGTTGGAGACTTCCCCGGTAATCCAGAGGTCGGTGAGGTTGTGGTCACTTTCGAGCAGTTCGCGCATATAGCGAGTGAGGTCGGTGACGGACCAGGTGGGGGGGGCGTCGGGCTGAAAGAGGGACATCTGGGACATGGGGGCAAGGATACTCCCACGCTTAAAAGGTGTCAACTATTCCGCCCCCTTCTGAAAACTGCTACAATTTGTTCAATACTTTTCCTTTGACCGACTGATTTTATGAACCACCTTTTCACCCCCTGGCGCATGTCCTACATTACCAACAACTCCCCCAAAAACGGCTGTGTCTTTTGCCTCGCTCTAGCAGAAGAAGATTCCGACCAAAACCTGATCGTCTTCCGCGGGGCACAGGCGTTTGTCATTCTCAATCGCTTTCCGTACACCAACGGGCACGTGATGGTGCTTCCCTACGAACACTGCCCCACCCTGGAAGCGCTCGACCCCATCACCCGCGCGGAGATGATGGAACTGACCACGCGGGCGACCCAAGTCCTGACAGGCATCTACTACCCCCAAGGGTTTAACGTGGGCATCAACCTGGGCGAGGCAGCGGGCGCGGGCGTAGCCGCACACTTGCACATTCATATCGTCCCGCGCTGGGTGGGGGATGTCAATTTTATGACCGCGGTGGGGGAGACACGGGTGCTGCCGGAGGCGTTGGAGGTGACGTGGAAGAAGGTGAGGGAGGCGTGGCCACTCGCGAAGTAATTCATCTGTAACTTAAACCGTCTATACTTCAAGGACTTAAACTAAATCGTACCCAAAAAGGGTTAGCCCGAAAAAAGGGATGTGTGGGGGATGTGCATCCCCCACACATCCCTTTTTTTCGATTATCTTTACCTCATTACGAACCCTCTTTAGGGAAATCTTCAGGAGAACTCACATGACCACCAACGGAAATCACGAACCCGTCATTCTCAGCGCCGTGCGGACGCCCATCGGCAAGTTCCGCAGTGCGTTAGGGAATGTCCCTGTTGCTGAACTCGGGGCAACCGTCATCCGCGCCGCTGTCGAACGTGCCAACCTGCCCGACCCCGCCGAAGTCAACGAAGTCATTATGGGCAACGTTGTCTCTGCCGGAGCCGGACAAAACCTCGCCCGCCAAACCGCCATTTTCGGCGGACTCCCCAGCAGTGTTGGGGCCATGACCGTCAACAAAGTGTGCGGCTCCGGGCTGAAAGCGGTGATGCTCGCCTCGCAAGCGATCCGAGCAGGGGATGGCGATCTTTACGTCGCGGGCGGCGTGGAAAGCATGTCCCGTGCCCCGTACCTCGTCGAAGGGCGCATGGGCGAACTACGCTACGGCAACGTCTCGCTCAAAGATTCCCTGCTCGTGGACGGCCTGTGGTGCCCCTTTGAAAATTGGGG